>DASCOT010000022.1:0-12113 GCA_036012155.1 Acidobacteriota bacterium
TTTCGAGTGATCGGCGTGATGGAGCCCAAGGGCCAGATCCTCGGAATGGACATCGACGACGTGGTGTATATCCCCGTGGCACAGGGGATGAAGCTGTTCAATCAGGACGAGCTGTTCGAGATCGATATGATCTTCTCGCACGCCGGCCTCGAACGGCAGGTAGAGGAGTCGGCTCGCGCATTGCTGACCGAGCGCCACGGGCGCGAGGATTTCACCGTCACCACACAATCTCAAATGCTGGAGGTATTCGGCGACGTGATGAGCATGATCACCGCCGGGGTGGCCGCGATCGGCGGCATCTCCCTGCTGGTCGGCGCGATCGGCATCCTTACCATCATGTGGATCGCGGTCGGCGAGCGGACCTCCGAGATCGGCCTGCTCAAGGCACTCGGGGCTACCTCGACACAGGTGCAACTGCTGTTCCTGGCCGAGGCAGGAGCGCTGTCGCTGGTCGGTGGAGCGATCGGCGTAGGTCTGGGCTTCGGGCTGGCAATACTGGCGCGCGCGACGATACCAGGACTTCCGGTGCACGTTCCTAGCGAGTTCGTCATCGCGGCTCTGGTGGTGAGCTTCGTAGCCGGTCTCACTTCCGGTGTGCTCCCGGCACGGCGTGCCGCGGCGTTGGATCCGGTGGAGGCTCTGCGAAGCGAGTAACAGCCACTACCGAGCACCTTGGCTGCTACGATCGGCGCATGAGCGCGACCCGTTGCCAGTGGGTTCGATCCGGCGGACCCTTGGATATCGAGTACCACGACCTCGAGTGGGGGGTCCCCGTTCACGACGATCGCCGGCTGTTCGAGTTCCTGCTCCTCGAGGGCGCGCAGGCCGGCCTCAGCTGGTCGACCATTTTGAAGAAGCGGGAGGGCTATCGAAGGGCGTTCGCCGGGTTCGACGCGGCGCGTATCGCGCGCTTCAACCGGCGCTCTGTCGAGCGTCTGATGCGGGACGCGGGGATCGTACGCAACCGCCTCAAGGTGACGGCGGCCATCGACAACGCGCGCGCCCTCTTGCGACTCCAGGCCGAGGAGGACTCGTTCGCCCGTTACATCTGGAACTTCGTCGACGGAGCCCCCGTACAGAACGCTTGGCGCTCGTTGAGCGCAATCCCGGCACAGACCTCGACCTCCGAGAGCATGAGCAAGGACCTACGGCAGCGCGGTTTTCGCTTCGTCGGGCCGACCATCTGCTACGCCTTCATGCAGGCCGCCGGATTGGTGAATGACCATACGGTGGACTGTTTCCGTTATCCGGAAGTCCGCCGTATGAGCGCACGGCGCTAGCGGTAGTAATACTGACGAAACACCAGGCGATAGCTGGGTCGGCGTGAACGCACCGAGACGCGCCGCTGCCGGACCGGCTGCGCCGCGGGACTCTCCGGACCGTAGCCGAGTAGGTACGATGCCCGTAGCATGACGACCACGTCGTCGTAGGCGCTTTCGAGCTCGTCGGGGCGAACGGCATCGATAATCATGCCCCCGGTTTCGCCGGCTAGGCGTCTGAGCTTCTCGTCCAGGAGCTCGTCGATTCGCGCCGCACCGAGAACCATCGGGAATACCGGGATCGCCGTCTGGCGCGCGGCGTCGAGAACCTCGTCAAAGCGACGCTCGCTGTCGTGGTCGTCGCCATCGGTCAGCAGCACCAAGGCCGCCCGGCGGAGCGGGATGGTCTCCGTATCGGCCTCGGGGCGCGCGCTGCATGAGCCGCGATCAGCAACCTCGCCGGCGCGGGAGTCGAGCTCGATGCGAGGGCGTCCGGTACTCATCGAATACACGGTGCTCATACCGTCGATCAGCGCGTCGTGCAGTGCCGTGCCTCCATCCATGAAGATGCCGTCGATTCGCGCTGCCAGAGCCGGCTCGAGCGACCGCGCCCATCGTCCCGGACCAACGACTTCGTTGAAGGGCAGCAGATAGACACAGTCACGCACGTCGAGCCGTCGCAAGAAGGTCTTCGCTGCGTTGCGCACAACGCGCGACCAGTGCAGAAGGCTGGTACTCGAGTCGAGCACCAGGGCAACGTCGAGCGGTGCCGACCCCGGAGCCAGAAACACGCTGATCTCTTGCGGCACCCCGTCTTCTTCTATCCTGAAGTCGGTCGCCTGCAATCCGGGAACCGGCTCCCCGCGTGAGTTGAGAACAGCAACGCTGTGCCTCACAACATCGACAGCAGTGCGGAAGCCTGGCGTTTGCTGGGCGCTGGCACTGCTGTCGGCCGAGGCCAGCGCCAGCACCGCCACAACGAGCAGTGAGCGGAACAGTGATGATTGCTGTCGAGGGTACATACTGACAAGGTAGCGAACCCCGGGTGGCGCCCGCAAACCCTGGCGACCTTCACGAACCCGCGGCGACCAACGCTTTCACCGAATCTGAACCGGAGCTTCGTGATGTCCCGCAGCCGCAACCGCCTGGGTGAGGAGACGAGTCCCTACCTGCTACAGCACGCCTCGAACCCGGTCGACTGGTACCCGTGGGGGACAGAGGCACTCCAGCGGGCCAGTGCCGACGACAAGCCGATCCTGTTGAGCGTCGGCTACGCCGCATGCCACTGGTGCCACGTGATGGAACGCGAGTCGTTCGAAGACCCGGCGACCGCCGAGCTGATGAACGAGCACTTCGTGTGCATCAAGGTCGATCGAGAGGAACGGCCCGACATCGATGACATCTACATGCGCGCCGTGCAGATGATGACGGGACAGGGAGGCTGGCCGCTGACGGCGTTCTTGGCAGCCGATCTACGCCCTTTCTTCGGAGGTACCTACTATCCACCGGAGCCACGACACGGGATGCCGAGCTTCACTCAGGTGCTGCGTGGCATTGTCGACGCCTACGCCAACCGCCGCGACGAGATCGAAGCTACCGGGGCTCAGCTCCTGGAACACCTCCAGACGCCCCGCGCCAGCAGGACACAGGTCTCCCTAGACCACACTCTGATTCAGCGCGCTGCGAGAGAGTTGCACGAGCGCTTCGATCCGAACTACGGAGGCTTCGGAGCAGCACCGAAGTTCCCCAACAGCATGTCCATCTCGCTGCTTCTGCGCCACGCCGCTGCCCACAACGATACAGACCTGTTGTACGAGGCCCTTTTTACGCTCGATCAGATGGCAGGCGGCGGTATCTATGATCAGGTAGGCGGCGGCTTCCATCGGTATGCGACTGACGCACGCTGGCTAGTTCCGCACTTCGAGAAGATGCTCTACGACAACGCGCTGTTGGCCACGACCTACATGGAGGCATATCAGATTGCCGGCAAGCGAACGCTGGCCGACACCGTCTCGGAAACGCTTGATTGGGTGATTCGTGAGATGCAATCGAGCGACGGCGGCTACTACTCGACCCTCGATGCCGACAGCGAGGGTGTCGAGGGGAAGTACTACGTCTGGGATCAGTCGGAGCTACAGACGCTGCTCGGGGACGACGCCGAGATTCTGGGACGCGCCTACGGCGTCAGCGCCAACGGCAACTGGGAGGGAACCAACATCCTTCATCTCCCACGCCCTCTGGAGTTGCTTGCCAGCGAGCTGGACGAAGCTCCGGAGTCGCTACGCGAGCGTTTGGCGGGATTCCGTAGTCGACTGCGAGAAGCGCGCGACGGCCGCATCCGTCCTGGCCTCGACGACAAGATCCTGAGCGACTGGAACGGCCTGATGATCGCCGCGATGGCGCGCGGCTATCGGGTGCTCGGCGATCAGAGATACCTCGCTTCGGCGACCGGGGCGGCGGATTTCGTGATGGGCAGCATGCGGCGCGATGGACGCCTGCTGCACACCCACCGTGCCGGCACCACCAAGCTACTCGCCTACCTCGACGGCTACGCCAACATGCTCTGGGCATGCGTCGAGCTGTTCGAGTCGACGTTCGAGCTCCGCTGGCTGCGGTACGCGCGTGAGCTGGCCGATGGGCTCATCGAGCTGTTTGGCGACGACGGTGGGGGATTCTCCTTCACCGGAAAGGACCACGAAGAGCTACTGACCACCTCGAAGGCAGGCCACGACGGCGCCACGCCCGCCGGCAATGCTGTCGCCGCGATCTGGCTACATCGACTCGCCCGGCTCACCGGCGATAAACGCTACGCGGAGGCGGCCCGTCAGACGTTGGACGCCTTTGTCGCGCTCATGGAACGCATGCCGTCGGCATTCGCTCAGATGAGCCTGGCACTCGACGCCCAACTCGCCGAACAACGCGAGGTCGTGGTCCTGGGGTGCGCCGAGGAGCCTGCCACCAAGGACGCGTTGGCCGAGCTGTGGCGTCAATTCGCGCCGCACGAGATCGTCGTGAGGCTCGACCCCGACGCACCGGACCTCACCACACTGGAGAAGGAAGTGCCGTTGCTGGCAGGCAAGGCGAGCGTCGCCGCGACCGCCAGACCGCTGTACTTCGCGTGCCGCGACTACGCCTGCGCGGCCCCGACGGCCGACCTCGACGAGGTCATCGGCAGCAACTGATCAGCGATACAGCCAAAGGCCGAGCTCTTTCTCCATCGACGTGTACATGTCCGCTACCCACTCGCCGTAGCCGTTGTAGATCTGGGTATCGTAGACGTCGCCGTTGTTGATCAACCATTCCTGCGCTTGGGACCAGCGCGGGTGCGGGATCTTCGGATTGATGTTGGCCCAGAACCCGTACTCGCTCGGCTGCAGATCGTTCCAGAAGGTACGCGGCTGGCGCTCGACGAAGTCGAACTTGACGATCGACTTCACCTGCTTGAAGCCGAACTTCCATGGCGTGATGAACCGAATCGGGGCGCCGTTCTGTTTCGGGTTCGGCTTGCCGTAGGAGCCCGTCACCAGGAATGCCAGCTCGTTGTTGGCCTCCTCGATCGACAAACCGTCGAAGTACGGCCACGGATACCACGACTGCGACGGAATACCGGGCATCTCGCCGGGCCGATTGGCCGTGGTCATGGCGACGAACTTGGCGCGTGGCTGCGGCTCGACAAGCTCGAGGAACGAGCGGAACGGGAACCCCGACCATGGGATCACCGCGGCCCAACGCTCGACGCAGCGGAAGCGACAGACGCGCTCCTCGAGCGGCATCTTGCGCATCACTTCCTCGAGATCATAGGTGCCCGGCTTGCCGACCAGGCCGCTTACCTCGAACGTCCATGGCTCGGTCTTGAAGTCCTCGACGTTGCGCCATACGCCCTGCTTGGGTGTCTCGAACTCGTAGAAGTTGTTGTAGGCGTGGGTCAGCGCCGGCTCGGTCAACGGACGGCCGGCATCCTCGAGCGTCAAACGTGGATGGGGAGTCGCGGGATACAGGTCGGCGGCCGGACCGCTCGGGTAGACCACCGAATCGGGCATCGGAACGGCCTGTTGCATCAGGGGAGCGCCGTTGGCCAGTGCCTTCGACGCGCCGTACACACCCCCCGCACCGATCGCAGCTAACCCCATTCCTTGCAGGATTTTGCGGCGGTCGATATAGACGCTCTCCGGGGTAACCTCGCGCTCCGGGATCTCCCAGCCGCGCCGTCTCCTGATCAACATGGCTGCTCCTCGCCCACACTCTCGGTGGGCCCATTGGTCACTCGTCGCTCACTGTAGCAGTCACGAGATAGTTGGTGCCAAGCCGGCACTTGGTTTCCACACGTGTGAGGATCGACCAGGCGAACAGGGCGGTCGACACCCGACTACAATAGTGGTGAGGCTATGCTGTTCCGGCACGGCCAATCCCGTTGCGCCCTCGAGGGGCTTCGTCTGCGCCCGACAATGATCCAGAACCTGCGAAATATCGCCATCATCGCGCACGTCGACCACGGGAAGACGACGCTGGTCGACGAGCTGCTCAAGCAGTCGGGGACCCTCGACGCGCGCACCGAGCATCGCGAGCGGGTCCTCGACTCCAACGATCTGGAGCGCGAGCGGGGAATAACGATCCTGTCGAAGAACACAGCGATCCGTTGGCAGGATTACCGCATCAATATCGTCGACACCCCAGGTCACGCCGACTTCGGCGGCGAAGTGGAGCGGGTGCTGTCGATGGTCGACTCCGTGCTCTTGTTGGTCGACGCGGTCGAGGGACCGATGCCGCAGACACGGTTCGTTACCCAGAAAGCCTTCTCGCACGGCCTACGCCCCATCGTGGTCATCAACAAGACCGATCGCGAGGCCGCCAGGCCAGACTGGGCACTGGATCAGACCTTCGAGTTGTTCATCAGGCTGGGTGCAACCGATGAGCAGCTCGACTTCCCGGTGATCTACACCTCGGCGATCCACGGCACCGCAACCCATGACCTGGCGCAACCAGGAGCCGACATGGCGCCGTTGTTCGACACGGTCGTCGAGCATGTCCCGGCGCCCGACGTCGACCCGAACGGACCGCTGCAGATACAGGTCAGCTCACTCGACTACTCTAGCTACGTCGGCGCCATCGGCATCGGACGCATCGCTCGCGGTACTTTGCGACGCAACGCTCGAGTAACCGTAGTCGACGCTGCCGGAAGCGAGCGTCAGGAGCGAGTGTTGCAGGTGCTCGGGTTCCATGGACTCGAGCGCAGTGAGGTAGAGGAGGCGGGGGCCGGCGATATCGTGGCGTTCAGCGGCGTAGAGCATCCTCGCATCTCCGACACTCTGTGCGACCCGGAGCACGTCGAGCCACTGCCGGTGTTGGTCGTCGACCAGCCGACCATTGCGATGACCTTCGAGATCAACACCTCCCCGTTCGCCGGCAAAGAGGGCAAGTTCGTCACCAGCCGACAGCTCCGCGAGCGCCTGCGCCGCGAGACCCTGCACAACGTCGCTCTGGAGGTGGACGAGACCGAGAACCCGGACAAGTTTCGGGTTTGTGGCCGCGGTGAGCTGCACCTGTCGATTCTGTTGGAGAACATGCGGCGCGAAGGATACGAGCTGGCGGTATCGCGACCGCGTGTCATCTTGCGAGAGGTCGACGGCCAACGTCAGGAGCCCTTCGAGCAGCTGAGCGTCGATGTGGAAGACCGCCACCAGGGCGTAATCATGGAGGCGCTTGGCGGCCGCGGCGGCAACCTCCAGGACATGCGCCCCGACGGCCAGGGACGCATCCGACTCGACTACATCATCCCGTCGCGCGGGCTCATCGGCTTCCAGACCGAGTTCCGCACCACGACCTCGGGTAGTGGCATCATGGTGCACAGCTTCGACCACTACGGCGTCGAGCGGAAGATCGCCCGCCAGCGCCGCCCCAACGGCGTGCTGGTGTCGATGGCCGAGGGCACTTCGCTGGCGTTCTCGCTCTGCAACTTGCAGGAGCGGGGCCAGCTCTTCGTCGGTCCCGGCGAGCCGATCTACGAGGGGCAGATCGTCGGCCTCAACTCACGTAGCGCCGACCTTCCGGTGAACCCGCTCAAGGGTAAGAAGCTCACCAACATGCGCGCCGCTGGCCGCGACGACAATATCGTGCTGACGCCGCCGCGGCGCATGACGTTGGAGCAGGCGTTGGAGTTCATCGAGGACGATGAGCTGGTGGAGGTCACTCCGCAGAGCCTGCGGCTCCGCAAACGGCACCTGAAGGAAAACGAGCGGCGGCGCGCCACCAAGACGGCGAGCGGAATCGCTGGCTGAGTAGCTCCTGTGGCGACTCGGACTCGCGGCAAAGCCCGGGCCTCGCCCGTCACAGCTGACAAGCTGCAGACCATCGCGGCAAATGGCGCAGCCCTGCACCGTGAGTGGTGCAAAACGGACAAGCGGCCAGCCGTGGGGCACGGGCGCGCGAAGCCACGCCGCTCTTCCACAGGGATTTCCACACGTTCAGTGGGAATCCGGTTCACCGGCCAGCCGCGCCATGAGCTGTCGCGCGGCGCGACGTGGGGTGACCTCCCCGGCGAGCAGCGCTTGCTCGGTAGCCGCGGCCTCGCCCGACGCAGTGGCGCGGGCGCGAAAATCGTGAATCAGCGAATCCTCGACGAATCCCCACATCCAACCCAGCCGCTGCCGGCGGCGCCGCTCTTCTAGCTCGCCACTACCGTCCAGGGTGGCGCGATGCTCCTCGATCAGCGCCCAGATCTCGGCGATGCCCTCGCCCGTGACGGCGCTCGTCATGGTGGCCTGCCGACGCCAGGCAGACGGCTCCGCGCGTCCGTATCGCAGCGCAGCGCCGTACTCGGTGACCGCCTCTCGGGCGCGCCCGATGTTATCGCCGTCAGCCTTGTTGACCGCTACGATGTCGGCGATCTCGAGAATGCCCTTCTTGATTCCCTGCAGCTCGTCGCCGGCGCCGGGAAGCATCAGAACCAGAAAGCAATCGACCATGTCGGCGACAACGGTCTCCGACTGACCGACGCCCACCGTCTCGACGAGCACTACGTCGTAGCCGGCCGCTTCGCACAGCATCATCCCTTCCCGCGTGCGCGCTGCCACACCACCGAGCGTCCGGGCCGACGGTGTGGGCCTGATGAACGCCTCATCCAGCCTGGCCAATCGTGCCATCTGCGTCTTGTCACCCATGATGCTGCCCCCGGAAAGCGTCGAGGAAGGATCCACCGCCAGCACCGCGACGCGGTGGCCCTGCTCCACCAGCCAGCATCCGAGAGCATCGATGAACGTGCTCTTGCCGACTCCGGGTACGCCGCTAACACCGATGCGCCAGGCGTTGCCGATACCGGGGGCCAGCACATCCAGCAAGTGCTCGGCACCGGCCTGGTCATCGGGACGAGCACTCTCGATCAGCGTGATAGCGCGTGCCAGCGCCGCACGATCGCCGGCACGAACGCGGGCGGCCAGCTTCGCCGCGGACTCCGCCACTCAGCCACCTCCGTCGCCGTTGTCCTCGGCCTGGAGCTGGTCCAGCAGCCGCGCGGCGGCGTCCGTGACGACCGTCCCCGGACCGAAGATCGCCGCCGCTCCGGCATCCAAGACAGCGGCGTGATCCTGGGGCGGCACCACACCGCCAACGACCACCACGATGTCCGATCGACCATGACGCTCGAGCTCGCCGCGAAGCTCCGGCACCAGGGTCAAGTGCGCGGCTGCCAACGTGCTAACGCCAACCACGTGCACATCGTTCTCCACCGCCTGACGAGCCACCTCGGCAGGGGTCTGGAACAACGGTCCGATATCGACATCGAACCCCAGGTCAGATAGCGCGGTCGCTATGACCTTCTGACCACGATCGTGGCCGTCCTGTCCGAGCTTGGCGACCAGAACACGCGGCCGACGGCCCCGACGCTCGGAGAACTCCTCGACTCGGTCGCGCACCGCCCGCACATCCTCGGAGGTCTCGCCCATGGCGCCACTGTACACGCCCGAGAACGACCGTATGGTGGCCTCGTGGCGTCCGAAGACCGTCTCCAGAGCGGCGGTCATCTCCCCAACGGTGGCGCGTCCCCTGGCCGCCCCGATCGTCGCGTCCAGCAAGTTCCCCTCGCCGGTGTCCGCAACCCGTGTCAGCGCTGCGAGCGCCTGCTCACAGGCGACGTCGTCGCGCTGTCTCCGTAGCGTTCCGAGCCGCATGAGCTGCGCCTGCAACACCTCGGTGTTGTCGATCGATCGCACCTCGATGGGGCTTTCCGCGTCGGTCACATGCGCGTTGACACCAACGATCTGCTGCTGGCGTGAGTCGATGCTTGCCTGCATTCGCGCTGCCGACTGCTCGATCCGCAGCTTCGGCAACCCTGCTTCGATCGCCCGGGTCATTCCGCCGAGCTCCTCGACCTCCTCGATGTGGCGCATCGCCTGTTCGACCAGCTCGCTGGTCAAGCTCTCCATGAAATAGCTGCCGCCCCACGGGTCGACGACATCGGAGATTCCGGTCTCGAGCTGCAGGATCAGCTGGGTATTGCGGGCAACGCGGGCGGACAGATCCGTCGGCAGCCCGAGCGCCTCATCGAAGGCATTCGTGTGCAACGATTGGGTGCCACCGTGCACCGCGGCCATCGCCTCGATGGTGGTGCGCACGATGTTGTTGTAGGGATCCTGAGCGGTGAGCGACCAACCAGATGTCTGGCAATGGGTGCGCAGCCGCGACGAGCGCGGGTCCTGCGGATCGAACTGCTCCATGAGTCGGCTCCACAACAGTCGCGCCGCTCGCAACTTGGCCACCTCGGTGTGATAGCTCATGCCCATGCCGAAGAAGAACGAGATGCGCGGCGCGAACGCGTCGACCTCGAGCCCGGCGTCGAGCCCGGCGCGGACGTACTCGATACCGTCGGCCAACGTGTAGGCAAGCTCGATATCGGCCGTCGCCCCAGCCTCCTGCATGTGGTAACCGGACACCGAGATGCTGTTGAAGCGCGGCATATGCTCCGAGGTATAGTGAAAGATGTCGGCTACGATGCGCATCGACTCGGCGGGCGGGTAGATGTAGGTATTGCGGACCATAAACTCCTTGAGCACGTCGTTCTGGATCGTTCCCGTGAGCTTGTCCGCCGCTACCCCTTGTTCCTCTCCCGCAACGATATATAGCGCCAGCACCGGCAATACGGCGCCGTTCATCGTCATCGACACGCTCATCTCGTCGAGTGGGATATCCGCGAAGAGGACGCGCATGTCGAGGATCGAGTCGATCGCGACGCCGGCCATGCCCACGTCACCAGCCACCCGAGGATGGTCGGAGTCGTAACCCCGATGCGTCGCCAGGTCGAAGGCGATCGACAGTCCCTTCTGCCCGGCCGCGAGGTTGCGCCGATAAAACGCGTTCGACTCCTCTGCCGTCGAGAAGCCGGCGTACTGACGGATCGTCCACGGACGCTCGGTGTACATCGACGCGTAGGGCCCGCGCACATAGGGCGACTCGCCAGGCCTGCCGGCGAGGTGATCGACGCTTTCCAGATCCTCGGCAGTGTAGATCGACTTCGGCTGGCGCTCGGACATACGGCTCCTGGGTACTGCAGTCCGCCTGTGGATCAACTATCCACCGCTATCGTGCACGATTCTGACACTTTCGGGCAGAGGTGGACGTCCTCGAGGCCCCATCCTGGCCGAAGGGCTCGGGCTCGCAGGTCCGGGAACATCGTCGGGATAATCGGCGCCCATACGCTATCGAACGCTCTGCGGAGCCTGGTCTCTTGATGCGCCGCCGACGGAACCAGTCGCAGCTACGGCTCTAGTATGCCGTTGTCCGTCGGCCGTGCGGCTCGCGGGGCTGGCCCTGGCTGCTACGCCTCGTCTGCGAAAAACAGCGCCGCGACCTCGTCGGGTGGCGGCGGCGTCAACCGGCTGACGACCACGAGCAACAGCAGTGAGGCCAGCGGACCGATGAACGCCGGCCACAGGCCACCGATCCAGTTGTCGAACGATCCGTGAACCGCATAGCCGGCCAGATACCAGACTACGCAGACAACCGAACCGCCGATCATGCCGGCGAGCGCACCTTCGCGAGTGGCGCCTGGCCACCAGAGCCCGAGCAGAAGCGGAAAGGTAAACGCCGAGGCCATGAGGCTGAAGCCCATGGTAACGATCCAGAGAATCGCCGCTGGCGGCTCGATCGCCATCAACAGAGCGACAACGCCGAGGGCAAGCGTGGCGAGGCGCGCGATCTTCAGGCCCTGCGCCGCGTCGACGTGACGGCGCGAAAGCGGAATGTAGACGTTCTCCACGACCAGTGAGCCTGCCATCAGCAACACCGAGTCGATGGTCGACATGGTCGCGCCAAGCACTGCGGCGACGATCACCCCACCGACGATCGGTGGTAGGAGATTCGATACCAACAGCGGCAGTGCCAGATCGGACTGTTCCAGCGTCGGCAGCAACACCCCCGAGGCGATGGCGATGATCGTGGCGTTGACGTAGATGAAGCAGGAGAAGGTCACCGAGTACAGCATCGCACGCCTGAGAGCACGGCTGTCCTCGAGAATCAGGAACCGCGTCACCGCAGAGGGGGCCCCGCCGATCTGGAAGAAGCCCCAGACCAGAAACGACGACACCACCCACAACGCCGGCATGGCACCCAGGAACGAGATCGCCTCGGGGTTGATCTCGCCGTACTGCCGATGCATCTCGGAGAATCCGCCCGAGGCGGTCACCGCGATCGGCGACAGCACCGCAAAGCCAACGACCATGATCAATCCCTGGATCAGGTCGGTCCACGCGACCGCCTGCATGCCACCAACCACCGTGTACAGAACCACGATGCCTCCGAAGACCAAAAGGCCGGCGAGATAGGGCATGCCGAGGAACACCTCGAAGACGTTGCCCGCCGCCTTCA
>DASCOT010000023.1:0-8755 GCA_036012155.1 Acidobacteriota bacterium
GCATCGCGCCCGCACGCCAGCAGACCGGACACTCACTCGCGCCTTTACACCACCGACAGAGCCTGATCCAGATCGGCGAGGATATCGTCGATGTGCTCGATCCCCACGCAGAGCCGGATCATGTCGGGGGTCACACCCGCCGCCACCAGCTCGTCTTTGGCCAGCTGTCGGTGGGTGGTTGAGGCCGGGTGAGCCGCCAACGACTTCGCATCGCCGATATTCACGAGTCGCTTGAACATCTTGAGCTCGTCGTAGAACTTCACTCCGCCACGAAATCCACCCTTGACCCCGAAGCTGAGTAGCGCCGACGGGCGGCCGTTGGTGTATTTCTGTGCCAGATCGTAGTACTCGGAATCAGGCAGGCCCGCGTAGCTCACCCACTTCACCTTGGCGTGCTTCGTCAGGAACTCGGCCACCGACAGCGCGTTGTCTACGTGACGCTCCATACGCAGAGGCAACGTTTCGATTCCCTGTAGAATCAGGAACGCGTTGAACGGGCTAATGGCCGAACCCGTGTTGCGGAGCGGCACGGTGCGCGCACGGCCGATATAGGCAGCGGGGCCTAGGGCATCCGTATAGACCACGCCGTGATACGACGGCTCCGGTTGGGTGAGGCCGGGAAAGCGGTCTTCATGATCGGCCCATGGGAAGTTCCCGCTGTCGACGATCAGGCCGCCAAGCGAGTTGCCGTGACCACCCATGTACTTGGTCAGCGAATGCACCACGATGTCGACGCCGTAGTCGATTGGCTTGAGCAGTGGAGGCGGAGCCACCGTGTTGTCGACGATTACCGGGACACCGCGAGCGTGGGCCATCTCCGCGATCGCTTCGATGTCGGCGATATTGCCGGCCGGGTTGCCAATGGTCTCAGCAAAAACCGCAACCGTGTTGTTGTCGATCAGCTTTCGAAGCTTGGCCGCGCTGTCGTCTTCAGCAAAGCGCACCTCGATGCCTTGCTTGGGCAGCATGTGCGCGAAAAGCGTATACGTGCCGCCGTACAGCAGAGGGACGGAGACGATGTTGTTGCCCGCCTCGGCGATGTTCAGTATGGAATAGTTGACCGCAGCGCTGCCGGAGCTCACCGCCAGACCCGCGACGCCACCCTCGAGTGCCGCGACCCTCTTCTCGAGCACATCTGCGGTGGGGTTCATGATGCGTGTGTAGATATTGCCCGGCACGGCGAGATTGAAAAGATCTGCCCCATGCTTCGCGTTGTCGAACTCGTAGGCCACGGTCTGGTAAATCGGCACCGCCACCGCCTTGGTCGTCGGGTCCGTCTCGTAGCCTGCGTGTATTGCGAGTGTCTCGTCTTTCACGTGCCTGTCCTCTTCCCGATCAGGGGCGTGTATTCGGTTTCGATAGCAAGAGTTCGATCGGTCATTCTAGCGAGTCAGTCGGAGCAAGACCGCAAGCCGAGAGGATCTTCGGGATCCACCCCCGCGGCGAACGGCTGGCGCCGGTCGTGGTTGGTGTACTGGTAAACGAGCCCGAGCCAGTTATTGAAGATCGCCTTGCCGGTGTCAGTCCAGGTGTTGTCAAGATGGGGGACAAGATTCTCTTCCGGGAAATCGGGAACGGGGTTGCCGTCGCTCTTTGCCTGCAGCGCATCTCGGAGATAACTCTCCGCGATGTCGGCCGCGGCCTCGTTGAAGTAGTGCTCGGGAAACGGCGGGGGGCGGTCGATCTCATCGTCGAGGAATCGTACTGCCTCACGCTTGTACTCCTTCAGCAGGCTGTTGGAGTCGTACTCGGGATGCCCCTGCATGTAGATGATGCGAAATTGGTCGGGGCTAGCCGCCATGTGTACCCCGGCGACATCGCTCTGCACGAGACACTTCAAGCCAGCCGCTTCGAGATCCTCGCGCCACACTTCATTCCAGCGAGAATGGGGCACGTCGAAGCGGGTGTTTATGTCTTGCATGAGCGGATGATGCCGGTCTTGCACCTGATGGCTATACACGCCCCATCGCTTACGCGGCAGTCTGTGGCGATCGATCTGGTGCAGATGCTTGACCAGGGCGTGCGTCGCCAGGCAGGAGCACAGAATGCTGGTCACGCTTTCAGCCGCCCAGGCAATGACGTCCTGCAACGGCTCCCAGAACGCTTCCAGCTCGAGGGAAGGACGGGTGACGTTTGCCCCCGAGATAATCAGCGCATCGAGGCCTGTCCGGCGTAGCTCGGCAAAAGTAGCGTAGTGGTGGTCGATGTATGCCTCGGTCTCGGAGCTCCGCGGCAGACCGGAGACCGAGAAGGGGTAGACGTAGAACTGCGCAATCTGGTTGGAGCTGCCGATGAGTCGCATGTACTGCTGCTCCGTAACCTTCAGAGCGGCGTCGGGCATCATGTTCAACATGCCGATGTGAAGCTCCCGGATGTCCTGCGACAATGCCCGATCCAGACTGAGCACCTCCTGTCCGCGCGCTCGCAAGCGATCGAACGTGGGCAGGTGGGAATGGGCAACCAGCGGCATGATCGGCCTCTACGAGACGTGGGTTAGTTCGCGGTGAAGGTCGTCACCCAGGCAGACTAGCAGGAAACTGGCGACGAACAGGCGGAGGCGATCACAGCGAGCCTCCCGGGGCGGGATGTGGATCTCCAGTTCCGCGACGAAGAGCATCGAACGATCGAGATCACGGGCCGCCCATCGAAGCAGCGTGCGGGCGTTGGGACTCACCGAGCCTTGGTGGCTAACAACCCCGTTGACTCGAACACGTAGCGGACGGGACAGGTCGAATTGACGCGGTGACAGCAACAGACGGAAGCTCCGCACGCCGCGAGAGCGGATCTCGATCTCGTTGCCGCGTGCGGTCGCCTCAACGCGTCCGCTCGGAGCGTACATCGTTGCCGAGAGCACGCTCGTCCCCGGCACCGTCGCAGCGGGCGCCAGCACTCGCGCCCACATCACCTTCCTACCCAACGCCGCGATCCAGGCTCATTGGAACAACGCAGTCGACGACCTGGTTTTCTGGATCGAGCCTCCCGAAGGATGGGAGGTCGATCGTCGGGTACTGACCGTAGCCAACCCGCCGCAAACCGTGAGTCTGGAACCGCGCAAGGTCGAGCTGGAGATCCGCGTTCCGGACAACGCCGCGAATGGCGAAGTCACGCTTCCGGGATACGCGCTCTACTACGTGTGCGAGGACGTCAACGGCATATGCCTGTACCGCCGCCAAGACGTTGCGATGACGCTTCGCGTGCACAACTGAAACAAGCCTCCGCCGACTCGGCCATCAGGCGGGAGCGGCACAGGAGTGGACGCATGCTAAGACCCTGTCTTTGCGCATCGTCGTTTGTCGCGCTGGCAACCCTTGCGGCGGCCCAGACGCAACCTACCCTCGCTCCGGAGGCGAGGGAGTTCGTCAGCGTCGACGCACCGATTGTCGCCCTCACCGATGTGTTGCTGATCGATGGCACTGGAGCACCGCCGCGAGCGGGCCAGACAGTACTCCTCAGAAACGGCCGTATCTCGGAGATCGGACCGGCTGGCGAAGTGGACGTCCCAGCCACAGCGGAGGTTCTGGAGCTGCCCGGTCGCACTGTCATTCCCGGGCTCATCGGCCTTCACAACCACACCTTCTATACCTCTCCCGGCGCCATTTACAGCCACATGGTGTTCAGCGCCCCCCGCCTCTATCTCGGAAGCGGGGTTACGACGATCCGCACTACCGGCACGCTGATGGCCTACAGCGATCTGAACGTCAGAGCGCAGATCGATCGTGGCGACATCGCCGGCCCCCGGATCCACGCGACCGGGCCCTACCTCGACAATAGTGACAGCCCGCTCGACACGATCGAGCCGAAGACCGCGACCCCGGAGGATGCTCGGAGGCTAGTCGCCTACTGGGCCGAAGAGGGCGTCGAGTGGCTGAAGGCATACACCAGCATCAGCCGCGAGACGCTGGGAGCGGCGATCGACGAGGCACACAAACACGGCATCAAGGTAACCGCGCATCTTTGCTCGGTGACCCACGGCGAGGCGGTCGAGCTCGGCATCGACAACCTCGAGCACTCGTTCATTACGATGAGCGACTTCGTGGCCAACAAGGAGGTCGACCAATGTCCGCCCGAGATGACGGCAACGCTCGCCAATCTGGACATCGATAGCGACGAGGTTCAGGAGTCGATCCGCCATATCGTTGCCCACGGGGTGTCGTTGACCTCAACGCTTTCGGTATTCGAGTGGCGAATCCCTCATCGCCCAGACATCCATCCAAGGGCGCTCGAGATGATGACACCACGGCTCCGCCAGGAGTACGCGGAACTTCGGAGACGCACCCGCGAGACAGCCGCGGAGCGCGCCTTCATGACCGGGTTGCTGACCAACGCGATGGCGTTCAACCGAGCGTTCGTCGCAGCCGGCGGGGTATTGGCGAGCGGCGTCGACCCTGCTGGCGGGGCGCTGCCGGGCTTCGGCGACCATCGCAACTACGAGCTGTTCATCGAATCCGGTTTTCGGCCTGAGGAAGCCATACAGATCATGACGGCAAACGGCGCCAAGGTACTCGGGGTGGACAGCGAGCTCGGCACCGTCGCCGTCGGCAAGTTGGCCGACCTGGTGGTGATTGATGGCGACCTCACCTCGGGCGGCAGCATGATCCGCAACGTGAGTACCGTCTTCAAGGACGGTATAGGCTACGACGCCGTTGGGTTACTCGACTCGGTCAAGGGCCAGGTGGGGCTGCGGTAGCCGCCCAACATCCCCGCCTCACCGGGAGCATCCAGTGGAACTGCGCCGTACCCCTACCCTCGCCGCAGCGATGCTCTGCGCGTTCGCTCTCGTCGCCACCGCCTCGACGCATGCGGTTCCGACCAGCAGACAGGCAGCCTACGCCAGTGACATCGCCAGGCTAGAAGCACCACGTGTGATGGGCGCTGATGGCCACGCCGGGATGACTCTCGACGAGCTCATGCAGGAGCTCCACGTACCGGCGATCAGCATTGCAGTGGTCAGGGGCTTCGAGATCGCGTGGGCCAAGGCCTATGGTCAGGCAGACGCTGAAGCAGGGCTACAAGCCACCACGGACACGCTGTTTCAGGCCGCTTCAATCAGCAAGCCGGTGTCGGCAATGGCTGTCCTCAAGGCAGTGCAGGATGGAGTCTTCGGCCTCGATGACGACATCAACTCAATCCTCACTTCGTGGCAACTCACCGCGGAGCAGGAGTACCTGGAGGAAACCGCCGTTACACCTCGGCTGCTGATGAGCATGACCGCGGGAACGACCGTGTCGGGGTTCCCCGGCTACCCACCCAACGCCATGATCCCAACAGTGCCACAAGTGCTCTCCGGTTCGTGGAGTGACGCGATCGTAAACACGCTTCCCGTGATCGTTGATTGGGACCCGAACACCCGGTACGAGTACTCCGGTGGTGGCGTGACGATCCTGCAGCAGGCCACAGCCGACGCGGTTGGTGAGCCTTTCGCGGATTTCGCCAACGACCAGGTGCTGGACCCGATTGGTATGGAGGACAGTTGCTTCTGCCAGCCTCTGCCCGCAAGCCTCGCCGCCAACGCCGCGCGCGCCTACGAGTGGCAGGGTCGACCCGACGAGCATGGCGGCTCCGCCGAGCCCAAATGGCACGTGTACCCGGAGCTATACGCCGCTGGCCTGTGGACCACCCCCACGGACCTCGCCAAATTCCTCATCGAAGTTCAGTTGTCGCTGCAGGGACGCTCGAACAACGTACTCGAGCGAGAGATGATCCGCCGGATGGTGACCCCGGGCGGCATCGGTCACTATGCGCTGGGGTTCACGGTCGGATCCCTCTCCCCGCACCTGCCTGCCCCGGCCGGCGAAGCTCCCCGACAGTTCGGGCATACCGGTGGGAATTGGGGGTTCCGGAGCAACCTCGTAGGGCACCTCGACGAGGGGCATGGCTTCGTGATCATGGCGAACAGCGACAGCGCCAATCCGCTGGTGTTTTTCGAGCTGCCGACCCGGATCCGGGAGCTCTATCCAGCCGGACCTGAGTGAGGCGTACGATCGAGCCCGCGGTGGATCTGACCAGAGAGCTCCCGGCCTACTTCGCGTGCGGAGCCGCCAACAGCACCTCCAGCACCACACCGTCATCGCGGAAATCGTGTCCGACGGTCGCGTGGTGGTACCCGTTGCCCTGCGTGTTCTCGTAGCTCTGGCTCCCCTCGACCGGCAGCGGTGAAGTGTGCCAGACGTCGGGCAGCATGCTCATCCCGAGCGAGCCATCGAAGTAGAACGCCACGAAGTCCTCCGGCCGCGGGCTGTCCGTCGGCTTGGCCAGCAAGAAGATGGTGGGTAGGCGGTCGGCACCGATGAACGCCTGGGTGGCGTCGCCGTGGTAGTTCACAAAGCTGACGCGTGCTGCGCCATCGACGACGGTGGCCACCACACCTTCGTCCCCGATGGCGTGATTGGTGAAGTAGAGCCCATCATCACGGCGCTCCATCTCCATACGCTCCCGTACCATCTCGCCCTCGCGAATCACCGGGCGCACGTCGTCGAGGTCGCGGATCACCTCTCCGAAGCCTTCGACGTCTTCCTCCCTCAGTTGCTTCACTGGAACGCGCACCACTTGCGCCATGATGGAACCCCTCTCAGACAAAGAAATCGGGGAGCAGCTCCCCTCCGGGAGTCATCGCATAGGAATCGAGATCTGTCACCCCCCGGGCGGCGAGAACCTCGTCGTCGATCATGAAGTTGCCGGTGAGCTCGCGGCTATCTCTTGTGAGGATGGCATGCGCCGCATCGGCCACGATCTCGGGTTTGCGGCATCGCCTTATCGCCTCGTCACCCCCGAGAAGATTCTGCACCGCCGCCGTCGCGATCACGGTGCGCGGCCACAGGGCATTGACGGCGATACCTTCTTGTCGGAGCTCCTCGGCCATCCCGAGCACGCACATACTCATGCCGAACTTGGCCATCGTGTAGGCAACATGCGGCGCAAACCAGCGTGCCTCCATACTCAATGGCGGCGAAAGGTTGAGGATGTGCGGATTGTCGGCGTTCTTCAGATGCGGAACGCATGCCTTGGAGCAAAGGAACGTGCCGCGCGTGTTGATGGAGTGCATCAGGTCGTAGCGTTTCATCTCCGTCTGGAGCGTACCGGTCAAACTGATGGCACTGGCGTTGTTGACCAGGATATCGATGCCACCGAAGGTCTCGACCGCCCGAGCGACCGCCTCTTCGACCTGATCCTCGAAGCGGATATCGACCTGGCACGCTAGAGCGTGTCCCCCGGCAGCTTCCATCTCCTCGGCCGCCGTATGGATCGTACCCGGCAGCCTCGGATGGGGCTCCACCGTCTTGGCAGCAATGACGACATTGGCACCATCAGCCGCTGCCCGACGGCCGATCGCCTTGCCGATGCCTCGACTGGCGCCGGTGATGAATAACGTCTTTCCACTCAGGCTCGGTTTCGTTGACACTCGACGACTCCTCTATCCGGTACCTGGTGTTTCCACACTTGCCCGGCGCACGAGAGTCCGGTCTTCGCTCTTGCTCGGCGAACAGGTCTGCGGCCCAACGAGACCTTATCCTGTCCAGCCCGACCGGGAAGGCGTCGGTCTTTGGCGCGACGAGCAAGCCGTTCGAGAGCGCGTATCGGGGAAGACGCCGTCTCTCAGTGGAAAACCTGCCCTCATGGCGTTAGTGTCGCGCCAGCCGCAACGCGCACGCCTGGCCGGTTGGTCGCCGCCCGTAGAGGATGCGATCCAAGCGGTCAACGTATGGGAGGACAGTGATGAAGGATCCGGAGCTGAATCGACGAAATTTCATGGCGACTTCGGCCGCCTCCGCGGCGGGCCTGCTCGCGGCCGGCCCGGCGACAGCCGCCTCCGGCTTCACCCCATACAGGACGGTCCCCGGAGCGACGATAGGCGCGCACCCGCCACCGCCGTTCTCGAAGGCCGAGTACCAAGAACGGCTCAACCGTGTTCGCGAGCGCATGGCGCAAGACAACATCGACATGTTGCTGGTGACCATGCCAGAGGACATGTGTTACCTGCACGGCCTCGAGCTCAACTGGTTCCAGCAAAACGGGCCCAAAGCGTGGGGCATGAACTCGATCACCGCCGTGCACGTCGACCACGACACGCTGATCCACTTCGACAGCCATGACGACCTCATGGCAGCCACTTCGGCGGCCACCGACGTGCGACGCCCCCAGAGCGGCGGAGATCGCCCCTATGAAGGCCACGCCATGGAGCTCGAGGCCGCCGGTTGGCTGAACGGCACCGTGGGTCTCCAGTACTTCAGCTATCGCCCGGTACCGGCGCGCATGAAACAAGTCGAGACGGTGTTCGAGGCGCGCGGCTGCCCGCTGGTCGACGGCTCGGACGTCATGGCCGATGTGCGGCTCCATAAATCGCCCGCCGAGATCGACGTCATGATCGAGGCAGCGCGGATCTGTGACATCGGTCTGCAGGCGATCATGGAAACGCTGCAGCCGGGAGTCACCGAGCTCGAGGTCTACGGTGAGATGGTACGCGCCATGACCCGGGCGGGGGGCGGCATGTCAGGACTCCTGTCATCCATCAAGGTGGGTGGCGCTTCGTTCCTGCACGGCATCGCTTCGACGCGCGTGGTGCAGATGGGCGACCACGTAATCTGTGACATCTGCGGCGTCAAGAACCGCTACCACGCCAACACTGCCCGCGGCTTCTTCGTCGGCGACCCGCCCAAGAAGCTGGCCGACCTGTACGAGATGAACGGTCGCGCTATGGAAACGCTGGCCCATCATGCGCGTGCCGGCATGCCGCTCAGAGATCTCACCAAGATCATGC
>DASCOT010000024.1:0-10633 GCA_036012155.1 Acidobacteriota bacterium
CCGGATCGAGATGAATAGCGCCATCGGCCCATACAAGGGCGGCCTGCGTTTTCATCCCTCCGTGACCCTGGGTATCCTGAAGTTCCTCGCCTTTGAGCAAGTGTTCAAGAACGCTCTTACCACGCTGCCGATGGGGGGTGGCAAGGGTGGCTCGGACTTCGATCCCAAGGGCAAGAGCGATACCGAAGTGATGCGCTTCTGCCAGAGCTTCATGAGCGAGCTGCAGCGGCATATCGGGCCCGATACTGACGTGCCGGCTGGGGACATCGGCGTTGGCGGTCGCGAGATCGGTTATCTGTTCGGACAGTACAAACGGCTGCGCAACGAGTTCACCGGTGTGCTCACCGGCAAGGGTCTGAACTGGGGCGGTTCGCTCATTCGACCCGAGGCCACCGGGTATGGGTCGGTATATTTCGCCGCCGAGATGGCAGCGACGCGGGGCGAGACTCTCGAGGACAAAGCCTGTCTCGTTTCGGGCTCTGGCAACGTAGCGCAGTTCACTACAGAGAAAATCCTGCAGCTCGGCGGCAAGGTGGTAACGCTGTCTGATTCCAGCGGCTCGATCTACGACGAGGCAGGTATCGACGCCGAGAAACTGGAGTTCGTCAAACGGCTCAAGAACGAGCGTCGAGGCCGTATCAAGGAGTATGTGGAGCAGTATCCAGACGCGGTGTACTCGGCTGAGAATCCGGAGGACGACCATAACCCGATCTGGGACCACCCCGCGGATTGTGCCTTTCCTAGCGCCACGCAGAACGAGATCAATGGTAAGGATGCGGCCAATCTGCTGGCTCGAGGCGTCTGGCTGGTGTCTGAGGGGGCTAATATGCCAACCACCCTCGAAGGCGTGGATGCGTTTAGCAGTGCCGGCATCCTGTTTGCTCCGGGCAAGGCCGCCAATGCCGGAGGGGTCGCCACGTCGGGGCTGGAGATGACGCAAAACAGCATGCGCCTGGCGTGGAGTCGGACCGAGGTCGACGGCAAGCTTCACGGCATCATGCGTGAGATCCATCGTGCCTGCTTGACCACCTCGGAACAGTTTGGAGCACCGGGCGACTATGTCCTCGGTGCCAACATTGCCGGCTTCATCAAGGTGGCGGACGCGATGATCGACCAGGGGGTTGTCTAGCCATCGATGATGCGTCAGATCTTTCCTGACCAAGAACGGCAACCCGGCACGGCGCCGGGCAGCTTCCAGGATCTGATGCAGTGGCGCGTTCGCCGCGTGCTGCTGGTCTCGAGCCTCTACGACTCGTTCATGTTCGCTGAAGATCGGCTGGCGGACGCCCTGGTGCTCGGCGAGTTCCTGGGAGTCGAGCTCTCCACGCTGCCCGAGATCCATCGCGTCTCGACCGCCGCGGAGGCGCTCGACGAGGTCAAGCGAAAGGCCGATTACGACCTGGTCATCAGTTCGCCACAGGTCGGCGGGATGCACGCTCAGGAGTTGGCGCGCGGTCTCCGCAAGGCCGGTATCGAGGTGCCCATCATCATGCTCGCGTACCACGAGCGCGAGCTCAAGAACTTCATCCGTGCCCATGGTCTCGCCGATATCGATCGTGCCTTCTTGTTTCAGGGGGACATCCAGTTGTTCCTGGCGATCGTGAAGTGGGCCGAAGACCTCATGAACATCCAGCACGACGTCGACACGATGGGCGTGCAGGTAATCCTCGTCATCGAGGACAACATTCGCTATTACTCCTACTTCCTGCCGGTGATCTACACGGCGGTTCTCCAGAACACCGCCAGCCTGGTGCCGGACGGCATCAACCTGGCCCACAAGCTATTGCGGGTGAAGGCGCGTCCCAAGATCGTGCTCGCCAGCGACTACGAGCGCGCCTGGAGCTACTTCCAGACATACGAGGCCAACATTCTCGGTGTGATCTCGGACGTCGAGTTTCCCAAGGAAGGCAAGCTGTGCCCCGACGCCGGTGTGCAGTTCGCGCGCGAGGTGCTGCAGCGCCACAGCGATGTGCCGGTCGTGCTCGACTCCGGAAGGCGCGAGAACGCGGCGCTCGCGGAGGAGGCCGGCACCTCATTCCTGCACAAGTATTCGCCGACGCTTCTGCAGGAGCTCAGTCGGTTCATGGGGCGGAATTTTGGCTTCGGGCACTTCGTCTTCCGTATGCCCGATGGCACCGAGGTAGCGCGAGCCCGAGATCTCCGACAGCTGGAGCGCACCCTGCATACGGTGCCGGGGGAGAGCATCTGGAATCACGCCAAGCACAACGATTTCTCCACCTGGCTCAAGGCGCATACCGAGTTCGATATCGCCTATCGGTTCCGGCCGCTGAGGATCTCGGAGTTCGAGGGCGCCGAATCATTGCGCCGATTCTTGATCGATTCGATCCGCTCCCATCGCGAAGAACGCCGGCGGGCCGCGGTGGCCGATTTCGAAGCCGGCCGATTCAACCCGGAGCGGAGCTTCGCGCGGATTGGCGGTGGGGCGCTGGGCGGCAAGGCTCGTGGCCTGGCGTTCACGCGCCGCATGCTAAAGGACTTCGGCGGCGAGGATCGCTTCGACGACGTGCGGATCGCCGTACCCCCGAGCGTCATCATCGGTACCGATGTGTTCGACGAGTTTCTCGATGCGAACGGCCTGCGCGACTACGCGCTGCGTGCCGAGGACGACGAGGAGATCGAGGCGCGCTTCGAGGCGGCGGCGTTCCCGCTTCGAATCCAGCGCGACCTGCGGTCGTATCTGGAGCTGGCCGATTACCCGCTGGCCGTGCGCTCGTCGAGCTTGCTCGAGGACGCCAAGTACCAACCGTTCGCCGGTGTATACGACACCCTCATGATCGCCAACGATCACCCTGACGTGAACGTGCGACTGCCGCGCCTGGTCCAGGCGGTGAAGCGCGTGTATGCCTCGACGTTCTCGCAACGGGCCAAGCGCTACGTAGGTACGACGACCTATCGGCTCGAGGGCGAGAAGATGGCGGTGATCGTGCAGCGAGTCGTCGGCGCTGTTCATGGGGACCGCTTCTATCCTGAGCTCGCGGGTGTCGCCCTGTCGCAGAACTTCTACCCGGTCGAGCCGGTCAAGGCCGAGGATGGACTCGCTGCGGTAGCGCTTGGGCTCGGACGAGAGGTCGCTGCCGGAGGTATCTGTCTGCGGTTCTCTCCGCGTCACCCGGACCGCATTCTGCAGATGTCCTCTGCCGACGACGCGTTGCGCAACTCACAGCGTCAGTTCTTCGCATTGTCCGTCGACAAGACAGATCGAGCCCTGGAGGCCGAGATCGGACGCTACGACCTGAGCGTCGCGGAGGAAGATGGAACCCTCGCCGCGGTCGGGTCCACCTACTCGCCGGAAAACGACGTCATCTATGACAGCGTGTCCCGCCCCGGAACGCGGCTGGTCACTCTTGCTCCGATCCTCAAACATGGCCTGTTCCCGCTTGCATCAATCCTGAGCGATCTGCTGGAGCTGGGAACTTATGGAGCAGGGGGGGCGGTGGAGATCGAATTCGCCGTCAACCTGTCAACACCGCCCGGTACGCCGAAGGAGTTCGGGTTCCTGCAGTTGCGGCCGGTTGTCCCGGCACTCGATCCGATTGGCGCCGACGTCAGCGGCTACGATCCTGCCGAGCTGGTCTGTCAGAGCAATAGCGTTCTCGGGTCGGGTCGCCTGGGCGATATCCATGACTTCGTTGTTGTTGATGCCGACGCCTTCGAGCGCGGCCAGAGCCGCTTGGTGGCGACGCAGGTCGCGGCGTTCAACGCGCGGCTGTGCGCCGACAAGACGGGCTACGCGCTCGTTGGTGTGGGCCGATGGGGCTCGGCCGATCCACTTCTGGGAATTCCCGTGTCATGGGACCAGATCTCAGGAGCACAAGTGATTGTCGAGGCAGGATTTCGTGACATGGCGGTGGCTCCTTCGCAGGGAACGCATTTCTTCCAAAACCTGGTGGCGAACGACGTCGGCTACTTCACCGTCAATCCCGAGGCGGGCGAAGGGCTGGTGGACTGGGAGTGGCTGCGCAGTTGCCCAGCGAAGGGCGAGACGCCCTTCGTGCGCCACATTCGTCTGGACGCGCCGGTTACGGTGCTGATGAGCGGCGCCCGTCATGAAGGCGTCATTCTGAAGCCAGGCGTCGCCCGGTCCACTTGACGGAGGTGCTGGCGCGACCGATGATCGCCTCGATCTAACGCACCGGGGGGGCCATGAAGATCATCGATACACCGCGACAAGTTGCCGTGACCACCGGCGCGATGCCGGCATCCACCAAGGTGTGGGCGGAAGGGGTGATGCACGAGGGACTCCGCGTCCCGTTGCGCGAGATCGTTCTGAGCTCCGACGCACAAGAAGCGCCGCTTCGCGTTTATGACAGCTCGGGCCCGTATACCGATCCCGACTCGAAGATCGATATCGAGACTGGCTTGCCGCGCGTTCGTGAGGCGTGGCTAGACCAGCGGGACGGCGTCGCCGTGTATTCCGGGCGCGACATCAAGCCCAGCGACAACGGCTTCGTCAGCGGTGATCGGCTCGTGCCCGAGTTTCCTACTCGGTACGGGCCGCGACGCGGCACCGACAGCCGAGCTGTTACTCAGCTTGCCTATGCCCGGGCGGGGATCATCACGCCTGAAATGGAGTATGTGGCGATCCGTGAGAACCTCGGAAGGGCTCGATTGGCGGATGAGTCCGAGCGTGACGGCGTTGGCTTCGGTGCGGCGATTCCCGGCACCGTGACGCCGGAGTTCGTGCGCGACGAGGTTGCACGAGGGCGAGCGATCATTCCCGCGAACGTCAATCACCCCGAGCTCGAGCCGATGATCATCGGCCGTAACTTCCTCGTGAAAGTCAATGCCAACATAGGCAACTCCGCCGTTACGTCATCGATGGCTGATGAGGTCGACAAGATGGTGTGGGCGATCCGCTGGGGTGCCGACACCGTCATGGACCTGTCGACCGGCGACAATATCCACAACATCCGGGAGTGGATCGTGCGCAACTCCCCGGTACCGATCGGTACGGTACCGATGTATCAGGCACTCGAGAAGGTCGATAGGGTCGAGGATCTGACCTGGGAGATCTACCGCGACACGCTTGTGGAGCAGTGCGAGCAGGGGGTCGACTACTTCACTATCCATGCGGGGCTTCGTATCCAGCACATCCCGTTGACGGTGGGCCGGGTAACCGGAATCGTCTCTCGCGGCGGCTCGATCATGGCTCAGTGGTGTCTGGCGCATCATCGCGAGAGCTTCCTGTACGAGCACTTCGAGGAGATATGCGACATCGCTCGCGCCTACGACGTGAGCTTTTCACTGGGTGATGGGCTCCGGCCCGGGTCCATAGCCGATGCCAACGACGCGGCACAATTCGCCGAGCTCGAGACACTCGGCGAGCTCACCCGGATCGCTTGGGACAAGGATTGCCAGGTGATGATCGAAGGTCCGGGTCACGTTCCCATGCACAAAGTGAAGGTCAACGTGGACAAGCAGCTCGAGGTCTGCGGTGAGGCGCCCTTCTACACGTTGGGGCCGCTTGTAACCGACATCGCGCCAGCCTACGACCACATCACGTCGGCAGTTGGCGCGGCGATGATCGGTTGGTTCGGAACCGCCATGCTTTGCTACGTGACCCCCAAGGAACATCTCGGCCTGCCCGATCGCGACGACGTGAAGGAGGGTGTCATCGCCTACAAGATCGCCGCTCATGCGGCCGACCTCGCGAAGGGCCATCCGGCCGCCCAAGCACGCGACGACGCGATCTCGAGAGCACGGTTCTCCTTTCGCTGGGAGGACCAGTTCAACCTGTCGCTCGATCCGGACACGGCCCGCGCCTATCACGATGCCACCTTGCCCAAGGACGCACACAAGACGGCACATTTCTGTTCCATGTGTGGCCCCAAGTTTTGCTCCATGCGAATCAGCCAAGGCCTCGCAGAGTATGCCGAGAACGGTATGGCGGAGATGTCGCGGAGCTTCCGCGCAGGCGGTGGAGCAATCTACCAGACGGACGACGACCTCGAGCAGCTCAAGGAGTCGAACGCAGCGCTGAAGGAGCCCGTCCCGACCCTGTGAGGCCCGCGAATCCGTGGCGGGTTCTTGCTCCGCGGTGGGGCATCCAACTACCATGCGGTCTGCCGTCGTCGGTGCGTGTGGCGGCCCTTGTCGCGGTGCCGTATGGCCCCTGCTGGAGTTGCCGTGGAGCTTCCGGAGAGTATCGGCCGGTTCGAGATCGAACGCATCCTGGGCCGCGGTGCGATGGGCGTTGTCTATCTGGCCAAGGATCCGGTGCTCGATCGTGAGGTCGCGGTCAAGGTCATCCAGCTGCACCCGGGCCTGGACGAGAAGGACGTCAGCGAGCTCAAGCGGCGATTCGAGGTAGAGGCCCGAGCTGCCGCGAAGATGTCGCACCCGAGTCTGGTGACGATCTTCGATGCCGGCTTGCAGGACGAGAGTCTCTATCTGGCAATGGAGTACGTCCGCGGCGAAGCACTCGACTCGGTCATAGCATCGGACCGGATCCTTACCTACAAGGAAACTGCGGACATTCTGCTCCAGCTCGGCGGCGGGCTCGATTTCGCCCATGATCGGGGCATAGTTCACCGCGACATCAAGCCGGCGAACATTCTCATCAACCGGCGCGGTCAACCGAAGATCACCGATTTTGGCGTCGCACGCGAGGCCACTTCGAACCTCACCACCACGGGGACCATCATCGGAACGCCGGCCTATATGTCGCCTGAGCAGATCACCGGACACAAGGTCTCCGGTGCTTCCGATCAGTTCTCGCTGGCGGTGATGGTTTACGAGATGCTGACCGGCAGGAAGCCCTTCTTCGGCGAGGGCGCCACCACCATCATGTACAAGATCGTGCACGAGGATCCGGAGCATCTGAACAGCGTACGCAAGTCGCTTCCGGCTGATATCAACGGTGTGGTGATGCGGGCACTGGCCAAAGAAGCGACGGACCGCTATCAGAGCTGCTACGAGTTCGCTGAAACGGTGCGTGATGTCTTGGGCGCGGCACCGGCGGACGAAGCCGTCATGCTCAGCGCGACCGCCAAGCGCAAGGCAATGCAGATCGACAAGAAGAAGAAGGCCGAGGCGGCTGCGCCGTCGGCAGAGGCCGCTACTCAGCTTGCCGCGCCGGGCATGGTGATCAGCGAAGAAGCCGAGGAGTCGGCCGTCGCGGTTTGGCTGGCGAGCATCACCGAGTTCCTGCAGACGACCAATGGCAAGCTTGCCGCTGGCGGCGGCGCTGCCTTGCTGCTGGTCGTGCTCGCGGTCGCGCAGTTTGCTGGCGGCGGCAGCGAATCGACACCGGTCCCCGCGTCGCCGACTCCCGCCGCTCAGCAGCCGACGGCGGCGGAGCCGATTGCCGAGGCGCCGGCGCCTGAACCACCTGCCGCGATCGATCCGAGCCCCGTGGATACAGAGTCCGATACCGACGCGGAGCCGGCCGAGGTGCCTGACGCCGAGGAGTTGACGGCAGATGTCGACGGATCCTTGGAACCGGCGCCCATCGAGATGGCACCGGCGCCCATCGAGATCGCACCGGCACCGGGTGGTGTGCTCTCCGAGGCTACGTTGTTCGCTCTCGCCGAAGCGCGGAGCCAGGCAACGGCCAGCGATGTGATCTACCAGTTTGTCACTCGGCCGAACGGCGCCAGTATTCTGCTCAACGGTCGCCGGCTCGACGGCACGACGCCCCTGGCGGTGGCGCTCGATCCGACGGAGCACTATTCCGTCCTGGTCGAGCAGGCCGGCCACTATCCGGTAAGTTGGGCCTTTGTGGCAGGAGAGCTTCCAGAGGAACAGCAGGCCAACCGGCGACTTTACTTTCCCATGCGTGCCGTGCCGGCGGCCCGCGTCGATCCCGAGCCGGACGACGGCGCTGAGTTGGAGACGGCCGCTCCGGCACCCGTGGTGGTTGAGCCCCCACCCGCCGCCCCGGTAGTCGAGTTACCACCCGTTGACCCGGTTCAGGTGCGCGGCAGCATGCAGGCCCCCGAGGTAGTGGAGAGGTCTGAGCTCGACATGCCGGACTGGGTCACCGAGATGGACCTGCCGCGGTACGTGCTCCTCGAGTTGGTAATCGATAGCGAGGCGCGGGTTCGCGAAGTGAGTGTGGTTCGAGCCGTGCACCCGGAGCTAGAGCGGCTGGCCATCGAGGCCGTGCGAACGTGGCAGTTCAGCCCTGCGACACGCGACGGCGTACCGATCGACGTCTTCTTCAACGTGGCCGTAGCTTTCAACGAGGTGGTCGGCGGCGGAGCAGGGCGCCCCTGACGCGTGCGGTGCGTCAGCCTCGTCGATCTCGGGTCCAACAGTGCGCGTCTGGTCGTCTATGAGCTCGACGAGGGCAGAGGCTTTCGCCTCCTCGACGAGATTCGCGAGGTCATCCAACTAGGCGCGGGCATCGCTCGAAACGGCCGTCTGAGCGACGATGGCATCGCGCGGGCGCTCGCGGCGGTGCGCACGTTTTCTGATTTCGCCGAAGCCGCGGCGTTGCCAATGCCACGAATCATGGCCACGTCCGCCGTGCGGAGCGCTGCCAATCGCGAAGCGTTGCTGCGCTCGGTGCGCGAGACCGGTGTCGAGATCGAGGTTCTGAGCGGCGGGGTCGAGGCGGCGCAGGGTGTATTGGCGGCGGCCAACAGCTTCACCCTGAGCGACGCCTGGGTAATCGATCTGGGCGGCGGCAGCATGCAGGTCTCGTTGATGCGCCAACGCGCCTACGTTAGCGGAAGCGCGCATCCGTTCGGGGCGATCCGAGTATCAGAACAGTTTCTGGGCGCATCGGATCCGCCGGGTCAGCAGGACGTAGCAGCGCTAAGGGCAGCGGTCGACAGCGATCTAGGCCCGGTGTTGGAACGCATGCGTTCCCAATCTCTGCCGCTGATCGTGATGGGCGGAACGGTGCGCAACTTGGCCCGCGCCATACAGCGTGAGACGGCCTATCCGTGGCCGCAGATGCATGGCTACTGCCTCGATCGGCAGGCCCTCGAGAAGTTGGTGGCGCGACTGCTCTCGATGTCGGCTACGGAGCGCGCTGGCGTGGCAGGCATTAGCCGCTATCGCGCCGATTCGGTCCTTGCGGGGGCCTTGGTGTTGCAGCATGTCCTTTCGGAAGCTGGGCTGGCCAGCCTGGCGGTGTCGGCCTACGGAATGCGCGAAGGAGCCCTGATGCAGGAGTTCCTACCGGCTCCGCATCTGATCGAGGACGTGCGCGCCTTCCATGTGCGCAATGTCGCTTGGCGCTATCCACAGCCCGCCGACCATACGCATCGGGTCGTAGATCTGTCGCGGCAGCTCTTCGAGGCGCTGCGCCCGTTGCACGGCTACGGAAGTCCAGAAGCGGGGCTCCTGGAGGCGGCGGCCGTCCTGCACGACATCGGCAAGATCATTGGCCATCGCGACCACGCCAAGCACGGCGAGTATCTGCTGACCGGGGCGGATCTACCGGGCTTCGATCATCGCGAGCAGGCACTGCTGGCGTTGCTGGTGCGCTTCCACCGCGGCGGGCTCCCGAACGGCTCGTCGTATCGATCGATCCTGCGCGACGATGACCGTCGTCGGTTGGCCCAGTTAACGGTCTGTCTGCGCCTGGCAGAGTACCTCGATCGTCCTCGAACCGGACGAGTCAAGGGAGTGGATGCCGTGATCGACGACGAGAAAGTGACGCTGCGGCTGCAGTCCGATAGCGAGCCCTGGGTCGAGCTGTGGGAGACGCGTAAGCAGGCACACTTATTCCAGTTGGCGTACGCCCGCCGATTGTCGCTCAAGGTATCGTCCGACTGAGCGTCGGTGCCGCCGACCTCATACGCCGTTGAGAAGACGCGGCGGCAGGAACCACAAGAGTCGGCCGCAGGCGGGCTCGACGTGAGACCAGCTGTCGATCGCGAGCTCCACACAAGCCGCTGCCGCGGTGGGGAACTTCACCGGCGCATCGCCGAGCAGCAACGACAAGGTGGCCGACATGCCGGGCTCGTGAGCGATCAGCATGGCGGTCCCAACGCTGTCATCCATCGCACCGATCACGTGGAAGATCGCCGTAGGATGAGCTTCATAGAGCGCTTCCTCGAAGCGTAGCGCGGCGCTCCACTCCCCGGCTGTCTGGGCTATCTCGGCGGTCATGCGTGCCCGCATTGCCGTCGAGCAGGTGACCTGATCGGGTATCCGACCCGTGCCCGAGATCCAAAGCCCCATCGCCGCCGCGGCCCCACGTCCTCGACCGTTGATCGGGCGCTCATGATCCGAGCCGAAGGACGCCCCCCAGTCGGACTTCGCATGTCGCATCAAGTACAGCGTTCTCACGCGTCGCTTCCTGCGTCCCCATGAGATTTCGTCGGGAGCCCTATACTAGTGGCCTGTCGCCGATGATCGTTGCATATCGCAGGTGGGATTTGCAGGTGAGATCAAAGCGCGCGCCCGCCCATTCGTGACCACGGCTTCCCAGAATGCGACCAGAATCGCCGACCCGTGACGACCGCCAGCTCGAGCCTGAGCGTGTCTCTCGAGTGGATCTCGAGCATCCCAGCCTTTACATCAACCGCGAGCTGTCGTGGCTCAAGTTCAACGACCGCGTGCTCGAGGAGGCCAGGGATACGCGTAACCCGCTATTGGAGCGCGTGAAGTTTATCTCGATCTTTGCGTCCAACCTCGATGAGTTCTTCATGATCCG
>DASCOT010000025.1:0-26915 GCA_036012155.1 Acidobacteriota bacterium
CTCTCCTGCGGCAGGAGGGGCACGAGGTCGTCGGGCTCACGCTGCAGCTTTGGGATTACGGAGCGTTCAACACCGAGCGTGGACTGGGACGGTGCTGCTCGCCGGCCGACATCGCCGATGCACGGGCGGTGGCGGCGCAGCTCGACTTTCCTCATTACGTTTTCGACCATACCAGCGCCTTTCAGGCCGAGATCGTCGAGCCGTTCCTCGATGCTTACGCTGCCGGCGATACGCCGAGCCCGTGTATTCGCTGCAACCGCAAGGTGAAGTTCGGATTGCTACGCCGGCTGGCCAGCAGCCTCGGCGCCGAATCGCTGGCAACGGGACACTACGCTCGCCTCAGCGAACAAGCTGGGCGGCCCGTGCTACGCAAGGGCGTGGATGCCGAGAAAGATCAGTCGTATTTCCTGTTCGACGTACCTGCGGCGCAGCTTCGCGACGTCCGCTTCCCCATTGGGGCCCTTAGCAAGCACCAGGTTCGTGAAGAGGCGCGACGATTGGACCTACGCGTTGCCGACAAGGCCGAGAGCTACGAGCTGTGCTTCATTCCCGACGGCGACAAGAACGCGTTTGTGGAACGGTACCGACCCGCTGCGTGCGAAGAGCGCATCGCCATACGCGACGTCAGTGGCCGTTCGCTCGGGCACACCAACGGCCTGCATCGCTTTACCGTCGGGCAGCGACGGGGACTGGGGGTCAATGGCGGCGATCGCCTCTATGTGCTCAACGTTGACGCCGATGCCGCGAGCGTCACGGTCGGGCCGCCTGAGGGGTTGGAGAGCACCACCTTGCTAGCCGAGCACTGCAACTGGCTGGCGATCGACGCGCCCCAATCCCCCCTACGGGTCAGGGCCCGCATTCGCCACCGCCATCGCGAAGCTGAGGCGATCGTCGTACCGATGCGCCAAGGCTGCTACGAAGTCAGGTTCAGCGAGCCGCAGCGTGCGGTTACTCCCGGGCAGGGCGTGGCCTTCTACGACGGCGACGTGCTGCTCGGCGGCGGATGGATCAGCCGACGCTCCGACGATGATGGCGAGGCCGCTACCGACTAGCTCTCGCCTAGTCGTTTCAGGAGAGGCTCCAGCAACGTCTTCGCGGCCAACTGTTCGGCACGCTTCTTGGTGCTTCCCTGGCCCACGGCGCGCTGATCATCGCCGGCGGTCACCTGCACACGGAACGTCTTCTGGTGATCAGGGCCCTCCTCGTCCACAACCTCGTACGAGGGCAACGGAAGTCCCGCTGCCTGCACGTGCTCCTGAAGCGCCGACTTGAAGTCACGCGTTGGCGGCACCTGATCGGCAACCGGCCGGATCAGCGGCTCGACACGGGCGAGCACGAAATCCATTGCGCACCCGAGGCCCCCATCCATGTACAGCGCGGCGATCAACGCCTCGAAGCTATTTGCCAGGATCGAGCTCTTGGTGCGGCCCGCGGTCTTCTCCTCGCCGCGACCCAGAAACACGAACTGTCCCAGCCCGAGCTCGTCCGCGAGCTTGGCGAGAGTCTCCGCCGACACCAGGAACGACTTGAGCTTGGACATCTGCCCTTCGTTCAAGGACGGATACCCGCGGCACAAGAGATCGCTGACGATCAGCCCCAGCACGGCGTCGCCGAGAAACTCGAGAACCTCGTTGTCATCGATGCCGCCGCCTTGCTCGTTGGCGTACGAGCGGTGCGTCAGCGCGCGAACCAACAACGCACGGTCGTCGAAGTTGTAGCCGATCCGCAGCTCTAGTGATGCCAGCGCGTCGCCACCACGCTCGTCCGGTGAACCGCCGATGCTGCGATCACTCTGCACCTGTCGGAGACTCCATCGACGCGCGAATCGCGTCCGCCGCCGCCGCCGGATCGTCGGCTTGGAGAATCGGTCGTCCGACGACGAGATAGTCGGCGCCGGCCGCCATCGCCGCCACAGGCGTTGCAACACGGGCCTGATCGTGAGTGTCGGCGCCGATCGGGCGAATCCCGGGCGTGACGACGAGGAACTCGGGCCCCCACCGCGCACGGATTGCGGCAGCCTCCCGAACCGAGGCTACCACACCGTCACAGCCGCTAGCGTGGGCCACCTGGCAGCGCTTCTCGACCAAGCTGACCGGAGTGCCGTCGATGCCTACGGCCGGTAGGTCTTCAGCCGACAGGCTGGTGAGCAGCGTGACCCCGAGCAGCCGCGGCAGCCGCTGCGTGGAGCGCGCCGCTACCGCCGCCTCGAGCATCTTGCGTCCGCCACTCGTGTGCAGGGTTAGCAATTCCACCTCGAGCTCGGCGGCGGCCTGCACGGCACCGGCAGCGGTTGCCGGGATGTCGTGGATCTTGAGGTCGAGGAAGATCCCCCATCCCATCGATACAAGGTCACGCACAAGAGCCGGCCCCTGGGCGATGAACAACTGCAGGCCGACCTTGAGGACGTCGGCGTGTCCCTGCAGCGCTTCCGCCGCTCGGAGAGCACGTTCAGCGTCGGGGACATCGAGCGCGACGATCAGTCGCGGCCGGCTCAATTCATTCGCTCGATGTGCACCCGCGCGACTCCCTCGTCGACCATCACCAGCGCTCGCGCGGCGCCCAACGACAGGTCCAGGTCTCGGCCCTTGATGAACGGTCCACGGTCGTTGACCTCCACCACTACGGAGCGCTGGTTGCCTGGATGAGTGACTCGCAGCCGCGTCCCGAACGGTAGCGTCTTGTGAGCCGCCGTCAGCGCGTGCATGTCGAAGACGGCGCCGCTCGCCGTCTGGCGGCCATGGTACTTGTGTCCATACCAGGATGCGACCATTACCGCTGCTCGTGAACCGGGTCGTGCTGCGGGACGGAGCTGTGCCGCGCAGCCGCTTGCCACCAGTAGCAGCGCACCGATCGCGATCGCTGCCGGCAAACGGCGCGATGCTCGAGCAGCGCCCTCACGACTCGCCCAACCGTAGAGAGCCGACAACTTCGTGGACCGAGGTAATCTCTTCATCGCAACACCATCTCTCCAGCTCATCGACCAAACGCTGTGACGCGGTCGGATCGTAGAAATTCGCCGTGCCGATCTGAACTGCCGTTGCGCCCACGATCAGATACTGAAGCACATGGTCAAGCTCAGATACGCCACCGATGCCTATCAAAGGCAACGACGAGACAAGAGATACCTCGTAGAGTAAATACAGCGCGATCGGAAACAGGGCAGGGCCGGAAAGCCCACCGTAAATCGTGGCCAGGAGCGGCCGACGGCGTCCCACGTTGACAGCCATACCTCGTATCGTGTTGGCCACCGAGAGCGCATCCGCGCCCGCTTCTTCCGCTGCCCGGGCCATTACCCCGATGTCCGTGACACCGGGGGCCAACTTGACCCAGAGAGGCTTGGAGGTGGCCGACCGAGCCGCAGCGGTGACCGTGTGGATCTGCACCGGATCGGTGCCAAAGCTAATTCCGCCTTCCTTGATGTTCGGGCAAGAGACGTTGAGCTCGATCGCGTGTACGCCTTCGGCTTGGTCGAGTCGGGCGACGACACCGACGTACTCGTCGACGGTTCTGCCCCAGGCGTTGGCGATCACCTTCAGGTCGAATTGCCTCAAGAACGGCAACTTGTCGCGAACGAAGGCCTCTGCGCCGACGTTCTGGAGACCAATCGAGTTGAGCATTCCTCCCGGAACCTCGGCAATGCGCTGGGGTGTGTTGCCGCGCTCGGGCTCCATCGACAGGCCCTTGACCACGATGCCACCGAGCTGATTGAGATCGATGAGCTCGGCCAACTCCTCGCCATACCCCACCGTTCCGGAGGCCAGCATCATCGGGTTACTCAGCTCGATCTCGCCGATCTTGACGCTGAGATCGACCTTCCCGCCCGGGTTGCTCATCGCCAACCCAGGGTGGCCGCGTCGAACACAGGCCCCTCGCGACAGATACGTCGATACACCCACGTATCGCCGTGTTCGATCGGAACGACGCAGGACAGACACACCCCGATCCCGCAAGCCATCGGCGCCTCGAGGCTGACTTGATGCGCACAGCAGTGTCGGGCGGCCACCTCGTCGACAGCGCGCATCATCGGCGTGGGGCCGCAGGAATAGATGCGCGGACGCCCGGCAGCGCGCTGCAGATGCTCCTGGAGCGCCCCGGTAACAAACCCATGGTGGCCGGCGGAGCCATCATCGGTGGCCACATGGACCGGCACCCCGAGCTCTTCGAAGTCGCCCAGGCACAGCAAGTCCTCGCGGGTACGACCGCCGACGAAGGCTCGTACGCGCGCACCGCGGGCGCCGAGAGCCTCTGCCAACAGGGGGAACGGCGCGGCCCCGACCCCGCCCATGACCAGCAGATCCTCCTCGTCACGCGCAACCTCCGGTGGTGGCAAACGGAACGGGGACCCGAGCGGGCCGAGAACGTCCGTCACATCACCCGGCCGAGCGTTCGCCATCAGCGTGGTACCCCGGCCGGTACGCTCCACCAACAACGTGAAGCCCACTGCGGCGCCCGCCTCGCGCACGATCCGATAGATCGCCATCGGCCGACGCAGGAGCGGATCGATCGCGTCGGTCACCGAGATCATCACGAAATGACCCGGGAGGGATGCCGCGGCAATATCCGAACAACGGTACTCCATTACGAAGTAGCGGCACGAAAGGGTGCGCATAGACTCCAGGACGAGCCGCCGTTCGAACATCGGCCGCAGGCTAGCACGGGTCCCGGCGGGCCGGCAAACCGCCGACATCACCCGAGTTGACGACCACTGGTCGGGTAAGTACGCTGGGGTATCGACCTTTTAAAGATTGGCCCCGTGAGGCCAGGAAGGGCGCGCTCATGTCGCAGTCTTGCTGTACGAACCCGCACCGAACGTACGTTCGGGCGGGGATTTTTTTTGCCTGCCAACCGCTACCTCTGGGCGTGCGCCTCGATCCAGATCGGCAACCGCCAGCAAATCCGGAGTATTCGAGGCAACACCGTACACGCGGGAGCGACCGATGCGATTGAAGGCCCACATCATGGACGCCAGACAGATCGACCGAGCCCTGTCTCGGATCGCTCACGAGATCGTCGAGCGAAACGAACCCAGCCAATTGGCCCTGGTCGGCATTCGTACGCGCGGCGTACCGCTCGCCGAGACGTTGGTTCGGAAGATCGCCGACTTCGAGGGAGCCGAGGTGGCGACGGGAACTGTGGACGTGACGCTCTACCGCGACGACCTGTCACAGATCGCTCCGAACCCCGTGGTGCAAGCCACCGAGCTCAACTTCGATATGGACGGCCGGGACGTGGTGTTGGTAGACGATGTGCTGTTTACCGGCCGCACGGTGCGCGCCGCCATGGACGTGATGATGGACTTCGGTCGACCGCGATCGATTCAGCTGGCGGTACTCGTTGACCGGGGGCATCGCGAGCTGCCGATTCGCGCCGACTACGTCGGCAAGAATGTGCCCACCTCGCTACGCGAGGTGATCAAGGTGACCTGCGCGGAGGTCGACGGAGAGGACCGGGTGACCATTCTCGAGACCGAGGAAACAGTGCGCTGAGATGGGAGCGATGACAATGGATCAGACAACGACCGCGGTGGCCGACGAGGCACCGGCGATCTCCGAGCCACCAACGCAGGACGTCGCCTTTCCAAGGAATCTTGTCGGTATTCAATCGCTCGATGCCGAGCAGATCGAGCTCGTACTGGATACTGCGGAGCACTTCAGAGCGATCTCCGAACGCCCCATCAAGAAGGTGCCGGCGCTTCGCGGCAAGACCGTCGTGAACCTGTTCTTTGAGCCCTCGACGCGGACGCGTACGAGCTTCGAAATTGCCGGCAAGCGACTCTCGGCGGATGTCCAAACCGTATCGGCATCCACCAGCAGCGTGGTGAAAGGAGAGACGCTTCTGGATACCGCCCGCAATATCGAGGCAATGTTCCCCGATATCTTGGTGATGCGTCACGCCTCCGCCGGAGCTAGTGACTTCCTCGCAAAACACTGTTCTGCCGCCGTCGTCAATGCCGGCGACGGGGCCCACGAGCACCCTACGCAAGCGCTGCTCGACGCCCTCACAATCCGGCGCTCCAAGGGAACGGTGGCAGGGCTTCGTGTGGTGATCGTGGGCGACATCGGCCATAGCCGGGTGGCGCGGTCGAACATCCTGTGCCTCCGTGAGCTGGGCGCCGAGGTCGCCGTCGCAGCGCCGCCAACGCTCATGCCCAACCAGGTCGAGTCACTAGGGGTGACTGCCTACGACCGAATCGAGCCGGCGCTCGAGGGCGCGGACGTGGTCATGATGCTGCGTATTCAGGTCGAGCGTGGCAGCAAGCTCAACGTGCCCAGCGCGGCGGAGTACTTCAAGCTCTTCGGTCTAACCGAGAATCGCCTGGCGATGGCCAGCAAGGACGCCATCGTCATGCATCCGGGGCCAATGAACCGCGGCGTCGAGATCGCCTCGAATGTAGCCGACGGACCACGATCAGTCATCCTCGAGCAAGTGACCAACGGCCTGGCGGTGCGCATGGCAATCCTCTATTTGCTAGCCGGAGGAAACCCGAAGAATGTCGAATCTGCTGCTTAGGGGCGGACGCCTCGTCGACCCCGCAAATGGCGTGGATACGGTCGGCGACGTGCTCGTTGTCGACGGCGCTATCGAGCAAGCAGGATCTCGGATCGACGCTGGCGACGCCGAGACGATCGAATGCGACGGCATGATCGTGGCTCCCGGCTTCGTGGATATGCATGTTCATCTGCGCGAGCCGGGCTTCGAGTACAAGGAAACGATCGCCACCGGGACGATGGCGGCCGCCGCTGGAGGTTTTACGGCCGTCGCCTGCATGCCCAACACCAAGCCGGTCAATGACCACCGATCGGTGACGGAGTTCATCATCGAGCGAGCCCGGTTCGAGGGGCACGTGCGCGTATGCCCGATCGGCGCCGTCAGCATCGAACAGGCCGGCGAGGCGCTGACCGAGATCGGAGAGCTCGTCGACGCCGGCTGTGTGGCGATCTCTGACGACGGTTATCCGGTCGCCACCGCACAGCTGATGCGCAAAGCGCTCGAATACACGCGCATGTTCGATATTCCGGTCATCGAGCATTGCGAGGAGCTCTCGATGACCGTCGGGTCTGTGGTTCACGAAGGCGCGGTCGCCACGGCTCTGGGAATGCGGGGTTGGCCGGCGGCCGCCGAGGAGATCATCGTTGCCCGTGATCTACTGCTGGCCGAGGCGACCGGCGGGCGGCTGCACCTGGCCCACCTTTCCACGGCGGGGTCGATGCGGCTGGTCCGCGATGCCAAGGAGCGCGGAGTCGACGTCACGTGCGAGGTAATGACCCACCATTTCTCGCTGACCGACGACGCCGTACGCGGCTTTGACACCAACACCAAGATGAACCCGCCCTTGCGCGCCGAGTCCGATCGGCAGGCGCTGATCGAGGCCATTGGTGACGGTACGGTCGACGTGATCGCTACCGACCATGCACCGCATCATCGAGACGAGAAGCTGCTGGAATACGATCATGCGCCGTTTGGCATCGTCGGCCTGGAAACGGCCGTTCCACTTACTTGCACCCACCTGCTGCGCACCGACGTCATCGACGCTCCCCGACTCGTCGAGCTCATGTCAGTCAACCCCAGCAGGATTCTCGGGCTCGAGGGCGGCGCCCTGACCGCTGGTACGCCGGCCCACCTTACCGTCATCGACCCTGAACACCGGGCCACGGTCGACGCGTCAGCGTTTCATAGCAAGTCACAGAACACCCCGTTCGACGGCGAGACCCTGTACGGCTGGCCGACGCTGACCGTCGTCAACGGAACGATCGCTTGGCAGAAGACGTGAGCACGGCGCCGGAGCTCCGCGCATTGTTGCTCGATAGCGAAGCGCTGCTCGAGGGCCACTTCATGCTCTCCTCGGGCCAGCATTCGAACCGCTACCTACAATGCGCTCGCGCCCTGCAGTATCCCGACATCGCCGAGCGACTCGGCGCCGCAATCGCCGAGCTCTGCGATGCGAAGCTGACCGAAGGCCCGGAGGTGGTGGTGTCCCCTGCCCTCGGTGGTCTGATCATTGGACACGAGGTCGGGCGCGCCCTGGGTGTGCGAGCGTGCTTCACGGAGCGCGTCGCGGGCGTCATGGAGCTGCGTCGTGGATTCGCGCTGACTCCGGGTGAGCGTGTGCTGATGGTCGAGGACGTCATCACGACCGGCCTCAGCAGCCGCGAGACGCTGGCGGTAATTCGCCAGCACGGCGGCCATCCGGTGGCTACGGCGTGCATCGCCAACCGCCTCGGGGCGATGGATCTCGACGAGCTACCGTTGCTGGCGTTGCTCGAGCTCGATGCTCCGGCGTGGGATCCGCAGGAGTGTCCGTCCTGTGCCGAAGGAGGCACCGCGATCAAGCCAGGGAGCCGCGCGCCCGCATAGCTGTCGATCTGCGTCGCCTCTCAGTGACGTCCGAGCTGACGCTCGATCGCTCGGTGTTCGAGCCGCAGCATGATCGGGCGGCCATGCGGACAGCGCGTTGGTGACTCGCACTCGCCGAGCTGAGCGATCAGGCTCGCCATCACTTCGCGCGTCAGTGGTTGGTTCGCTTTGACGGCCGCGTGGCACGCGATCGAGGCGGCAACCTGGTTCTGTATGTGCTCGGCAGCCCCGCTGCCGCGCTCATCCGCCAGCGACGCCAGTAGCGCGCGTAGCGTCGGAGCGCCGCGACGGGCACCCAGCACCTCCGGCACGGTACGCAGCGTCCAGGTTCGCCCTCCAAACGGCTCGATCTCGAAACCGAACGTAGCCAGCAGCTCGTGGTGCTGCTCGGCAGCCGCCACCTCGAGCGCTGTCAGCTCCACCGTCTCGGGCACCAGCAAGCCTTGCACCGGTACCCGACGGCGGCCCCGCTGCTCGAGCACCTGTTCGTACAGGACGCGCTCGTGTGCCACATGTTGGTCGATGATCAGCAGTCCCTCGTCGTCTACCGCCAGGATGTATGTATTGGCGTATTGGGCAATCGGCTGCACGGCGCCCGGCGTACCCTCGATGGGCGTCGCGGACTGGTCTTCGGCGCTGTCTCGTCGGCCCCTTGCACCCGCCCCCCCGATCGACATCCAGTCGCGCAGCGGCAGGCTGGGAGCGGCCGCCGCGCCGTCCGCCAGACTCCAGGTGTCACCGCTGGTGTCGCGAACCACGCCATCAGCCGTTGGCGACTGTAGGGCAGCACGCGGCGGCGCCAGCTGGCTGGCAAGCGCCGTAGCGACGGATCGCCGTAGCGACGCGAAGACGCGACCCGGCTCAACGAATCGCACCTCGGCCTTGCGTGGATGGACGTTGACGTCCACCTCGGCTGGATCGAGCGTTAGAAACAACACCGCGACCGGGAACCGTCGGTGACCCAGCAGCGAGTCGAAGCCTGACACGATGGCGTGCGCCAAGCGGCCGTCGCTGACCACCCTGCCATTTACGAACAGATGAATGTGTCGCCGATTGGATCGCGTGTGCTCCGGGCTCGTTACGCCTCCATCGACACGTATCTCGCCGCTCCCCTCGACCGCTATCCAGGACTCCGCAACCGCCGCGCCGAGCACCTGATGGATGCGCTCGTCGAGCGCCCCGACGGGGGGCGCTACCAGACGCTCACGGCCGTCCACAGTCAGGGTGAGGGCGATGTCTGGCCGCAAGAGGGCGAAGTCCTCGACCACGGCGGCCACGTGCCCTGCCTCTGTGGCATCGGTGCGCAGGTGTTTCAGCCGTGCAGGCGTATTGTAGAAGAGGTCGGAAACACGCAGCCGGGTGCCGCGCGAGCCCACAGAAGCGCGCAAGCTAGGCTCGTCGGTCTCTTCGATACGGAGCACCGTGCCGGCCCCCTCGCCCGTGCCGGTTTGCATCTCCACGCGAGCCACCGCGGCGATGCTGGCCAGGGCCTCGCCGCGGAAGCCGAGCGTGCGAATATCGTCGAGATCGTCGACCGTCGCGATCTTGCTCGTGGCATGTTGCCTGAACGCCAACACGGCGGCGTCGGAGCTCATCCCATGGCCGTCATCGACAACCTCGATGAGCCGTCGCCCGCCCGCCTCGATGCGAACGTCGATGCGGGTGGCGCCGGCATCCAGAGCGTTCTCGACCAACTCCTTGACGACGGAGGCAGGGCGCTCGACGACCTCGCCCGCGGCGATGCGGTCGATAACCGCGCCGTCGAGCATGCGGATGGCTTTCATGGCTTGATCTTAGTCGACGCCGTGGACGCGAGCTGCGAGGTCCCTAGCAGCGGCGCCGCAACCGCTGCATGACTCGCAATGAACGGGGCGTCCGATCGAGGTGCCCGACAATCAGGACCCGGGTTACAGCGCCGAGGCCGCGTACAGCCGCCGGGTCGGGATGCTGGGCCACGAGCCTGCCCGGTGCGTTTCGCAGAATCGCCACCAGAAGATCCTGGGCAGCCGGCGCCAGCCGGCTTCGACCGACTACCTGCCCACAGGTGCGGCCGCAAAGGAATCCCAGAGTCACATCGGAAACCCATACGTCGCTGCCGAGCTTCTGACCGCAGTTGCTGCACTCCTCGACCCCGGGTAGCAGGCCGGACAGGCGCAACATCCAGACCTCGAAGTACCTCATGAGCACGTCCGGAGCTCCGTCGACCTCGAGACTGTCGAAACAAGCACCAATCAATCGATAGAGCGTTGGCGACGCGTCATGCTCGGGGGCGAAGCCGATAATCAACTCGGCCAGGTACGCGGCCAGCGTTGCCTCCTCGGGCCGTCCCAATGCCTCGAAGTACGAACGCTCGAGCTCACACGACGACACGCGGCCCAGGTCGTCCTTGTCGCGCTGGAAATAGACAATGCGCGACCGAGTGAATGGTTCGAAGGCACTGCCAAAGCGACTCTTGATGCGTCGCGCCGACTTGGCGACAGCGCGTACCCGACCATGCTCACGCGTGTAGAAATCGACGATCAGATCGGCTTCGCCGAGCGGTCGAGTACGGAGCGCGTATCCGCTCGCCTGCTTGAGCGCCACGTCAGGACAGGACGAGGAAGCTGGCGATGCTGAAGTACGCGACGATGCCCAGAACATCGATCGCCGTGGTAACGAACGGCCCGGTAGCAATTGCCGGGTCGATACCGAATCGCTTGAGCAGAATCGGCGTCGAAGCGCCGACCGTGGCAGCGAGCACCATGCACGAGACCAACGACAAGGCGACCGCGGCCGCGAGCGCCGGAACCTCAGGGTTTCGGAAGTAGACCGTCACTCCCAGCAAGGCTCCGAACAGGAGCCCCAACGTCAGCGCCACTCGCAGCTCGCGAAACACCGTCACGGTGCGCTGCCCGGCGACCAGCCGACCCGTGGCCATGCCACGCACCACGATGGTCGCGGCTTGCGTGCCCACGTTGCCGCCCATTCCAACGATGATCGGGATGAACACGGCCAGAACGATCATCTGTGACAGGAGATCCTCGAAGTGCTCGATCACCTGTGCCGCCATGACTCCCCCGATCCACGCCGCGAACAACCACGGCAAGCGGAGCAGCACATTGCGCCACAGCGGAGCGGTCAGCACTTCTTCCTCGTCTTCGCCCACGCCGGCCATGAGCAAGATGTCCTCGGTCTCCTCCTCCCGCATGATGTCGATGACGTCGTCCACGGTGACCATGCCCGTGAGCTTGTTGTCATGGTCGACGACCGGCAACGCCAGGTAGTTGTAGCGGGCCACCAAGTTGGCGACCTCCTCCTGATCGGTGTCGACACTTACGGCGACCAACCGCGTCTTCATGACGTCTCTCAGCCGCTCGGCAGCGCCACGAAGCAGCAGATCGCGTAGCGAGCAGACACCCATCAGGTGGCCGCTCTCATCGACCACATACAGGTAGAAAGCCATCTCCAGATCCTCGGAGCGCGATTGGCGAAGCGCCTCGATCGCCTCGGCAATCGTCAGATCCTCGTGCAGCGCAAAGACCTCCGGGCTCATGATTCTGCCGGCCGTATCCTCGTCGTAGCCGAGCAGGCCTTCGACCTCCTCGTGGCCGGTGCGCTCGAGTTGTTGGAGCACGCGCTCGGCGACATCCTCGGGAAGCGCCGTTACGAGGTCGGCAGCATCGTCGGCGCCCACCTCTGACAGGATCTTGGCGATCTCAGCGTCCGGACGCCCCTCCAGCAGCCGCGCGACGTCGGAGGGCTCCAACTCCGCCAGAACTTCACCGGCCCGCCGTGCCGCATCGGCCAGAACCAAGCCGAACACGTCGGCGCTCTCGTCTTCATCGAGACGGGTGAGCAGCCGGGCGACATCGGCGGCGTGCAGCTTGGAGACGAAATTCCCCGCGTGGCCACGGGCTCCGCGCTGCAGCAGCCTTCGCAACGGCTGCACCATCAGGCTGACGCGTTGTCGTCGGTGCATCAGGTGATCTCCATCTCGTCCAGCAACCGCGCCTGCTGCCTCCACTCCGGCTTCACCTTGACCCAGAGCTCGAGCAGTACATGCCGGTCGATGAGCCCTTCGATCTGACGGCGAGCCGCAGTGCCTACCCGGCGCAACATTGATCCACCTTTCCCGATAACGATGGGTTTTTGTCCGTCGCGCTCGACGTAGATCGTAGCGCCGATATGGACAACGCCATCGTCACCGTCGCGCTCCTCCCAGTGGTCGACGGTAACCGCCGTCGTATACGGAAGCTCATCTCGTGTGCGGTGCAGGAGCTCTTCGCGCACCATCTCTGCCACCATGAAGCGCACCGATCGATCGGTGATCGTCTCGTCGGGATACAACATCGGGCCCGGCGGAAGATGACGGAACACGGCGTCGACGAACGCCTCAGCGTTGTCACCTTCGAGTGCCGAGATCGGGATGATATCGGCAAACTCATGTCGTCGTCGGAACCAGTCTATAGCCGGCAACAACTGCGGCTTCGCGACGCGGTCGATCTTGTTGAGGAGGAGGATCGTGGTGGCGGTGAGGTCGCTCAAGATCTTCATCAGATAGTCGTTACCACCACCGCGACGCTCCGTGGCATCGACGATCACGGCCACCAGATCGACATCGAGCATCGCCTGGCGCGTCGCCTGCATCATGCGACGATTCATGCGGTAGTGCGGACGGTGCACCCCTGGCGTATCGACGAAGATGGCCTGCCCGCGATCCTCGGTCAGGATTCCGCTGATGCGATGCCGCGTTGTCTGTGGCTTGCTCGACACGATCGAGATCTTGGTGCCGATTAGACGGTTCAGCAGCGTCGACTTACCGGCGTTCGGTCGACCAACGAGAGTGACCGTGCCGCAGCGAAACCCTTCGGCCGTCGATGCGCTGTCGGGATGCTCAGCCTCCATGAAATCCTGACTCTGTCGGCACCGTCTGCTGGCTCAGAGCGTCGTGATGCGAATCCGATGAATACGCCGGTCGTCGGCGTCGAGGACCTCGATATGCAGATCTGTACAATCGAAGCGTTCGCCCGGCTCTGGGACACGGCCCAGGTGCGTGAAGACCATACCGCCGATCGTATGGAACTCGCCCTCCTGAATAGGACGTCCAATCGCCTCTTCGACATCTTCGATCTCGGCCTTGCCGGCAACGATCGCACCGTCGGCACGGATCTCGACCAACCTCGTGTCGAGCTCGTGTTCGTCTTGAATCTCTCCAACGATCTCTTCGAGCACGTCCTCGAGGGTGGCCAGACCGGCAGTTCCTCCGTACTCATCGACGACGATCGCCATCTGCTCCCGTCGACGCTGGAACTCGCCCATCAGCTCGCTGACGTGCTTGGTCTCTGGAACGAAGAACGCTGGACGCGCAATGCTGGTAACCGATTCTCCGTCGGGTTGGTCCTGCAATGCAGCAAGCAGGTCCTTCAGGTTCACCAGTCCGACGACATGGTCCAGATCATCGGCCACGACGGGAATGCGAGACAGTCGATGCTCGGCTATCAGCTTTCTCAGCTCCGCAAGGCTCCCGGTTGCATCAATGGCGACCACGTCGACGCGCGGCGTCATCACCTCACGGACGATGGTCTCATCGAAGTCGGCCACGCCGCGCAACAGAGCCTCTTCGGACTCGCTGACCAGACCCTCCTCCTCCGCCAGGTCCAGGAATGCCCCGAGGTCGTCGCGCGCCGCCTCATCGGTATCCGCCAGGTTACGCGCTCGGGCGCGATCTGCCGTTCGGGACAGGTAGCCTGCGAGCGGGCCGAACACCAGCCGTACGAATCGAAACCACAAGGCGCCGGCCCCGAGCACGCCTTCTGAGCCTACGAGTGCGACCAGCCAGTAGGGCAGCAGCTTGTCGACAAGCAGATAGGCGATTAGCGTAACGCCCAGCGGCGCAATCACCGGCGGCTGCCAGGCATGCTGCATGCCCAGCCACGTGATCTGTATCGCCAGGACGACAAGGAGCAACTGCCGAGCCAACCCCATCGATACGAACGCCACCTCGACCGCTGAGGATCCGCCCTCGTCGACGTCTGCAGTAAGGGCCCCGCTGGCCCATTGCCGACGCTGCAGGCGGCTCAAGCTACGGCCGGCAACAGAGACTGCGGCCGACACCAGCAGCATCAGACCGGCCCCGACCAGCCCGCCGATCTCCCAAGGCGTCATCGTGTCGTCCCGGCAGCCGCGCATCGCGGACGGAGCGCATGCTCCAGGCGCGACATCGTGCCGCCATCGCAGGTGTGATCGTACCCGAGAAGATGCAGCACCCCATGCAGTGCCAGCACGCTCAGCTCGTAGGGGTACGGATGGCCCAGCTCGCGCGCTTGGCGTACCGCCTGGTCGGTGCAGATCATCACGTCGCCCCGATAGGCGGAGTCGTCAGCGGCCTCCTGATCGGCCACACCGCCAGACGGTTGCCCAATAGCAGACGGAAAAGACAGCACGTCGGTAGTGGAGTCCTTGCCCAGAAACCGTCGATGATGATCGGCCATCCGGGCGTCGTCCACGAAAGCGAACCCGATCGTGCCGACATCATCGGAGCCGCAGGCACCGGCGATCTCTGCCACCCGGCGAAGCCTGGACGCCGGCAACACCGGACGAAGCTGGTAGTTCCGCACAACAACGCTCAATTAGTCGCCGGCGTCGCCCCGGCCTGATGGCCAGCGGGTTGCGTCGTCTCCGATACCAATGGGTCGGCAGATTCCGACCGGTCCTCCGGGTACTCGATCCGATGGTGGTGCATGCCCGAAAGCACCTCGACGAACGCCTCGTTGACTTTGGACAAATCGGCAAGGGTCATGTCGCATTCGTCGAGTTGGCCATCGTCCAGAACGTCGCGAGCGTTCTTGCGAATCATCTCGCGGAGCCTCGCCTCGGTCGGCTCATCGATCAGGCGTGACATCGCCTCGACTCCGTCGGCGAGCATGATGAGCGCCGCCTCCCGGCTTTGCGGCTTCGGCCCCGGGTAGCGAAAATCTTCCTCGCGTACGGGGACCGCCTCTTTCTCTGTCTGTTCCTTGGCGCGCTCGTGGAAATAGCGCATGAATCGTGTGCCGTGGTGCTGCGGCACAATGTCGACCAGTGGCTGTGGCAGACGGTGCTCCTGAGCATAGGCGATGCCGTCCTTGACGTGGCGTACCAGGATGAGCGCGCTCATGTGCGGCGCCAGGCGGTCGTGCGGGTTCCGCCCGTCTTTCTGGTTCTCGACGAAGTATTCGGGCTGCCGCATTTTGCCCACGTCATGGTAGTAGGCGGCGACGCGTGCGAACAACGGGTTGGCGCCGATCGCCTCGGCGGCCTTTTCGGCCAGGGTGCCCACCACAACACTGTGGTGATAGGTCCCGGGCGCGACCACCGCCAGCCGCTTGAGCAGCGGCAAATTCATGTTCGACAGCTCCAGGAGCTTGATGTCGGTGAGCGTGTTGAACATGGACTCGAGCGGCGGCAAGACGGCCATCACCAAGACCGCCACCTGGATTCCACCAAACAGCGCCAGCGCTCCCTCGAAGCCGGCAAGTGACCACGGCGGGGCCGGCTGGGCCAGTAGCGCGAAACCGAGTACCACCAGCACATTGACCACTCCGACCACTACAACCGTTCGCGCCATCGCGGTCCGCTGGCTGTATCGCGCCAGCGCGAACACGGCGGCAAACGAGCTCAGCAACGCGTACAACGCCATCTCGAGGCTGCTCGTCATGACCCCCAAGATCACCGCCTGCACGGCCGCATAGATCCAGGCCACATCAGCGTCAACCAGCAACACCACCAACAGCGCCCCGGCAGCAACCGGCAACGCATAGGGATACGCCTCGGCGACGTTGTAGGGCGGCTGCGCGAACGACTGCGCCACGGCATCACCGACGAACAGCAGGCTGCGTGTGGCCGCCGTCGTACCGACCAGCAAGACGAGCAGCAGATGATGCAGTCTGGCGACCCGGATCACTCGATTTCGGCGTCGATAGTGACGCACGTATCGCCACATGGCGACGATCGCCAACCCTACGAGCAACAAGATGCCGCCGGTCGCCGTGCGCGATCCGCCCGGCGCCCCTTGCTGCCGGAAGGCCGCCAGCTCACGGAGCATGCGATCGGTCACCGCGTCGCCCTCGCGGGCGATCGTGCGGCCCCGCTTCACCTGATAGAAGACCTGATCGACAGCGTTGGCCGCCCCCTGCCGGCGCGCTTGGGTTTCGTTGCTGTTGTACGTCAGGTTCGGCAACAGCAACCTGCCGAGTAGCACCGCCAGACCGTCTTCCATGGCTGCGTCGACGTCGAGCGCCTCCATTACCTGGCGTCGGATGCGACCGCGAGCGGTTTCCAGGTCGACAATACCGCTCAGATCATCGAGCACGCGCTCTTCCTGGTCGCCGATATCGCGTATGCGGATCGCGCTATTCCGACCCAGGCTGAGCACCTGCGTGGTGCCGAGCAGCGAATGCTGCACCTGGTTGCGGAGGAGTCGCTCCGCCGCTAGCTCGGTCTCGGCGGTAAAGCCTTCGTCCCAAGCAGCGGCGATGACTTCTTCCGGCTGCATCAACCCTACGAGCTCATCGGCCTCCGACATCAATTGGGCGCGCCGGTCGTGCTCCAGTCCCGGCCAGGACTCGGACTCGGCGACCTGCTCTCGGCCCCAGGCGAACAGGGCGTTCAATGACGCTACGGGCTCGCGCCAGGCGAACGGATCGAAGTCGTATACGTCGAGAACCGCCGCGCTGGCCTCGTCACGCCGACGTCCCGTGGACTCAGGGTCTGGAACCCGCAGCTCGATCGGCGCCGCGATGTCGGCCTCCACTACGTCACCGGTTGAGTAATCGTACGTGCGGATGCTCTGCTGGCCGCTGATGAGAAACACGATGGCAAGCCCGGCGACTACGGACCACAGGTGTTCGCGATCCAACAAGCTCTCGAGCTGGCCGATGCTGCGCGGGCTTCCTTCACCCTCAGTCATGTCGGCCTTTCGAGTTGCCCGAATCGCTGGCAGCTCCTCGCTGATCATGTCGCTCATACGCCTGAACGATCTGCTTGACCAGCTCGTGCCGTACCACGTCACCACGACTGAACTCGACGAGAGCGATGCCCTCGATTCCGGCGAGCACACTGAGCGCCTCGACAAGGCCGGAGGACTGATCGGCACGAAGATCAGTCTGGGTCACGTCGCCGTTGACCACCGCGCGTGAGTTCAGCCCGAGTCGGGTCAGCAACATCTTCATCTGGTCGGGCGTGGTGTTCTGAGCTTCATCGAGGATCACGAAAGCGTCGGATAGCGTGCGGCCGCGCATGAACGCCAGCGGCGCAATCTCGATCTGGTCGCGCTCGATCAGACGAGTAGCGCGATCGAACCCGACCAACGAATAAAGAGCATCGTAGAGTGGGCGCAAGTAGGGGTTGACCTTCTCGATCATGTCGCCGGGAAGAAAACCCAAACGCTCACCGGCTTCGATGGCAGGCCGCGCCAGCACAATACGCCGCACGCGCCGCCTGTTGAGCGCCTCGATCGCCATCGCCATCGCCAGGAACGTCTTACCGGTCCCGGCCGGGCCAATCGCGAAGACGAGATCGTGTTTTCGAATCGCCTCCAAGTAACTCCTCTGGTTCGGCCCCTTGGGTCGAACCGATCTGCCCTTGAATGCCGGGATCTCGATATCGGTGAAGAAGGCCTCGAGCGAGAGCTCGGGCTGTTCGGTCGCCACCTGGATCGCGGTTCGAACCTCGCCGGGCTTGATCTCGTGGCCTCGATCCGCCAGTTGGGCGAGCGCCGTGAGGATGCGAGCCGCGACGTCGACGCGTTCGGGATCACCTTCGAGAAACACCTCTTGATCGCGCGCCGAGATCTGCACTCCGAGCTCCTGCTCGAGCAACTGCAGGTTCTCGTCGTGGATGCCGAAAAGTACCTGCGCGGCGCGCTCTGCGAGCTCGATCCGGCGGCCGGGCTCAGCGCGCAACTTACCCTGACTCATCCGGCCCATCTCCGGTGGTGCTCTCGATCGATGGAGCTTGCACGCGGATGCACAGATCCTCGAGTTGCTCGGCAGACGCCGGGCCCGGAGCCTCGGTCAGCAGGTCAGAGGCACGCGTGGTCTTGGGAAAAGCGATCACGTCTCGCAAGCTGTTTCGCCCGGCCATCATCATCACGATACGATCGAACCCCAGGGCAATGCCACCGTGTGGGGGGGCTCCGAAGCGCAATGCGCGGAGCAGGAAGCCGAACTTCTCTCTGGCCTCCTGGTCATCAACGCCGAGCGCCGCAAACACGCGCTCCTGAACATCGCCGCGGTGAATCCTGATGCTCCCACCACCGAGTTCGACACCATTGAGCACCAGGTCGTACGACTGCGCTCTGACCGATAGCGGATCGCTTTCCAGTCGATCGAGATCCTGCTCCACGGGTGCAGTGAAGGGATGATGGCGCGCGGCCAGTCGGCCCGCCTCGGCGGTGCGCTCGAGAAGCGGGAACTCGTTGACCCACAGAAAGCGCAAACCGGCGCCGATCCAACCCTCGGACTTGGCAAGCGAGGAACGTAGGGTACCGACGGTCGTCGCGGCGAGCTCCCACTCGTCGCCGACCAGCACCACACCATCCCCGTCTTCCAACGCGGCGGCATCGGCCATCGATTCCATGACGCCGGCGTCGAGAAACTTGGCGATCGGTGAGTTGACCTCGCCGTCGGCTCGCTTGGCCCACACCAGGCCTTTGGCGCCACACTCGCGCGCACGATCGGTGAGCTTGTCGAAGCGGGCCCGGGCCCAGCTCGCCGCGCCAGGTATGCGCAACGCCTTGACGGCGCCGCCGGAGCTGGCCACCTCGGCGAATGCCCGGAAGCCGCTGCCGGCGAACTGCTCCGTGACATCAACGAGCTCATGGCCATACCGCATGTCGGGACGATCCGAGCCAAAGCGGTTGATGACTTCCCGGAATTCCAGCTGCGGAAACCCTGGCTCCACCTCGTGACCACTGATCGCTAGCAGCTGCATCATCAACGACTCGGCTACCGCGCGAACGTCGTCGGCGTCGACAAAGCTCATCTCGACGTCGATCTGGGTGAACTCCGGCTGGCGATCGGCGCGCAGATCCTCGTCGCGGAAGCAACGCACGATCTGAAAGTAGCGATCGAACCCCGACACCATCAGGAGTTGCTTGAACAGCTGCGGGCTCTGAGGAAGCGCGTAGAAGCTTCCAGGCTGTACCCGACTAGGCACCAGGTAGTCACGCGCCCCTTCCGGAGTGGAACGCGTCAGCATCGGCGTCTCGATCTCGAGAAACCCCTGATCGTCGAGCAGATTGCGGGTCGCCATCGCGAGCCGATGGCGTAGCGCCAACGCCTCCTGCAGCGGTGGTCGCCGCAAGTCGAGGAAGCGCTCGCGCAACCGCAGCTCCTCGGAGGCGCGGCCGTCCTCCTCAATCAGAAAAGGTGGCGTTTCGGACGCCGATATTGTCGTCACGCTTTCGACGCGCACCTCGACGTCGCCGTTAAGCATGGCGGGATTGATCGTCTCCGCCGAGCGGTCGACAACGACGCCTCGCACTTCGACGACGTACTCTGGTCGCCAATCGCCGGCGGTAGCATGCGCCTCGGGCGCCAGCTTCGGGTTGAGCACACATTGGATCGATCCGGCGCGGTCCCGCAGGTCGACGAAGATCAGCCCACCGAGATCACGGCGATGCCATATCCATCCCTGGAGGCACACCTGTGCTCCGACCTGCTCGACTGAGATCTCGCCACAACAATGCGTTCTACGCATTCATTCCTCGCCGATGCCTGCAGCACCGTTCATCCCGGCGCGTCCTTGGCGCCGGAGAGTAGCTCTACAACCTTGTTGGGCAGCTCGGAGACAGCGATCTGTATGCGCTCACCATCGGCGATCCGCCTAAGAGTGTAACGGCCAGCGGCGATTTCATCCGGCCCGACCACAAGCTGCCAGGCAGCCCCCGATCGTCTTGCCGCCCGCGATTGGGCCTTCTTGTTGCGGGCGTCGTAGGCGGCGCTGAGCGTGCGTACACCGGCAGCTCGTAATCCATGCACCAGGTCGTGGGCTACCTCGGTCGACTCGTGATCGAACGACACCACGAACACGTCCGCGGCACCGCCGTCGACATCGTCCGGCATGGCGAGCAGGATCCGCTCGATGCCGGAGGCGAACCCAGTGCCCGGGCGATCTTCTCCGCCCATCTTCGCCACCAGCCCGTCATACCTGCCGCCTCCCAGCAACGAGTCCTGTGCGCCGAGGGCCTCCGAGGTGATCTCGAAGACGGTCTCGCGATAGTAGTCGAGACCACGCACGAGCCGTGCGTTGAGGTCGTATTCGACGCCCCAGTGATCGAGCAGGCTCTGTACACGTTCGAGGTGTCTGGCGGATTGCGAGGATAACGAGTCGTGGATCGTGGGCAGCTGGTCGAGGATCGGCTGGCACTCCGCAACCTTGCAGTCGAGAACCCGCAAAGGATTGGTTGCGTGGCGTCGACGACAGTCCTGGCACAGCGCGTCCAAATGGCGCGCTTGAGCCCGCACTAGCTCCCCCAAATAGGCGGCTCGCGTTTCCTGGTCGCCCACGGTGTTGAGCGTGAGACGAGGTTGGTGGACGCCGAGCTCGCGCAGCCAACGCATTGCCATCTGCATGATCTCGGCGTCGACGCGCGGTGACCCTGAGCCGAGGGCCTCAACCCCGATCTGATGAAACTGTCGGTAACGGCCCTTTTGAGGACGCTCGTAGCGAAACATCGGGCCGATGTAATAGAAGCGGTCGATGGAATGCCCTTGCCCAAGGCCATGCTCGAGGTAGGCGCGAATGACCGGGGGGGTGCCCTCGGGTCGCAGCGTGACATCGTTTCCACCGAGGTCTTGGAAGCGGTACATCTCCTTCTGGACGATATCGGTGGTTTCTCCGGTTCCCTTCAAGAACACTGCGCTGTCTTCGAAGATTGGCGTGCGCAGCTCCCGAAAACCATAGAGCGCGAACACCTGGCGTGCGGCCGCCTCGACGCGCTGCCAACGCTCGACCTCGCCGGGCAAGATATCCCGCGTGCCGCGGATTGCCTTCAGGCTCAACACCGCCTCCTTACCCGGATCAACTCCCCCGTCGTTACCTCACGGATCCGTCCATCCACCACGAGCTGAAGTCCACCCCTCGCGGAGAGCCCCGCACTGCGGCCGTGGAGCACGCCGTCGTGGGTGTGAACATCGATGATGCTACCGATTGCCGACGGGGCCAGCCGTAGCCAGCGATCAATCACTCGTTGCAGGCCTTCACCGCGAGCGACGTCGTCCCATCGTTGTATGCCGGTGACCAGCCGCGCCAGCAAGTCCTCGCGATCAACCGGGCGGCCGGCCAGCAAGCGCGCGCTAGTAGCCCCACTGAGCCCTTCGGCGAAGTCGTTGCGCTCCTGGTTCACGTTGACCCCGATTCCACACACCAAGACCCCCAGCTCCGGCCCCATGGTCTCCCCTTCCACGAGCACGCCGCCAACCTTCTGACCGAGGCAATAGCAGTCGTTAGGCCAGAGCAGCTCCGCGACATGCGGCTGCACGCCGGCAAGGGCTTCCGCTACGGCGATACCAGCGACCAACTGCACCGCGGCCGCGTATTCGGCCGAAGGCGTCGGCGGACGCCGAATCACCGAGACATACAGCCCCAACCCCGCTGGAGAGTCCCAGTGGCGGCGGCGGCGACCACGGCCTGCCGTCTGCTCCTCGGCAAGCACGAGGGTGCCATCATCGGCACCAGCGCGCCCGAGATCGAGTGCCACGGAGTTCGTCGATGAGACCGTCTGGTGGGCAACGACATCGTGCGCCAGGCGAGAGCCCTCCGCCAGACCCCGAAAACGCGCCACGTTCAGCGCAGGGCGGGCTGGCGGGCTGGCCATACGCATCGCGATGCTCACCCGCCGATCGCGGCGAGGCGCTCCTCGAGCCGCTGCCGTTCGGCGACCAGCTCAGCCTGCCGTAGCCGGGCCTTCGCCACCACTTCTTCCGGCGCCTTACCCAGGAACCCTTGGTTCGCCAACCGCCCCTCGATCCCGGTGAGCTCGGCCATGGCACGGTCCAACACCTTTCTCAGGCGTAGCCGCTCGCGATCGAGATCGACCTCCTCGAGAGGAACCACCACCTGAATGTCACCGACCACACCTACGACACGCTGCTCAACCCTCTCTGCCGCGGCATCGATCCGCACTTCCTTACAACCCGCCAGACTGCAGACCAGCATCTCCACCGCTGCCAGCTCGTGGCGCCGATCTTCGGCCTCGGCAACGAGCACCAGCGAAATCCGCTTGCGCGGCTCGACTCCTATCTCGGCTCGCAGCCGACGCACCTCGGTCACTATGCCCTGCAGGGTCCCAACGGCAGCTTCTGCCTCCTCGCTGCGCCACTCCTCCTGGGCCGCGGCGAAGGGCGTCAGGGCGAGCAGACCTCGGTCCCCGGGCAATCGGCTCCAGAGCTCCTCGGTGAGGAACGGCATTATCGGATGGAGCGCCCGTAGCACGATCTCCAGCGTCGCCAGCAAGGTTGCCCGGGTCTCTCGACGAGCGTATGGGTCGTCGCCGTTGAGCGCCACCTTGGCCATCTCGACGTACCAATCGCAGAACTCGTGCCAGATGAACTGATAGATCCCTTGGGCCGCTTCGTCGAAGCGGAATTTCGACATGTTGCGCTCGAATCCTTCCACCACGCCAACCGTGCGCGACAGGATCCAGCGATCCGGCAGGCTCGTGGCGCGGGGATCCGCAGCGTCTGCGCTCGCCTGCAACGCTTCCGCTGCCTCGCCGAGATTCATCAAGCTGAAGCGCGTCGCATTCCAGAGCTTGTTGGCAAAGGCGCGATAGCCGGCAACGCGCTCCTCGGAAAAGATGAAATCAGCACCGGGCGTTGCCGACGCCACGAGCATGAATCTCAGCGCGTCGGCACCGTACTTGTCGACGACTTCCTGTGGATCGACGCCGTTACCACGCGACTTGCTCATCTTGACGCCATCGGCGTCGCGGATCAGCCCGTGCAGGAAGACGTTCTTGAACGGCGCCTCGTCGCGGAAATGAAGCCCCATCATCACCATTCGCGCTACCCAGAAGAAGAGGATGTCATAGCCGGTAACCAGCACGTCGGTCGGATAGTAGCGGCGCAGGTCGACGGCATCCTCCGGCCAACCCAGGGTGGAGAACGGAAACAGGCCGGAGGAGAACCAGGTATCGAGGACATCCGGATCCTGCCGCAGGCCGAGCGAGGGATCGGGGTCGTCGAGCGTGACGATGATCTCGCCGGTGGCGTCGTTGTGCCACGCCGGGATGCGATGGCCCCACCAGAGTTGGCGCGAGATGCACCAATCTCGGATGTTGGTCATCCATTCGCGATACACCTTGAACTGGCTCTCGGGGTAAAAGCGCACACGGCCATCTTCCGCCGCCGCAAGCGCCGCTTCGGCAAGGGGCGCGGTCTTGACGAACCACTGTGTCGACACTTGCGGCTCGATAATGGCGCCGCTCCGATCGCTGTGGCCCACGGCGTGCCGGTGCGGACGCTCCCCGACCAGCAGCGCACGCTCCCGAAGATCTTCGACGACACGTTCGCGAGCCTCGAAGCGATCGAGTCCCACGTAGGGACCGGCGCTCTCGGTCATGCGGCCGTCGAAGCCGATCACTTGGACAAGCTCCAGGTCTTGGCGTTTGCCGATCTCGTAATCGCTGGGGTCGTGCGCCGGTGTCACCTTGACGACGCCCGTACCGAATTCCGGATCAACGGCCACGTCGGCGACAACGGGGATCTCGCGTTCGAGTAGCGGCAGCACCGCAGTACGGCCAACGGCATCGGCATATCGGGCGTCGTCGGGGTGCACCGCCAACGCGGTATCGCCAAGCATCGTCTCCGGCCGCGTCGTCTCGACCTCCAACCAGTCGCGCCCCTCCGTTTCGGGATCTGGTGTCAGCGGGTAACGGATCTTCCAGAGCCTTCCATCGACCTCCTCGTGCTTCACCTCGAGGTCGGAGATCGCCGTCTGATCGCGCGGACACCAGTTGACCATGTACTCGCCGCGATAGATGAGGCCTTGTTCGTAGAGCTCGACGAATACTCGCCGAACGGCAGTCGACATGGCCGGGTCGAGCGTGAATCGCAGCCTCGACCAGTCAACCGAGAGTCCCAGACCTCGCATTTGGTCGAGGATTCGGCCCCCGTAGCGCTCCTTCCACTTCCAGACCCGTTGCTCGAACTCTTCCCGTGAGAGCGAGCGGCGCTCGATCCCCTCGCTCAGCAACGCCTTCTCGACGACGTTCTGGGTGGCAATACCCGCATGGTCGGTGCCCGGAAGCCAGAGCACGTCGAGCCCTTGCATGCGCTTCCACCGCGCCATGACATCCTGAAGCGTCTGATCGAGAGCGTGCCCCAGGTGTAGGGCCCCGGTAACGTTGGGCGGTGGGATCACCATCGAGAACTTGGCCACCCCTGAGTCAGGGTCGGCCTGGCCGATCTCGGCTTCGTCCCACGCAACCCGCCAGCGCTCTTCGACCGCCTCCGGCTCAAAGCCCTTAGGCATGTCCTCGGTGTCTGGCGGTGCAGATATCCTGTCGTCCATGGGTCTCGGCCGGGGGAACCGCCTGGATGTGTGCGAGCTTGGGCCTGGCAGGCCGTACCGGCGATTCAGGTGAGATGGTTAATCAAAACGCGACACCGCCGAGCTGTCAACGCACCCGGCCGAGGCGGTCGGTGCAGGCACACACCGGCCGAGCCCCTATAATCCGGCCGATGGCGATCGCCAAGAGGAAATGGGGGCAACACTGGCTGGCCAACGACGCCTTGGCGGAGACTCTCGTCCAGGCGATCAAGGCGCGTCCAGGCGAGACCTTCGTAGAGATCGGGCCCGGCACCGGCCGCCTTACGGGTGCACTATTGCGCCAGCGTACGAAGGTCGTCGCAGTGGAGGTTGACCCCGAGTGCTGCGCCGAGCTGCGGCGGCGCTACGCGGACTCCGCCTTCACCCTGATTCATGGCGACGCGCTGGCCATCGATGATCAGTTGCCGTGGCAGACGGGCCCGCTGCGACTGATCGGGAACCTACCCTACAACCTGAGTGGTCCCTTCCTGCGTTGGACGGCAAAGCACCGGATCGACATCGTTGACGCCCACTACATGCTTCAGCGTGAGGTCGCCGAGCGCGCCGCAAGCCTGCCGGGAGCCAAGTCGTACGGCGTGCTCTCTGTGCGTACCCAATGGGAGTTTGGGGTGGAGGTAGTCAAACACCTGGCCGCTGGCTCGTTTCGACCAGCACCCAAGGTCGATTCGGCCTTCGTTCGGCTGGCCCCGCGACCGCTCGACGAGGCACCGCAACCCTCGGCACACGAGATTCGAACGCTGGAAGCAGGCTTCACGCATCGACGCAAGACACTCGCCAACGGGCTTGCGTATGCCGGTTGGAATGCCGCGGCCGCCGCCGACGCGTGCCTCCAGATCGGCCTGAAAAGCAGCGTGCGCGCCGAGACCATCCCACCTCAACAGTGGCGCAGGCTCGCGGCCGCGCTGCCGGCGTTAGCCCCATGAGCGCCGCCGGCCCGGCGACGAGCGCCGCGATCCTTCTAGGGATCCTGCAGGGGTTGACAGAATTCCTACCGGTTTCGAGCAGCGGACATCTGGGGGCTGTGCAGCTGCTGTTCTCGGACACTGCTTATCCCGGCGTCACCCTCGAGCTCGCCACCCATCTGGGCACCACCGTCGCGGTGCTTGTCTACTATCGCGAGCTGCTTTCGGGCATGCTCCGACACCGGCCCGGACCGGCCCTCTTGGGGATCGAGCGCTCGCAGTGGTGGCTACTGCTCCTCGTGGGGACCCTGCCGACAGCCATCATCGGGGTTCTGTCGCGCGACGCCGTCCTTGCGGCGTTCGGCAGCCTGAACGCCATCGCCGCCGGCCTCGCTTTGTCCGGCGTGTTCTTGATGGCCTCGCGGCTGCAACCGCAGGCCGATCGACCGATCGACTGGAAGACTGCCCTGTTGATAGGCGTCGTCCAGGGAATCGCCATCTTCCCCGGCGTTTCGCGCTCCGGCCTGACAATCAGCGCAGCGCTGATGGCGAAGGTGCACCCGGCTCAGGCAGTCACCTTCTCGTTGCTCCTGTCGGTACCGGCGATCCTGGGAGCGTCAGTGCTTGATGCTGTTCAATTGAGTCTCTCGCCGGCCCCCGCCGCGCTCTTGTTCAGCCATGTACTGTTTGCTACTCTTGCGGCCGGGCTCGTTGGTTACTTTTGCATCGGGTTCGTACACCGCGCGACCCACATTGGCTGGTGGTATCGTTTTGCATGGTACTGTTGGCTGGGAGCGCTAGTGTTGCTCGCGGCCGCGCGTTAGGGGCGAAAGCCGGCCGAGACCGACGTACTGACATCGAGGTCAGACATTGGCTCGGACAACCACGGCTCAGGCACGAGCGGGTCGCATGAAGTCGACCCGTAAGCGGAGCAGCCGCAAGACTCGCCGATCTGCCGCGAAGGGCCGCCAGCCGAGCCGTCGCGGCGAGTTTCTCGGCATGATCGTGCTCGCGGCGACAACCTTTCTGCTGGTCTCCCTGTACTCGTACGACGCGGCCGACGGCGACCTGTTCATTCATATTGCC
>DASCOT010000026.1:0-16062 GCA_036012155.1 Acidobacteriota bacterium
CTACGTCGAGGAACTGGCGCAGATCTCCAACTGCCATGTCTGCTGCTATCCGAACGCCGGACTCCCCAATGAGTTCGGCGGCTACGATGAGACGCCAGAGCAAATGGCGTTAGTGCTCGGGCAATTCGCGCGCGCCGGATGGCTGAACCTGGTTGGCGGTTGCTGTGGCACGACACCCGACCACATCCGCGCCATCGGCGAAGCCGTCGCAGGGGTGCCCCCGCACGTCCCAAGCACCCCCCCACCCTACTCACGCTACTCGGGCCTGGAAGCCCTGACAGTTTTTCCCGACACCAGCTTCGTGGTCGTCGGCGAACGGACCAATATCACGGGCTCGGCGCGGTTCCGTCGATTGATCAAGTCGGGTGACTACGACGCCGCTCTCGATGTCGCGCGCCATCAAGTAGCTGGCGGAGCCAACATTATCGACGTCAACATGGACGAGGGATTGCTCGATTCGCCCATGGCCATGAAGACGTTCCTGAACCTGATCATGGCCGAGCCCGATATCGCCAAGCTACCGATCATGATCGACTCGTCGGATTTCGGGGTCATCGAGGCGGGCCTGGCCTGCGTTCAGGGCAAGTGCGTCGTCAACTCGATCTCGTTGAAGGATGGCGAGGATGCGTTCCGCGACAAGGCGCTACGAGTGCGCCGCCACGGAGCGGCTGCCGTGGTCATGGCGTTCGATGAGACCGGGCAGGCTACCGGAATCAATGATCGTGTCGAGGTCCTGTCGCGCGCTGGACGCATCCTGATCGACGACATCCGATTCCCGGAACCGGACATCATCTTCGATCCGAATATCTTGACGGTCGCCACCGGAATGGAAGAGCACGACGCATACGCGATCAATTTCATTGAGGCGACGCGAGCGCTCAAGAGCCAGTTTCCCCTGGCCAAGATATCGGGGGGAATCTCGAACCTGAGCTTCTCGTTCCGCGGCAACGAACCGGTACGGCGCGCCATGAACAGCGCGTTCCTCTACCACGCCATCCAGGCCGGCCTCGACATGGGGATCGTCAACGCCGGCCAGCTCGACGTATACGACGACATCGACACAGAGCTCTTGGAACTGCTCGAAGACGTTCTCTTCTGCCGCCGGGAGGATGCAACCGATCGCCTCGTCGAAGCGGCGGAGAAGCACCTCGGATCCGCTGTTGATGAGGCGGCCGAGGAAGCATGGAGGCGTGAGCCGGTAGCGGAACGGTTGCGACATGCCCTCGTCAAGGGCGTCGTCGACCACATCGAGGCCGATGTCGAGGAGGCGCGCCAACAGTACGATCGGCCGTTGCATGTGATCGAGGGGCCGTTGATGGACGGCATGAACGTCGTCGGGGACCTGTTCGGCGAGGGAAAGATGTTCTTGCCTCAGGTGGTCAAGAGCGCCCGCGTGATGAAACGCGCCGTCGCCTATCTCGAGCCGTTCATGGAGGATGAGGGAGAGGATGGCCGCCCGACCATGGCTGGCACCGTGGTCACGGCCACGGTGAAGGGCGACGTGCACGACATCGGCAAGAACATCGTCGGTGTAGTGCTGGGATGCAACAACTACCGAATTGTTGATCTCGGCGTGATGGTTCCCGCCGAAACGATTCTCGCCACCGCGCGCAAGCACGACGCCGACATGATCGGGCTATCTGGTCTGATTACCCCATCGCTCGATGAGATGGTGCACGTTGCGTCCGAGATGGAACGGACCGGGCTGGAGATTCCTCTGCTGATCGGCGGAGCGACTACCTCGATCAAACATACGGCAGTGAAGATCGCGCCGCGCTACGCGGGCGCCACCGTGCACGTGAAGGACGCATCGCGCGCCGTCGGCGTCGTCGGCAACCTGACGAGCGACGAGACACGCCCAGGACTCATCGAGCAGCTACGACAGGAGCAGGAGAGGGTGCGCGCCGATTTCACCGGCGGCACCAGCAACCTGGTGTCGCTCGAGCACGCCCGGCAGCGAGCCTTGACGTTCGACTGGAATCCCGAAGACGTAGCGACACCCATCAGCCTCGAGCGCCAGATCTTACGCGACATCCCCCTGTCCGAGATCGCGGAATTTATCGATTGGACGCCGTTCTTCCACACCTGGGAGCTCAGGGGTATCTACCCCAGAATCCTCGATCATCCGGAATTCGGCGATGCGGCAAGGGAGCTGTTCGACAACGCTCGCCGGCTGCTGGACAAGATCGTCAAGGACACTCGGATCCGCGCCCACTCGGTCAGCGCCTTCTTCCCCGCCAACTCCGATGGCGACGACATCGTGCTCTTCAACGACGAGACCCGCAGCGAGGTACGCGCCGTGCTGCATGGCCTGCGTCAGCAACGCCGCAAGAGCGACGACGCAGGCTACTTGGCCATCAGCGACTTCATCGCGCCACTGGAGACCGGCATACCAGACTATCTTGGCGCCTTCGCGGTGACGGCCGGCGAAGGAGTAGCACAGGTCGTGGCGGAGTACGAAGCTCAGTACGATGATTACAACGCCATCATGGTGCGGGCGCTCGCCGACCGGCTTGCCGAGGCCCTTGCGGAGCGTCTGCACTCGCGCGCTCGCGCCGCCTGCGGCTTCGACGAGGCCGCGTTGTCGATCGAAGACCTCATCGCCGAGCGCTACCGCGGGATTCGTCCGGCCCCCGGATACCCGGCGCAACCCGACCATTCCGAGAAGCGCACGCTTTGGCGTCTCCTCGACGTCGAGGCGGCGACCGGTATCGTCCTTACGGAGACCTTCGCGATGACCCCCGCCGCATCGGTGTCGGGTATCTATCTGAATCATCCGCGGGCGCGCTACTTTGCGCTCGGCAAGATCAGCGCGGACCAGGTCGAGGACTACGCCTCACGCAAGGGGCTGACGCCGCGGGAGGCCGAGCGCTGGCTGCGTCCTAGCCTCGGATACGATCCCGACTGAGACAGCTTCGTGTCCTCCGAAGGTGATACGAGCGCGCCACGCGCCGGCGCTACTGCCTCCGGTACGTCTCGATACCACCGCCGATGCCCCCAACGAACAGGTCTACCGCGCCGTCCTTCTCAAGATCCGCAAAGACGGGTGTCGCAAACGGATGCACAGCCGGGCCGAAATCCTCGTCGGCCTCGAACTGCGGGGCCTGCGGCGTGCCGACGTTGCGGAAAAGGGCAAGCCCCTCCGCTTCGCTCCCGATCACCAGGTCGAGATCGCCGTCAACGTCGATATCGGTAAGCGTTGGAGCGCTGCGTCGCCCGACGTCGATTCCCCCGAACTTGTCGTCGACGAGCTCGTAGCGTGGCTCGGTGGCCGAACCGACGTTGCGATAGAGATTCAGCTCCCCGGATGACTCGCCGACGAACAGGTCCAGGTCACCATCACCATCGATATCTCCGAGAGCGGGAATCGCGTTGCGGCCACGCGTGAGCTTGACGATCTCGGGATCGGCGACCACCCAGTCGGGGCGAGTACGGCTGCCGTCGTTGCGCACCAGCTGCAGCTCGTCGTCCCAGCTACCCATCAGAATATCGAGATCACCATCGCCGTCCAGGTCGCCGAAGGCCGGTGCATAGTGGTACACGTTGTCGAACGGCTCGACCGGTCCACGAGATTGCAGGCGGGGCCGCATCGCCGTGCCGATGTTCTCGAAGAAGAACAAGCGCCCGGCACGCGTATCCCCCGGCTGTATCTTGTTGCCCAGAAACAGGTCGAGATCGCCATCGTCGTCGATGTCGGCGAAGGCCGGGAAGCTCTCGCTGCCGACATCGACCTGGGTGAGGAACCGACGCGTCTGAAGCTCTAGTCGTCGACCGCCGGTGCGATCCAGATGCACGAGGTTGTCGATGGTGGTGTTGTTGGGATTGAAGGCTCCGCCCAGCACTCCGACCAGTAGATCGATATCACCGTCGCCGTCGAGATCACCGAACGCCGGAGCGTTGTAGCCACTCGTCCGCACCGGGTCGTTGGGCGGAAACGGTATCGGTTCCGAACGAAGCGATGGTGTTCGACACGAGCCGCGATTCTCGATCAGCAAGAGGCCGGGCTCAAAGAAGTCGCCCCAGAACAGATCCAGATCACCGTCGTTGTCGAAGTCCACGAAGGCCATCGTATTGGCCCCATGTCGCGTCCCCCCGCCTGCGCTACCGCGTGTACCGGCGGTTGGACCGCCCAGGACCTGGCCGATGATCTCGATGCCCTGGAAGCGATCCTCCAGGTGGCGAAACAGCGGCGCGCCCCGCTCGTCCAAGCCGGTCATCTCGTGGCGGGTGATCGTGCCTTCGACCCGGCCCACCATCAGGTCGAGGCGGCCGTCGCAGTCCAGGTCGGCAACCTTCGGTATGTTCTGACGATCGGCGAACACCTCCTCGCCTTTGTCGTCCAGGAGAGTCTCGGCCAGCAGCTCGAAGCGTGGGCTAGTCGGGTCGCCTTCATTGCGGTACATGCGCACACGGCTGAAGCGCTCCTCGCCCAGGAGATCGAGATCCCCATCCTCGTCGAGGTCGACAAACAGATACCACTCGCCGACATCGACGCCCTGGTAGGCGTCCGATCGCCACTCGTAGTGCGGCTCGGTGGGAGTTCCCGTCTGCTCGAAGAACATCACCGCGCCGGTGTACTCCTGGACAAACAAATCGAGATCGCCGTCGCCATCAATGTCGGCAAGCTGTGGCCGCGGCAAATTCAGGCCACCCAGAAACGGGTGTGCGTAGGGCAAGCCTTCGGCGTCGAGAACCTCAAACGCGTAGACATCGCGCTCGAACTCGGGCGAGCCCGTCGCTGGCTCAGCCGCAGAATCGCCTGCAACCGTTGTCCCGCCAGACACCTGCCCGGCGAGGCCGCTGGTTGCGCCGAGCACAGGAAACAACGCCAGGGCGACCCAGAGGGCCCATCTACCGCCGAACGGTTTCACCACGCGGTCGGACCGGGGCGGGTACAAGGAACAATCCAAATCGTACGGATCACGTGATTTCCGTGGTTCTAGAGGAGCCACTGTCGTGCCGTCCAACTTTAGCGCAAACGGTGCCCCCGCCGCCGGCAGGCAGAGCTAATCTCGCAGGGCCCCGCGTAGGCGCCGCGCCGATTCACGCAACGAGACACGCAGATAGGGTGAAGATGCCGTCGGCCTTCGCGACAACGGGCCCTCGGTGCCCGGCTCGACGCGAACGGATACCAGGACGGGTCCTGGCCCACCGAGCACTTCCGGTAGCTGGTGCTCATATTGGTCGGCGTCCTCGAAGGCATAGGTCCGACGGAACCCGACGGCCTGCGCCAAGGCACAGAAATCGATGCTATCTGCCGCCACCCATGGTTGGTTCCCGGTGATCTCGTAGGTGCGGTTGTCGACCACCAGGAGCGTCAGGTTGGTGGCCCCAGAATCGACGATCGTGGCCAGCGTACCGAGGCTCATCAGCATGCTGCCGTCGCCGTTGACGCACACCACGCCGCGCTCCGGCTGGGCCAGCGCGAGCCCCAGGGCGAGGTCCGCCGCATGCCCCATGGCGCTATCCGCCGATGCGAAATCGAGATCGCTTTGCGAGTGGCGGGCCCACGGACGCACAACCGACATCGTGGTCACCACGATCCGGTCCTCGCGAAGGCGCGCCAGCGGTAGCAGCAGCTCGTCCTTGGTGAGCACTACGCGAACCCCCGTGTCAGCAGCACGGCGGTGGGCTGAGACTGCTGTTGCGCCGCTTCAAAGGCCGTGGGTACCGCCTCGTCGGTGTCGATATCCGAGTCGTGACCCCAATACGGAACGCCCCAGGCGGTCAACGTGGGCTCGGTCAGAAGCGCCACCGAGTCGACGTCGGCGCGCGTCAGGGTCGCGGCGTCGAGCGACTCCGGAGGCGAATCCAGCTTGGCCGCGAGCATCTTGGCGTAGCCGCGATACCCGATCAGGCAGAGCAACGGCACGCCCATGCGCCCTGCCGTGCCGCGCAGGCTGTCGCCACTCTCGAGCAGGCCGGTGTTCTGGATAATCACCACGGGCTCTCGCCCGCCGACCCATAGCCCCGCCGCGATGGCGAACGCCTCGCCCTCGCGCGCCACTCGCAAGAGACGGATCGTCGGGTGGTCGTGTAGCCGCTCGAACACCTGCGCGGTGTCGTTGTCCGGAATGCCGACAACGTCGGTGACTCCCAAGGCCACCAGACGATCGACCAGGTAGGCGGCGCTTGGCGCGCCGCCCGCCGGATGTTGCCCGGCACCTCTATCCTGCGAGTCGTCAGCCATCGAGCTTGCCATCCTAGAGGTCAGGGCCTGTGCCGGCAATCGGTCAGCGAACCAGCAACGCGACCGCCACCGGCGCCCGATACCCTACAATCCGAGACTCCATCCACAACGGCCAGATGGCGACGCACGGGTCCAGGGAAGGGCAGACCGCATCGCCTCATGGTTCAACCACCCACATGAGCTTCGTCCGCCTGCAACACATCGGTGTCGTCGTGAGGGATCTGCAGGTCGTCTGCGATCAGCTCGACAGCTGGTTCGGTCTGCGAGCACAGGACTTCAGAGACGATCAGGGCCATGGCATGCAGCTTGATGCTCGCATCCTACTGGGCAACGAGTGCTGGCTGCACCTCGTGCAGAACTGGGACCCGGACTCCCGGGTGACGCAGTTTCTACAGCAGCGCGGTGAGGGGCTCGAGCACATCGCCATCGAGACCGATGATATCGACGCTGACGTAGCTCACCTACGATCGATTGGCGTACCGGTCTTCGAGGATCAGATCTTTCACGCCGCCGACGGCTACGAGGCCTTTGTCTTCCCCGACCAACTGCCGGGCATGACCGTGGAGCTGATCCAAGGTCACGAGACGTCCTGGACATACCCGCAGGAGGCCATCGGGCTCGCGGTCAGCCGTTGTCTGGGAATCTCTCGTCTACGGCACCTCGGGCTCGTGGTCAGCAACCGCCAGCAGGCATGCGAGCGCTTTGAACGCTTGTTTAGACTACCGGCACACGTCCAACGGCGACCTGCCGAACTGGCGTCAAATTCGGCTGGCCCGCGGCAAGAAGCGCATATCCCCTTCGACAACGATTGCACGCTGCACCTCGTTCATGACCCCGACCCAACATCGCGAGCAGGCAAGTTTCTAAGGGAGCGCGGCGAAGGTCTCGATCGACTGATCCTCGAGACCCGTGATCTGGACGCTGACCTGGCGCACCTTCGTAAGGTCGGGGCTCCGACCTCCGACGAGACCGTCGACCTGAACAACGGCCGCTCCGTGGTCGTTTCAGCCGCCGAGCTCGCCGGGCTGACCATCGAGCTCTTCGAGCCCGACGCGCTCGACTGAGCGTCGCACCAACACAGGCACGACCATTAGCTATCCACTCGACGCCAAGGTCCCGGTCGCCCTCTACGAGGCCGACCTGCTGCGACGATTCACGCTCGACGTCCTGCGAGCACTGGCAGCAAGCGCGGAGGAAGCCGACATTGTCGCCGAAGGGCTGCTGACAGCCTGTTGCTGGTTGCATCCCGGCCAACACCAGGGACTGGAGAAGTTGCTGCGCTATGGCCGTCGGGCCCGCAACGGCGGCATCGTGGCAGCCGCCGCGATGCGCTGGGAACGACAAACCTCATCGACCGCGCTGCTCGACGCCGCCAAGGGATTCGGCTACGTCGCAGCCCATCGCGCCATGCAACTGGCCATCGACAAGGCACGCCAACAGGGTGTCGCCTGGGTCGGAGTTCGCAACAGCAATCACTTCGGCATCGCCGGATTTCATGCCCGGCTGGCCGCCCAGCAAGGGTTGATCGGTGTTGCGCAGACCAACGCCGGCGCCGAGATGGCCCCCTGGGGCTCGGTTCAACCAGTGCTCGGCACCAACCCCTGGGGAATCGCCATACCACGGCTCTCGGGAAAGGATCCGATCATCCTCGACATGGCGCTCACCCAATCCGGCAAAGGCATGATGCGCTGGTACCAGCGGGCCGGGCTCAGGATCCCCGACAACTGGGGGCTGACCGCCGAGGGTGATCGCACCACTGACCCGAACCAGGCTTTGGGCGGACCACTGCTACCGATGGGTGACTATAAAGGCTACGGTCTCAGCTTGATCACCGACGTGCTCTGCGGTGTCATGACCGGCGCGCTCTTCGGTCGCTCGGTCTTTCAGGACGACCGAAGCTATGACGTCGGACACACGATGATCGCCATCGACCCGCAGGCTTTCTTGCCTGGCGAGGAGTTCGGCGAGCGGCTCGAGAAGCTGATCGCCGAAGTAGCCGATGCTCCCGCCATCGACGCCAACCACCCGGTGCGGCTTCCCGGTGAGGAAGAACAACACCGCGGCCGGCGCCGCATGCGCGAGGGCATTCCGATCGACCAGGAGAGCGTTCCCCAGCTCCATGATCTAGCGAAAGAGCTCGGAATCGATTGCCCCTTGTGACCAGAACCCGCCACTCGACAAGGGTAGTGAACGTCGGCTGAACAGGAGAGGGAGATGGGTGCAAAGACAGGGGTCGAAAACCTGAAGATCGGCACCGCGTCGGCACAGCCCGGCACGATGAGCCGCGGTGGCATTCCGACCGGGGCGGACATCTGCGGCGGCGCCGACGAGATTCCGGTCATTGTCTGCCATGGAGTAGAGCCCGGCCCGATCCTGTGGATCAACGGCGCCACCCACGGCGATGAGCCCGAAGGTGCCTTTTCGATCTTCCGAACGCTGCAACAAATCGACCCGCGATCGATGCGCGGAGCGCTGGTAGCGGTGCCAGCAATCAATGTCTCGGCCTTCGCCGCCGGCCGCCGTGGCAATCCGTCGGATACCTTCTCCTACGACATGAACCGTGTTTACCCGGGAAGACCGGACGGCTATCCGACCGAACGGGTGGCGCACGCGCACTGGACGGCGATGGAGCAAGGTTGCGATCTGCAGATCGCCATCCACTCCGGTGGCGACCATTCCTATCTGGCGCACATGATCTTCGCAGCAGACAACCCACCTAGTGTCGAGCTGGCAGCCGCCATGGGGGCCGCCTGGGATCTGGTCTTCTGCTCCCCTACCGGCGACTCGGGCGATCCCGCATCGATGGTCGCCCGCGCTGGCGGCGGCGGCATTACCGTCGAGTTGGGTGGCAATTGCCGCACCCTGACCAGTGATTTCTACGACATCGCCGACGACCTCTCAGCGGGCTACGTCAACGTCATGCGCCACTACGAGATGATCGATGGGACCCCGCGCTACGCTGTCGCATGGCGCATGGGACACCAACAGGCGCTGCTGGCGCCCGCCTCTGGCATGTTCGTGGGAAACCGTGAACTGCCGTTCGAGAAAGAGATCGAGGGAGGCACGCTCCTCGGAGAGATCTTCAACCTCTACGGCGACGTAGTCGGCGAGGTCAGAGCACCATGCGCTGGCGTGGTCTTCGGCCTGCGCTCACGACCGTCCGTAATGGCTGGCGAGTGGTGTTGCTTCTTCGGCATTATCGACGAGACTCGTGACGATCTGCTGGCGGCCGATTCACGGAAGCGCTGAGCTTTCGCAGGCGGCACGAGACAGGAGCTCACCGCGCCCACGCTCGCCGGCCGGCTCGCCGAGCCGACTCACCACCTCACCGCGAGACCACGTCAGCGTCGGGACGCCGCGCAAACGCCTCCCCTGATAGGGGTTGTAGTCGACGCGCGAGTGCAGCCGAGCATGGTCGATCTCGACTTCACGCTGCGGATCGATCAGCACCAGATCCGCGTCAGCGCCCTCCTGCAGGGAGCCCTTCCGCGGATGGAGCCCGAAGATCTTGGCCGGGTTGGTGGCCACCAGCGCCACGAACTGGTTGACGCTGATGCGCCCCTTGTCGACACCCTCCGAAAACAGCAACGGCAAGCGAGTTTCGATTCCGGGTAGGCCGTTGGGAATGCTGGTGAAATCGTCGCGGCCACGTTGCTTCTGTTCGGCGAAGTCGAAGGGTGCGTGATCGGAGGCTACCTGCTGGATCCGGCCGTCGAACAAGCCTCCCCACAAGACCTCGCCGTGCTCCGCCTCGCGCAACGGTGGGCTACAGACAAACTTGGCGGCCTCGAAGCCGCGCTCACATCGGTACTCGGACTCGGTCAATACCAGATACTGCGGACAGGTCTCACAGACGACCGGAAGCCCCCGGGCCCTCGCCTCTCCGACGTGGCCCATCGCCGCTGCTGAAGTGACATGGGCAATACAGATCGGTGCCCCGGTGAGCTCGGCTAACATAATGGCCCGATAGGTCGCCTCATCCTCTACCAGCGGCGGCCGGCTGCTGGCATGGAAGGCGGGCTGTGTCTTGCCGGCCGCAAGGAACCGATCGATGAGATGGTTGATGGCGCAGTCATTCTCGCAGTGCAGATACACCAGCCCACCTGCAGTTGCCGTAACCTCGAGGATCTTCAGCAGAGCATCATCCCGAACGATCTTGTCGGAGTAAGTCATATAGATCTTGAACGACGGAAACCCCGCCTCGATGCAGGCCGGAATCTCGGCAAGGATCTCCGGCCGCGCGTCGGTCACGATGATGTGGAAGCCGTAATCGATTACCGCCTCGCCCCGCGCTTGGCGGCGCCGGCGCTCGACCGCCTCCGTCAGTCCGTCGCCGCGCCGCTGGAGGGCGAAATCTATGATCGTCGTCACCCCACCGCAGGCCGCTGCCACAGTGCCCGAATAGAAGTCGTCTGCAGTCTCGATTCCCATGCGATCGATCGGATGCGCCAGGTGCACGTGGGTGTCGATACCGCCTGGCATCACCAGATGCCCGGTCGCATCCACGACCTCGCCGTCGGTCTTCAGGTTGCGGCCACGGGCCTCGATCTTGCCGTCACGAATTAGGAGGTCAGCCTCCACGGACTCCGATGCGGTGACCAGAGTGCCGCCACGGATGAGCAGCTCCCCTCTCATCGACTCTCTCTGGGGAGCGTCGTCACGAAGGTAGCCAGCCGTTCCAGCGCCACGACGATCTTCGCCTCCGGTGCGAGTAGCGAGATGCGCACAAAGTACTCCCATCGCTCACCAAAGGAACGCCCGGGAAACATCAACACGCCGGTATCTTGCAGAAGGCGCAAGCAAAACTCCTCCGCCGGCAAGCCATACAACGACACATCCGCCCACACGAAGAGACCGCCGCCGACAGCACCGTAGGGAATGCCGACGGTATCGAGCCCCTGCAGGATCAGACGCCGGCGCCGATCATAGAGGCGGCGAAACGCGCCGCGGATGTCGCCCGGGAGCTGCAGTGCCGAGAGCGCGGCGTACTGAGAAAACAACGGGCAAGGGCCGGCGATCGCCCGTTTGATTGCTGCCACCGCATCGACAAAATCCGGCGTGCCGATCAGATACCCCACCCTGAATCCGGTCATCGCATAGGCCTTGGAGAAGCCAGACAGCGTAACGGTGCGCTCGCTCATGCCGTCGCACGCGCCGATCGACAGCACCTCCTGGTCGTCGTAAACCAAGTCCTCGTAGATCTCGTCTGCGACCACGATTAGATCCCGGTCTCTCGCTGCCTGGGCAATCTCCCGCACGCCCGCCGGACCGATGAAGGCGGAGGTTGGGTTACTCGGATTGACGAGTACCAGCACCTTGGCGTCGACAGCGGCCTCGCGCACCGCCTCGGCACCGAGCTCGAAGCAGAGATCCCGGCCGGTGGGAATCTCGACGATCCTGCCACCGGCTGCGCCGACCGCCTGGTCATAGGATGAATAACGCGGATCCGCCATGGCAACGCCGTCCCCCGGATCGACGAGCGCGAGCAGGGTCAGGAAAAGGCCCTCCTGGCCCCCATTGGTGATCAGGATCTGGCGTTCCGGATCGATCTCCATGCCTTTCTCGACACGGTAGCGCTGCGCCAGGCGCTGGCGTAGCTCGACCAATCCAAGGATCGGCACCGCAGGCACCGGACTCGACATCCGGTGCGCCGCACCTTCGATGATCTCGGCCGGTGTAGCGATATCCGGGTCGCCACGACCGAGAGAGATCACGTCGTCTCGTCGTGCGGCCAGATCCATCAGGCCATAGCGCAGCGCCGTCGCCTTCTGCCCGGTCTCGGTGGCACGGTTGCTCATCGACGCTGCGACCCCCGGCAATCCAGGGAATGGATCGCAGCGCGTTGCGAGGGGGCTGCGGTACAGATCGACAGCGCCTGCTTCCAGACCATGATCGGCTTCATCGTCGCCGGTGGACCCGCCACAAAGCCGATCCGGAACGAGTCCATTCCAGCCAAGCCATGCAAGTTGCCAGTCAGGATCTTTGGCGCTCCAAGACCCGACCAGATCTCCTCGCCAGCTCGGCCTTCTCTGCTGGCCGCCGACAGCTCTGTGAGCTGGCCCCGCAGATTGTGAATCTCGATACAGTCCCCGTTGTCGGCCGTCTTCCCGGCGGAGAACGAACGGCCCTCCCCGCAGATGATCTCCCGGTAGATGACGTCGGCTTGGCATTGGGGATCACCTGGTTCGATCACCTGCAGACCCAGCAGGCGCATCAAGCCCCGGTGCCGGCCACCCTGGTCGACAGCAATCACCGTCGCACCTGGTGGCAGACCGAGACCTAGCAGGGTCACGAAGAGAGCCTCCCGTTCGCCGGCCGTGATCAGCACGCTTTCTAAGGGATCTGGCCTGGCACCGGTGATCTGCTCGAGGCGCTCTGATATCCGATGACGCAGCTCGACGATTCCGGGCCGGGTCGTGTAGTGGGTCTCACCGCCCAACAGATGGCGACGAACCTCCTCGATCAGGCCCGCCGGCGGTGCATCGGTATCGATCTCCGTCAGGTCGACGGATAGTGACCGCGCGCGCGCCGATAGCGCCCCCCTCATTCGGCAGGCTGCATCACTTGCGCTCACTCGGCCAGCTCGCCGAGACGCGCCATGACCGCCTCGGACTTCTCTGCCAACAGCGCCTTCGACAGACGCAATGCGTCGAATCGCAGCCCGCTGACCTCGCCTCGCAGGCGGGCCAGCAACAGCACAGCGGGCATGATCGGGGCGGGCTCCGACCAGCGTTCGCGCGCCGCTGCCGGAAGCGTAGCTTCTTGGGCATCGGTCAGCGACGTCGGCTTGATGCGTAATCCAGGAGTGATGGTGTTGACGCTCACGCGAGAGCCCACCAGCTCGAGAGCCAAACACTTGGTGAGCGCCTCGAGCCCGAACTTCGAGGCGCAGTAGGCGGCCTCCGACTTGAATGCCATGACTCCGGCACGCGACGAGACGTTGATGATCGACCCGCCGTCTCGGCGCAGAGACGACAGCAGACCACGGGTAAGGATGAACGGCGCGGTCAAGTTTACGGCCAACGTCTGCGACCAATCGCCAACCGACTGCTCCTCAACGCTCGTCCGCCGCAAGACCGCGGCATTGTTGACCAGCACGTCAAGACGCCGCACCTCTCCGTTCAGGTGCTCCACATAATCACCACACGCTGCTGGGTCGGCCAGATCGACGCAGGTGGCCGATGCGCTACCGCCGTGTTCCTCGATCAACGAGACCGTGACGGCGAGCTCCTCATCGGACCTAGCGCAGAGCGACACCCGCGCTCCCTCGGAGGCCAGGGCCACGGCCATCGCCCTGCCCAAACCGCGGCCGGCCCCGGTGACCACCGCCGCCGTTCCCGCCAGGCTCGCCGTCACCCCAGCGCCCGGACGAGATAGGCACAGCTCAGCCCCAGATAGTTGCCCAAGGCATAACCCAAGATGCTGACGACGATGCTTGAAGTGATGACCTTGGGCCACTTAAAGATCATCGCCAGCGCCAATCCGGAGCCAGCGCCGCCGATGGCAGCGGCGCTGGCGACTGTGATCGTCGGCAGATCCAACCGGATCAGCCAACCGAGGCCGTAGGCCACCAGCACGTGCACCGCGATGATCAGGATCATGAACAGAAAGATGGGCGCCCCGATCTTGAACACCTCGGAAACGATCGAAGAGGCGCCCAGCGCCAGGAAAAAGATGTGCATGGTGAAGTAGGCCCCGACCATGGCTCCTCTGAGCTTCCTGATGACGGGGATCTGAGCGATCACGAACGCCAGCGTCGTGATCCAGAGCACCTCGGGCATCGCCGGCACCAGCGCCACCAGACTCCGTGCCAGCCACAGAACAGCCAGCGGCAGGGCTGCAATAACGGCCAGGTCAGTGATGTTGACCGAAGTCTCGGTCCACTGTCGCAGGATCCCCGTCGCCCGCCCGGAGAGATCGTCCAACTCGGACGGCCCGTCATCGGCCGGCGTCTCCGCGGGCTCACCGGCGCCCGCCATCGCCCGGCTCAGACACCGACGGCGGTAGAGCGGCGCCAAGAGGCCGACGAGGGCAATCTGGGTCAGCATGTACGGCACTGTGGAGAGATTGTCGGCCACCGCCGCTGCCGCGAAGGTACTCGGGGCAATCTGTAGCTCGCTACCAATGGCGGCAAAGTTCATTCCGCCACCGACGAAGGCACCGGCAAAGGCGCCGCTCAGCTTCCAGGTCTCAGGACCCAACCAGCTCTCGAACACCACTCCAGCAGCAAAACCCCCGAGCACGCTGCCGGCGGCAGCAATGGCAAAGGCAACGATGACCGGTCTTCCAGCGCGTGCGAGCTGTTTGAGATCCGAGGCAAGGATCACCAGAACGATGGCGTAGGGAATGCCGAAATCGAAGACCACTTGGTAGGCTGGCGAGCTGAACGGGATGACCCCCAGGTTGGCGAGGATGATCCCGAGCAACGTACATAGAATCGCCGAGGTGGCCTTTTCAAACAGCCAGTGTTTGCTCTCGAGGTATCGCGTCAGCGCAACAACCGCGAACAAGAACGACAGCAACGCCACCGGATCCTGGATCACGGCCAACCCCTCGGGCCGGAGAGATCGACCAGATGCCGTGCTGGCCGTCGAGCAGCAACCCGTTCGAGGTTTTCGACGACGTCCGCCACCATGCCCTTTTGACCGCCGCCCGAGCCGCCACCGAGGTGGGGAGAGAGCAGCACGTTGTCGAGACTGATGAACGGATGATCGGCAGGAAGCGGCTCGTGGAGGAAGACATCGAGCGCGGCGCCGGCGATGGCGCGTTTGCTCAGACTGTCGGTGAGCGCCTTTTCGTCGATCAATCCGCCACGCGAGGTGTTGACGAGCACGGCGGTAGGCTTCATGCGCGCCAGCGCGGCGTCGTCGATCAGGCGCTCGGTCGTTTCCGTGTGCGGCGCATGCAGGCTCACGATATCGGATCTGCTCAGCAACTCGTCCAGGGACACCTGTCGGATTCCCACCAGAGCTTGATGTTCTGACGGCAGCGAACTGCGCTTGGCACAGAGCACCCGCATGTCGAAAGCTCGCGCCCGCCGAGCCACCTCGAGGCCGATATCACCCAGACCGACCAGCCCGATCGTCTTGCCGTACAGCTCAGCAACATTCTCCAGTCCCATCCAGTTGAAGGCGATCCGGTCTTCGTTGGTTTCGATGGACTCGAGACCGAGCTTGCGATACTCCCCGTTCGCCGTAGCCGTGTGGCCGGGCACTAGCTTGCGGTAGAGCCCCAGAGCCAGCGCGATGGCGTGCTCGGCGACCGCAATCGCCCCGCGATGCGGCATGAAGGACACTGGCACGCCGGCGTCAAGAGCGGCGTCAAGATTGACCGCGTAGGGGGCCCTCCCTTGTACCTGAACCAACTGCAGGCCGGTCGAGGCCGCAACCATCGCCGCCGTCACCCGGCGCCGGGCGGTCACCAAGACGTCGGCGTCTCCAACGACCCCGAGCAAGTCGTCGCCGTTCTCCTGCTCCGCCCAGCGGAGCTCGAATTGATCGGCGGCCAACTGCGAGGCGTACATGTCCCTGACCCACGGCCGTAAAGGCTCGATCATCACAACGCTCACGGATCGACTCAATCGATTCGACTCCGGTACAGGTCGCTCAGGCACCCGGGCTCTCGCGGGGCCGAGTATAGACGTATCCCGAGCTGACACGGTTGCGGCTTGCGACCGTCCGATTATCGTGGTGCGGTTGGCCGAATGAAAATTGGTCCAGGCGTTGCCGACGTGCGAATGAGGCGGTCCATCTGGCAGTATGCGCGCGTGCGACTACGAGCCACGGATATCGTCTGCCTGACCTACGTCATCGCCATCGGATTGCTATTGGCCACCGTTCGGCGCGTCGGTCCCCGCCTGGCCTCGCCTCCTG
>DASCOT010000027.1:0-6836 GCA_036012155.1 Acidobacteriota bacterium
CCCCGGCGCCTTCGGGAAAATACAGGTCGGTCGACAGCTCGACGCCGTCGCGCATAGGCACCATGATGCTGCGCCGAACCGAGATCTCGTACTCGCCCTCGGGGGGTAAGATGCGCCCTCCGGGCTCATCCATCGCGCCGCGTTGCTGCGACGTCGTCGCGGCACTCAGGGCCACGAGGGCGGCAAGTGCCAGGGGAATCCGCGCCATCATCGAGCTCACGTCTCGGCCAGTGAGGGTCTTCATCGCTGCTGCTCTCCTTGGTGGCTGTACGTCGCACGACTTTGCCCCAGCGACGTAGAACGGGCAAGGTGAGCCTGGCACATCTCGGCGGCCAACCGTGAACGCATCGAAGCAATCCTCTCTGGAGGCGAAATGCCGTACGTCTATCTAGCCATCGCAATCGCGGCCGAGGTGGTCGGAACCACCTCGTTGAAGGCATCTGAGGAGTTCACGCGACTGCTGCCCAGCCTGACCGTGGCGACGGCCTACAGCGTCTCCTTCTACTTCCTCTCCATGGTCCTCAAGAGCATCCCGGTGGGAATCACCTACGCCGTGTGGTCGGGCTTGGGGGTCGTGCTGGTCGCTCTCGTGGGGGCCATCGTCTACAGAGAGGTCCCGGATGGCCCGGCCCTGCTCGGCATGGCGTTGATCGTTGCCGGCGTGCTCATCATGAACGTGTTCTCGAGCACCGTGGACCACTGACGCGGCGGCAAATCAGCGGCCAGTCAGCGGCTTGGTGACACGCTCGGCGAACATGTCGATGAAGCGTGGCCAATCGAGGTCGTACTGAACCTCGACGCGTTGGGCCCCCTCCGCCCCCGGCCAGATGCGATCGCCGCCGACCGAGGTGCCGTAGCTGATTCCGCGGCTGATGTCGACGTCGACAAACAACTCGCGTGTGGCTACCAGCGACGGATCGATCAGGCTAGCCACCGCCACCTGGTCGTACATGAGCCATACGGTCGACGGTCGCGCGTCGAAGATCGGTCCCATTTCGCGGCGCAGTAACTCGGTGACCGGCGTGTCGGTGGCGACAAGGCTCTCGTAGGCAGCCCGATCGAGCGCCGTCTTACGCGACACGTTGAGAGGCGACAGGACGATCGGAATTCCCGATCGCAGCACGGCGCGCGCCGCCTCCGGATCGACCCAGAAATTGAACTCGGCGTTAGGGGTGGCGTTGCCGTGCCCGTCGGGAAGGGTGGCAATGGCGCCGCCCATGATGACGAGCTTCTTCACACCTCTGGCAAAGTCGGCGTCGTGCCGTATGGCGATCGCCACGTTGGTCAGCGGTCCGATCGCCACGATGGTGATGGCCCCTGGCTGTTGGCGCACCGCCTCGACCATGAACTCGACGGCGCCGGTGCTTTCCAGAGCCTTCGCGGCGAAGCCTCCGGGCGGCTCGCGCGGCGGATCATCCGACCACCACTCGCCGTGGTTCTGGGTCGCGTAGTCCGACTTCTCGCGAACCAGCGGCATGTCGGCGCCGGAATAGACAGGAATCTCGGTGCGCTCGGTGATCTCCAGCATGCGCAGCACGTCGGCGTTGGCCTGCTCGAGCGAGAAGTTCCCCGCCACCGTGGTAATGCCAACGATCTCCAACTCGGGCGACTGCAACGCTAGCAGCAATGCCATGCCGTCGTCCTGCGGCGGCATGGCGAAATCGGTGTCGAAGATCACCCGGTGCTGGGCGGAGGCAATGCCGGCCGTCAGCAACGCCATGGCGGCTACGACGACGTGGGCCGCTCTACGACGTACGCGATAACGGCCGACTGGCACAGTTGGCATGCCGTTATATCCGCGAACTGCTCAGCGTCACGTCGGCCAGCGACCACACCTGGTCGAATCGGGTGCGCGCCTCCGTAGCATCCTTGCCCTGCGCTTCGAGACTCTGCACGAGCCCGAACATCGACCAGCCATTGCGCGGGTACACGACCAGATCGTCGCGATAGACCTGCTCGGCGCCGGCCGCGTCTCCCGCTGCCAGCAGCGCCCGACCCAGCGATTGCCTGGTGGGGTAGTACCAGAAAGGTGGCTCAGTATAGGGCAGCTCGTCCTGGGTACCCACCGCGCGCCGGTAGTGCGCAATCGCCGCGTCAAGCTCCCCCTCGGCCATTGCCAGATCTCCCAGAACGAGGGCATCGGCGATCGACAGCAACATGCTCGCCGGGTAGTCCACCGAATCGATCTCGTGGATCTTGTCGGTCTCCAGCAGCGCAGTGAGAAGTCGGTGCTCGGACTTCGCCGCCTCCAGATCCCCCTTTGCGACATACGCAGTGGCGCGAGCATAACGCCAGATCGCATTCGAGAAATCGAGGTGCTCGGCCGGCTGTGCTTCGCTCAACACCTCGTCCCATCGTCCGAACCGCGCCAGCGCAAGCATCGGAATGGTGTGGAAGAACTCGACCCCCGGAAACTCGTCGATCATCTCCATCTGAATGTTGGCGGCGACACGCCGGCCCGCGTCGATGGCTACCTCGCTGCGCCCTTCCATGGTCGACGCTGCCCACAGGAAGTGGATGTTGTGCGGGTAGTAGGCCGCCGGATAGAAGCCCTGCGCGTTGCATGCCGCAATGTAGGCCTCGTCCACCGCTGCAGCACGCACGTTCACCTCGGAAGCGTCGTGGTAGCGACCCACACGCCAGTAAATATGCGCCGGCATGTGCACCAGGTGCCCGGCGCCAGGCACCAGGTCGGCCAATACATCGGCGCCCGCCTCGGCGCGCTCCGGGGCCGATGAAGCCTCGACCGCGTGAATGTACAGGTGCAGCGCCAGCGCGTGGTCCGGCGTGCGCTCGAGCACCCCTTCGAGCGCATCGATCACCTCGACCGTCTCGGGCTTCGGGCTCTGTGGGTCGAGCCAGTAGTCCCACGGCATGTTGTTCATCAAAGACTCGGAGAACAACGAGGCCACGTCGTCATCCTCTGGGTACTTGTGATGCAGTTGGCGCATGGCGTCGGCGTATGCCACGTCCAGCGGCGCGCGCGCGGTGCTCGGGTCGCCGTTGTAACGAGCCGCGAGCGCATCGATGAGATCTTGCTCCTTTTGTGTCGTGCTTTCCTTCCGCGCCACGGCCTTCTGGATCGCTGCATGGGCCGCGAAGCGATCCTCGGCGGCCATCACGACCTTTCTGTTGACGGTCACGTTGATGTTCGGGCCCAACGCCAGCGCCTCGCCCCAGTAACACATGGCGCAGTCCTCATCGAGGCGCTGGGCGGCTCGGAACGACCGGATCGACTCGGCGTGATTGAACGCGAAGTCGATCATCAAGCCCTGGTCGAAGTAGAGCTGGGCGTCGGGGTTGTTGGTGGTGATCGGGTAGGAGTGGTCGCCCATGCCATCGAACAGCGGCGCCCCGGCTCGAGCCGCGAGTGCGTTGCGCTCAGCGAGAGCTGCCTCCGGATCGGGCGTCTCGGATCCCGAGCACGCAGGCAGCAGCAGTAGACCAAGTATGGCAACAGGCGACACGACTCGAGACAAACTCATTCGGTACTCCTGACGGCTGGTGGTACAGAGGTTCCGTACGCAGGCACAGCTGTTTCGGCCGGCAGATTAGCCTGCGGCCCGTGTCGATTCCAACCGAGCGATTCGTAACCGCCGCGCCAGGGACGGAGGCACGCTCTATTGGCGCGGCGCCTCCCGCAACCGCCGCGTCTCGGCCTCGTTCAGCCGCACCGGGTCCTCGTCGATCGCCACCCGATAGTCTTCGCGAGCGCGTTCGATCGACACGTAGCCATTCCGCACGTCCTCGAGCACCATGGCGGGATCGCGCTCCTGGGCCGGCCCGTAACCGCCGCCGCCGGGCAGCTCCAGAGTCACCTCCGTGCCGGGCGCCAATTGCTCACGGATCTTCGGATAGACGGCGGCATCGTTGTTGGCATACACGGCGCCGGGAGCACCCGCGCCTCCCCCAGCCAGGCCCGGGGCCGGGAACTTAACGCGCTCGTACAGCCCCGAGAACATGTACGGACGATCCGTGCGCACGGCGACCTGCATGACCTGTCCGAGGCCGCCGCGGAACCGCCCCGCTCCACCGGAGTCGGGAATCAGCGCCCGCCGCGTGAGCATCACCGGGGAAACTGCCTCGATGACCTCCACCGGCACACCGGCGATACCGCTCGGGAAAGCGGTCGCCGACAGGCCGTCGCGATCGGCCATGGCGCCCGTGCCACCGGAAGAGAACCAGACATAGCTGAAGGGCTCGTCGGTGCGCGTGTCGTGGCCGAAGACCTGAGTGTCCCAGAGGCTATCGAAGCCGGGAGCCGAGACCTGCTCGGGCAACGCCTCCGCCAGCGCCATGAAGATGGCGCCGGGCAGATAGTGGCCGATGAGGTGCCGGCCGCCGATGGCCGCCGGGAACTGAGCGTTGAGGATGCACCCTTCCGGTGCCGTTACCCCGACCGGCCGGAAGCTCCCTTCGTTGTTGGGTACCTCCGGAGCGATCGCACACTTCACGCCGTAGGTGGTGTAGGCGTGGCTGTAGTTGAACGCCACGTTGATGCCCCAGCTCACTTCCGGCGAGGTCCCCTCGTAGTCGACTTTCAGCAGATCGCCTTCGACGATGATCGCGGTACAGATGCGGATCGGCTCCTCGAACCCGTCGCACATGATCTCCGAGCGATACTCCCCGTCGGGGATCGCCGCAATGCGCTCACGCATGGCCGCCTCGGAGCGCTCGACCACCAGGTCCGACAAGTCCTCGATATCCGCGAGGTCGAACTCTGCCAGGCTCTTGAGGAGCTGCTGCCCCCCCACCTCGTTGGCCACTACTTGCGCGTGGATATCGCCGAGCACCTCGTCGGGGGTACGCACATTGGCGCGTAGCAGCGCCAGCAACGTCTCGTTCGGCTGCCCGGCGTCGTGAAGCTTCATGATCGGGATGAAGACTCCCTCCTCGTAGACCTGACGGGAGTCGGCAGACAGGCCGCGGCCACCGATGTCGAGCGCATGGCAGGTACTGCCGAAGAAGGCGACGACCCGCGATTGGTGGAAGATCGGCGTGATCACGGTGATGTCGTTGAGCTGCGAGGCGGTCTTCCAGGGATCGTTGGTGGCCAGCACGTCGCCCGGCTGCAACGAATCGATGGGGAAAGCTCCGAGGAAGTGCCCCATGCTGGTGGCCATGGAGTTGATGTGTCCCGGGGTCCCGGTGACCGCCTGGGCGATCATGCGCCCGCGACGATCGAAGATGCCGGCCGACAGATCGCCGGCCTCGCGTAGCACCGAGGTGAACGAGGTGCGCATCAAGGCCGCGGCCTGTTCGTTGACCACGCCGACCAAACGGTTCCACAGCACGTCGAGAAGGATCGCGTCCATCGTGCCGCCAGCGCCGGCGTTCTCTTCTTCCGTCATGACAGCTCCACCACCAGATTGAGCGATTCATCCACCTGCGCACTCGCTGCCGGTCCGAGCACCACCGTCGATTCGCGCTCCTCGACCACGGCCGGCCCCTCGAAACGCGCCCCGAGCGCCAGCGCGTAGCGGTCATAGACCGGCACCTGCACCAGGCCCGATTCCTCGGGCAGGTAGATCTGGCGGTGGCCTTTGATCGAACCTGCTGTCTCGGGGCCGGGTTGCGATGGATCGTCCGCGTCCGCCGCCGCTGCCTCAGGCAAGTGCAGGTCCGGCAACGGGCCAGAGCACGACACCCGCCAACTCACCACCTCGATCTCCGGACCGGGAGGAGTCCGCCCGTAGACCGCCTCGTACTCAGCTTCGAAGGCCGCCCTGATCTCTGGTTCGCTGGCGGCGGCAAGATCGTCGCCTGGGACGCGGACGCGCATCTCATGACCCTGCAGGCTGTAACGCAGGTCGCCCCAGCGTCGCACCGAGATCTGCTCGGCCGGTAGCGTCGCCTCGAGGATCGAGCGGCCCTCCTGCTCCATCTCGGCGAGGCACCCGTTGACCACCGTCCAGTCGAGCGATGCCAACTTGCCCGGCAGGGTGCGCACCGACTCGGTGGACAGCGGAGCAGCCAGGAAGCCGACGGCGGAGGTCACCCCTGCACCGCGTGGGCAAACGAAGCTTGGACAACCGAGTATTCGCGCCACCCGGTCGGCGTGCACCGGCCCCGCACCGCCAAACGCGAATAGCGGGAAACGTCGCAGATCCTTGCCACGCTCCACAGCGTGCACCCGGGCCGCCGCCGCCATGCTCTCGTTGACCACCTGGTGGATTCCCCAGGCGGCACGCAACGGATCGAGCCCGAGGGGTTCGGCAACATGCTTGATGATCGCCGCGTCAGCGGCCGCGCGATCCAGCGTCATGGCGCCGCCGAGGAAGAAGTCGGGGTCGAGATAGCCGAGCAACAGGTCGGCGTCGGTCACCGTGGGCGCCGTGCCGCCGCGGCCGTAGCAGGCCGGACCCGGGTCGGAGCCCGCACTGTCGGGCCCGACGGCCAGCAGACCCAACGGGCTCAGCCGCGCAATGCTGCCGCCGCCCGCCCCGATCTCGATCATCTCGATGACCGGTGCCTTGATCGGTAGGCCGCTGCCGCGCTTGAAGAGGTAAACCCGCGCCACTTCGAACTCCCGGGTGATCAACGGCTCGCCGTCCTCGATCACGCCGGCCTTGGCGGTGGTGCCGCCCATGTCGAACGACAGCAAATCGGGCTGACCCATTCGCCGGCCGTAGTGGGCCGCCGCCAGCGCCCCGGCCGCCGGCCCCGACTCGACGAGATGGATCGGCAGCTTGCACGCCAGGTCGACCGTACAGATGCCGCCGTTGGACTGCATGACGAACAGTGTCCCGGCAATGCCGAGCTCGCGCAGCCGCTCGGCCAGACGGGTGAGATAGCTGTCCGCCAGCCCCTGGATAAAGACATTGGCCACCGTCGTC
>DASCOT010000028.1:0-12211 GCA_036012155.1 Acidobacteriota bacterium
GGAGCCGCCGTCTACCGACCACTTGGTGACGATTCCCTGTCTCCCTTTGTCTGGGGTGGTGGCGTAGATCCATGCGGCGATCGTGAAGCTGGCGGGTCGTAGGCGGGCGTCATCCGGCACGGTGACGTACGAGCCATTCGGCAGCGGCTGGAACATCCCCGGATAGGTTCCGCTCACCGGCGAGTCGACGCTCTCCTCCTTGATCCCGGGCCCTAGAGGGTTGGGATCGCTGTGGATCAGTCTGACGATCTCAGCGCTGTACTCGGGCTCCAGGCTGCTCACCATGAACCGGATGGTCTCGCCCGGTTGCACGGTCATCTGATCGGCGTACCCGACGATGACCATGTCCTTCGGGTTGCGGTCCTGCGCGGCCAGCGAGCCGGCGAGGGCCATGCTCAGCCCGACGATTCCGAGAGCGGGTCCGATGCGCATCGAATACCTCCTTGGCCGCGGGCTGCCACCCGACCCGCTACCATTGCTAGGTGCTCGGTTGAGGGGTTATATGGAGCAGCGAGATACTAGCTCGAACCAGGACGATACCTCCGGAGGATCAATGATCGCAGCGAGCAGGTGTGGGTTGGTATTGGTGGTGGTGGCGCTGCAGGCAAGCGCGTTCGCGGTACCGGCGCAGCAGCAGGCGCTGGTCACCGGCAACCCCGGCACGACCTCTGCATTCGAGTTCTATCCTGGAGCGGACTACGACGCCTCGATCCCGACTCTCGAGCAGGTCGTGGGCCACACCTGGGCCGAGCGCATTACCTCACCGGAGGAGGTCACCCACTATCTGAGGGCGCTCGATGCGGCCTCGGCAACCACCAAGCTGGTGCAATACGCGAGTAGCTGGGAGGGACGCCCGTTGCACTATTTGGTGGTGGCCTCCGAGGCGAATATGGCGCGCCTGGATGACATTCAGGCCGGCATGCAGCAGTTGGCTGATCCGCGAGCGCTCGACGCTGCCACGGCTGACGAGCTGCTTTCGTCACTGCCCTCGATCACGTGGCTTTCCTATGGTGTGCATGGCGACGAGATCTCGAGCAGCGTGGCCGCGATGGTTACCGCCTATCACCTGGTGGCGGTGGTAGGTGACCCGGTGGCGCAGACGGTGCTCGACAACAGCATCGTGATCATCGACGCGATGCAGAACCCCGACGGCCGCGCCCGCGTGGTTCAGCACTATCGGCAGACGCGCGGCCGAACGCCCGATGCGCACCCGCTGGCGAATGAGCGCGTCCAGACATGGCCGGGTGGTCGGTACAGCCACTACCTGTTCGATATCAACCGCGACTGGTTCGCGCAGACGCAGATCGAGTCGCGCGGTCGTACCAAGGCCTTCCGCGACTGGTTCCCGCAAGTGCATCCGGACCTCCACGAGATGGGAACGAACGGGTCGTACTATTTCGCACCGCCAGCGCCACCGATCAATCCGGAATGGACTCCGGCACAGCTCGATGGACTTGCTCTGTACGGTGAGAACAACGCCCGTTGGTTTGATCGTAGAGGGTTCGCCTACTACACGCGCCAGGTGTTTGATTCGTTCTACCCGGGCTATGGCGATGGCTGGCCGTTGGCCCAGGGCTCCATCGGCATGACCTACGAGGTGGCCGGTGTCGGAGGCCTCGTCGCCGAGCGCAGCGACGACAGCGTCTGGCAGTACCGTGACAGCGTGCAGCGGCACTTCACCGCCTCCCTGGCAACCGCGGAGACGACAGCGAGCAACCGCGAGGCGATGCTGCGCGGGTTCTATGAATTCCGTCGCCAGGCCGTCGCCGAGGGGGCTGCAGAGACGGTCAAGGAGTACATCCTTCCGGCGGGACCTGATCCCGGCCGCACCGATCGCACGGCGGCGTTGCTGATGGCCCAGGGCATCGAGGTGACGCGCGCGAGCGCGCCGTTCACCAACGCTCGGGTACGTGATTACTACGGTGGTCCGGTTGGTCCGAGGGATTTCGAGGCCGGGACGTACGTCGTTTCGTTGGCGCAGCCGACAAAGCACTTGCTGAAGATGCTGATGGTCGAGGATCTGCCGATGGACCAGCCGTTCGTGGACGAGCAGCTCCGGCGCTACGCCGCGGGGCTCGACCATCAGATCTACGACATCAGCGCCTGGTCTCTTCCCCTGGTTCATGATCTCGATGCCTACCAGGCGGAGACTCCGTCGGTGGTTGATTCTGTTCTGCTCAGTGAGCCACCAGCCCCGGTCGGTGCCATACATGGCGGCGTCGCGCAGCTCGCCTACCTGTTGCCGTGGGGTCACAACGACACCGCTCGGGCGTTGGCCCGAATGCTGCGTGACGGATTGCGTGTGCGCACGGCTGATGCGGCGATGCAGATGGGCGGCGTGCGCTTTCCGCGCGGCTCACTGATCGTCAACGTGGCAGAGAACCCGAGCACGCTGCACGCGACGCTCGATCGCGTAGCGGCCGCCACCGGTGCCCAGATCCATGCCGTCGATTCGTCATGGGCCGAGGAAGGGATCAACCTCGGTAGCCAGCAGGTGCGATTCATCCCGCCGATCCGGGTGGCGCTCGCCTACGACGTACCGACCGACCCTTCGTCGGCCGGATGGACCCGGTACTTGCTCGAGCAGTCCTACGACTATCCGGTGACCGTGGTTCCGACACGGCGACTGGCGGATGACCGGCTGGACGACTTCAACGTGCTGGTGCTGCCCCATCCGCGCCGCGGTAGCTACGACTCGGTTCTGGGGCGATCGGGAGCCGAGCGTATCCGCCGTTGGGTGCAGGCCGGCGGCACGCTGATCACCTTCCGCGGTGCCACATCATGGCTCACTTCCGAGGCTGTCGGCCTACTGTCGACCGTGCGGGAGCTGCGGGACGGCCGGCCAGAGGGCACCGATGGGGACGAGACACGATTGCCCTACCGTGTACCGGGAGCGATCTTCAGCGCCCAGCTCGATGCCGACCACTGGCTGTCGGCGGGCTACGACGGCAATGCCAACGTCATGGTCGACACGGGCAATGTGTTTCGCCCGCTGGCTATCACCGACGGTACCAACGTAGCGCTCTATTCCGCCGAGGATGAGCTGGTCCTGAGCGGCTTCGTGTGGCCCGATTCCGCTGCCACGTTCGCCGGTAATGCCTACCTCATGCACCAGCCCCACGGCAGCGGCCACGTTGTCGCGTTCGCCGAAGAGCCGAACTTCCGTGCCTACACCGATGGATTGAACCTGCTCTTCTTGAACGCCGTGTTCTTCGGCCCGGCCCACTGACTGCGGAGGTTACTCGTCGGATACAGCGCCGGCCTCGGAGTCGACGAGACGGACTGCCCAGAGACCAGAGTGGCCGTCCGAAAAGAAGATATTGCCCTTGTACGGCTGGGCCCCCCACACCAACGGGGCGTTCGGAACGAAGCCCTCTGGGTCGAGCGACTTGAAGTACGCGATCTCGCGCCCTTGACGATACAGATCGCCCATCAGCTCGCCCGAAACGTCAACAATTCGCAGACCCCCCGCATAGTAGCCAACGTACAGGATGTCGTCCTCTATCCAGATATTGTGGGTTCCCGCTTCCGGCACCTCGTAGCGGGCCACTTCCCGAGGATTGTCCCAGTCGTCCCATTCGACGATATGAATCCACCCTTTGAAGCGCTCGGGCTCGTTCTCGTAGCCCGGCGTCCCCTCGCTGAACTCTGGACGTCCGGGACGGCCCCGCGCCGCCTCGTCGCCGGCGAACACGTACCGCTTGCCGGTCGACTTGCTGCGGTAGGGGACCGCCGCGTGATTCCAGCCACTCGGGTAGGTATAGCTCCCCAGCATCACCGGGTTGCGCGGCGAGCCGCCCTTGCCGCCGCCACCGACATCGACGGCGACGATGCCGTCGGCCCAGTTGGACGAGTAGGCGATTCCGTCCTCGACCCAGACGTCGTGGATGGCGTGACCCGGGGTGTCGAGCTCGAACCGGCCGACGCGATGCGGGTTGGCGGGATCCTCGATATTGATGATGTCGTACCGCTGCCCACCGGAAAGAGCGTAGACGTGGTTGTCGTAGAGGAACACGTTGTGGACGCCACCGGTGAGCTGGTCGTCAAACCGAGACAGCACCCGGACACCCTCGGTAGGGTTCGAGACATCCATGATCACCAACCCGTTGCGGCGGTTCGAGGCTCCCTCGCGGCTGATCACGCCGATGCGTCCGTCCGCCGAGATCTTGACGTCGTTGACGGTGCGTGCGTCGACCAGCACCACGTCGACGATCCGCATGTTCCCGGGGTCCGTGACGTCCCAAAAGTATGCGTGGCCCTCAGCGCCCCAGGTGCCCGTGACCGCATAGTCGCGGCCGTCCGTTGCCTCCCAAACCCACAGGTCGGAGCCGAAGCGGTCGCGCACCGGACCCTGTCCGACGAGCTCGATATCCCGGCGGGCGCCGCGCGGCTCGATGTGCACGGTACGCACAGCCGAGTGGCCACCGGAGACTGCCACGACGGTGTACTCGCCGGGCAGGTCGGCGACAAAGCGACCATCTTGGGCGATCATTCCTGACGGCGGCTCGCCCATGCCTTGCTCGACGGTGTCGGCGCGGAACGTATACAGGACCGGCGCCTCGGGCACGCGATTGCCGCTGGCGTCGCGCGGTGTGGCCACGAAACGGATGACATCGCCGGTCCGCGCCGCGTCCACGTCGGCGTCAAGCGCCACGGATACGACAGGGTTGGGTGCAACGGTGATGGACAGCGTGGCGCTGACCCCGTCGACGTTCGCCACGACGCGAGTCTGTCCGTCGCTCAACAGCTTCAAATTGCCGCGGGTATCGACCGTGGCCACGGAGGCGTCGTCGGTGGAATAGCGCACCACCGGATCTCGGCGGGCGGCTCCATCATCGGTCGTTGCTCTTACCTCCAGCTCAACTGCCGAGCCGGCGTAGAAACGGGTCGGAGGCTCCACAAAAGCCACGGAGGTTATCGGCGGAGGCGCAATCCTTACCCGGACTCGTCTCTCTAGCAGCGCCGCGGCTCCCGATCCGGTGCCTCCCTCGTTGGGGACGCGCACCACGATGGCGAACTCGCCGGGTCGGAGGGCCTCAACATGGCCATCCTGGCTGACCGACACGTTGCGGCGGGACATTGACAGGTAGAGCACGGGCAGGCTCAACGCATTGCCTTCGGCATCGACGACGTTTGCCTCGATCTGCGCCGTGTCGCCCACGTCAAGGACAAGCTCCGCGGGCTGCACGCGAAGGTCCGTCGGGACCCCCTGCTGCGCCTCGATGGCGACTCCGAAGACCGACGATAGGAGCGTGGTGGCCAGCATCAGCGATCGTGTCTTCATGCGGAATCCTCTCCTCGTAACCCACGGGCAGGGTCGCCCCGAACGGTGGGATTCTACCGGCTCGGGCGGAGTCAGGCCCGGCAAGCTCGTCGATCCATTGACTGTCCCCGCGAGCGCTGTATATTCGCGCCGTTCGCCGTGACAGCATCTCGTGCTCAGAATACAAGCGACAGCGTCGGGTTTGTGGGGCGCCGCCGCGCCACAGGAGCTCTCTCATGCGATACGACCGGAGCACCGTACCGACAATCGTGTTGGCCGCAATGTTGTTCGTGGTACCGGCCTGCGCACCACCCTCCGCGGGTGTTCCGGGCACGGTCATCGCCAACGCGCGGGTCGTCGACGGCACCGGCGGGCCGTCGCAACAGATCGACGTGCGCATCGAAGGTGAGCGGATCGCGGAGATCGGCGACCTGACCCCGCACCCGGAGGACATCGTCGTCGATGCCGACGGCCTGACGCTGGCGCCCGGCTTCATCGACCCGCACAGCCATCATGATGGAGGACTGCTCGACGAGATGCCGGACGCGCGAGCGGTCGTCAGCCAGGGTGCGACGACGATCGTCGTAGGGCAGGATGGCGGCCAGCAGTATCCACTGGCCGAGTTCTTCGGTCGCCTGGAAGACACCCCAGTTGCCGTCAACGTCGCTTCGTACGCCGGACACGGCAGGATCCGCGGCAGGGTCATGGGCGACGACTACATGCGTCCGTCGACGCCCGACGAGTTGCAACAAATGGAGGCGCTTCTGCGCTCCGAGATGCAGGCGGGCGCGCTCGGTCTCGGCAGCGGGCTCGAGTACGATCCGGGGAGCTTTTCGACGCCTGATGAAGTGGTGGCGTTGGCCAAGGTGGCAGCGGGTTACGGCGGACGTTACATTAGCCACTTTCGCAGCGAGGATCAGTACTTCTGGGAGGCCCTCGACGAGATCATCAACATCGGCCGTGAGGCCGAACTGCCGGTGCAGGTATCCCACATCAAGCTGGCGATGCCGCGCTGGTGGGGGCAAACGGATCGGTTGCTAGGCATCCTCGACGAGGCACGTGCTTCGGGTGTCGATATCACCGTGGACATCTATCCGTACCCGGCGTGGCAGACGGGTTTTCGATGGCTGTTGACGGTGTTCCCGGACCGTGACCCGGACAGTCGCGAAGGAGCTGATTACGTGCTCCAGGAGATGCTTTCGCCGCAGGGGGTCCTGCTAGCGAACTATCCGGCGCAGCCGGAGTACAACGGCCTGACCGTGGCCGAGATCGCCGAGCAGCGCGGCGCCGATCCGGCGACGACCTTGATGAGCCTGCTCAAGGCCGACGTCGAGTTCGCGCAGCAGGGCGGCGAGTCGAGGCGCTCGTCGATGCTCGGGTTCGCCATGGACGAGCCCGATATCGAGGCGATCATGCAATGGCCCCTCACCGTTATTTGTAGTGACGGCGGCTTGGCCGGTGCCCACCCGCGAGGGTATGGGACCTTTACCAGGTTCCTCGGGCACTACGTCCGCGATCGCGGGATCATGAGCCTCGAAGAGGGCGTTCACAAGATCACCGCGCTGACCGCCCAACATCTGGGAATCGTTGATCGCGGCACGATCGAAGAGGGCGCCTATGCAGATCTCGTGCTGTTCGATCCGGACACCGTCATCGACCGATCTACGGTCGTCGAGCCACATCTCACGTCGGCCGGTATCGATACGGTCTGGGTCAACGGTCAGATCGCGTACGAGAGCGGAGAGACCACCGACAATCGGCCGGGAATGCCGCTTCGACGGGCTACCGGAGGAGGGGAATGATGAAGACGAGGCTGACGCGGCGACAAGCGGCGAAGGCGGGTGCGCTGGCGGCCGGAACGATGGTCGTCGGTGTTCCGGGTTGGGCGATGGCGGCGATCTCGCAGGAGCAAGAAGTACCGTTCACCGACATGCCCGATGGCTTTGAGACCGATCCGACGCCGATCGTTCGCTTTGTGGATATCCGTCGGATCGACGAGTTCTTCACCCCCGCCGACGAGTTCTTCACGATCCAGCACTACGGCCAACCGGATATCGATCCGGCGACCCATGCTTTGGAGATTAGCGGCCTCGTAACACGACCGCAGGCGTTGTCGATGGCGGAGTTGAGTCGCCGTCCGCGCACCGAGGTAGCCTGCGCATTCGAGTGTTCAGGCAACAGTCGGCGCCGCTTCAACGGTCTGATCAGCAACGGTCTATGGGGTGGCACCAGCCTGCGGGCGCTGCTCGAGGAGGTCGGTGTCGAGCCGGATGGCAAGGAAGTGGTGTTCTTCGGTGCCGATCAAGGAACGGAGACGATCGAGAGCCGCGGTAACAGCTGGCAGGTCGATCAGCAGTACGCGCGAAGCATGTCGCTTGCCGATGCGATGCGCGAGGACACCATGCTGGCCTACGAGCTCAACGGCGAGCCCCTGAGCCGCAACCAGGGAGCACCGCTGCGGGTCATCATTCCCGGTTGGTACGGGGTGGCGCAGGTGAAGTGGCTCAACCAGATTCACGTGCAGGCCGACCGTTTCATGGGCAAGTTCATGGCGCGCGAGTACGTCACGTTGACCGCGGAGCAGGTCGGCGAGAGCGTCAAGTACACGGAGACATCGATTACCCGCATCCAGCTGAAGTCGGCGATCGCCCGGGTTACGCGCAGCGAGGGGCATCACACGATCCATGGATTTGCCCTCACCGACGGCACGCCGCTGCGATCCGTGGAGGTGAAGGTCGACGATGGGCCGTGGCGTACGGCGACTCTTGATCCCCGCAACACCAAGTACTCGTGGAAGCTGTTCTCGTATCAATGGGAGGGGGCGTCCGCGGGAGAGCACACGATCGTGTCGCGGGCGACGGACGCCAACGGCAACGTGCAACCGGTATTGGAGGACCTGGCAGAAAAGCGAACGAGCTGGGAGAACAACGCGCAGTTTGCCCGCACCGTAATGATCTCTTGATGTTTCGCGCACGACTGGTCCTCGCCGCCACTTTGGCGGGCTCGCTCATTGCCGGTGCGACCGCCTGGTCGCAGACGGGTCACGAATCGCTGGCGACGGAGCTGTTGCGCGAGATCGTCGGGATACGGTCGAGCGAGGCGTTTCCAGACAACACCCGGCGACTCCTGGAGCAGCTCGGGCGACGCCTGGTAACGGCTGGCTTTTCCGAGGATGACGTTACCTTCGTCGACGCGGGTCGGTTGAATCTGGTTGTGCGCTATCGCGGCACCGGACAGCGCGACCCGCTGCTGACGATGGCGCACGTCGATGTCGTCGATGCCGACGCTGAATCTTGGCAAGCAGACCCGTTTACCCTGGCCGAGATCGATGGCTACTACTACGGGCGCGGCACCATCGACAACAAATCCGGTGCCGTGGCCCTGGTAGCGAACTTCATCCGGCTGCGTTCCGAGGGCTACATCCCCGATCGCGACATCCTCATGGTGCTGACCGGCAACGAAGAGAGCACGATGAGCGGGATCTCGTATCTCGCCCGGGAGCGGCGCGAGCTCATCGACGCGGACTTTGCTCTGAACACGGACGCGGTCGGCGGCGGTGAGCTCGACGCCAACGGTGAGCCCTCGACCTTCAGAATCCAGATGGCCGAGAAGCGCTACCAAACGTACGAGTTGTTGGCTACCAATCCGGGCGGTCATAGTTCACGCCCGCGTCCCGACAACGCAATCTATGATCTTGCCGAAGCGCTCGTGAAGCTGCGCGGTTATCAGTTTCCGATCCAGGTCAGCGACATCGCCCGCGAGAGCTTCCGGGTTAGCGGCGAGCGCACCGGCGGCGAGCAGGGTGAATTGCTGCGCGCTGCCGGTGCGGAAACTGCCGATCCGGAAGCGCTGCGCCGCCTCGCGGCGAGCGATCCCCTGGCCAACTCGACCATGCGCACGACCTGCGTCGCGACCATGCTGGAGTCGGGGGTGGCGGAGAACGCCCTGCCGCGCCTGGCCAAGGCGACGGTGAATTGCCGGATTCTGCCGGAGGTCGAGCCAAGTCACGTCCTGGCTACGTTACGCGAGGTCGTCGCCAACGAATCGATCGAGGTTCGCCCCGTGCAGAGCGGTGGCACGGTGGCCAGTCTGGCGTCACCGTTGCGCGATGACGTCGTGGAGCCGATTCGCGAGCTCGTCGACCAGCTGTGGCCGGGCACGGCGATCATGCCCGAGCAGGCCACGTTTGCAACGGATGGGCTCTTCGTCCGCAACGCCGGTGTGCCGGTCTACGGCGTATCGGGTCTTTTCGGTGATTCCGGTGACAGTCGCGCCCACGGGCTCGACGAGCGCGTACGCATCGATGCCTTCCACGATTCGATCGAGTTCTGGTATCGGTTGCTGAAACGGTTCAGTAGCTGAGAGGAATCATCGGGCACGGCTGACTACGAGGCCATGGGCCGATCGGGCTCAGAGTTGACACGGAGGGTGCCGATGCACGGTCGGGGTATCAGGGCGGGCATCTGGTTGGCGGTTGTTGGGGCAGGGCTCTCACTTGCGGGTTCCGGCGTCGCCGCACAGGAGCCGCTGTTTGTGGTGCCAGAGGTGCAGATGCATCGCCTGCGCTCCCAGTTCGTCGACCAGGAGTTCGAGATCCACGTCGGGGTGCCAGTGAGTCGGCGTGATGGCTCGGAGCGTTTCCCGGTTCTGTACATGACCGACTCGCAGGGCGGACTGATGTTCGGTGCGCCTACTCGCATGATGCAGACGTTCGGAGACGTCGAGCGGTTCATCATGGTGGGCATCGGCTATCCGGGCGAGAACGTCTTCAGCGGCATGCGTCTGCGCACTCGCGACCTCACGTCGGTGGAGTCGGGCGAGGCTACCCCCGACCCCTGGGACGCATGGGTGCCCGGCGTTCCAGGGGCGACCGGACAGCAAACGGGCGGCGGCGCTGAGTTTCTGCGATTCTTGCGCGATGAGCTGGTTCCGTTCATCGACGCGCGCTATCCGACCATCGCAGGGGATCGCGGGTATTGGGGCGACTCGCTCGGCGGCCTTTTCGGCCTGTACGTGATGTTCAATGAGCCGGACACGTTCAATCGCTACATCATCGGCAGCCCATCGATCTGGTGGGAGGGTGAGGATGTCCTGCACCAGGCGGAGGAGTTCATCGCTCACCACGACCAGCTGGAGGCGCGCGTGTTCATGGCGGTCGGCGGGCTCGAAGAGGTCGATCCGGAGGCCCTCCCGTTCCGCATGGTGACCAACGTGGGGCGGCTGGAGAGGATGTTGCGGGAGGCCGATCTCGAAGGGTTCGAGCTGTCGACGCACGTATTTCCAGACGAGACACACATGACGGTATATCCGCTCAATTACTACCGCGGCATTCAGATGGTCTATGGTCGTGGCCGGAGCATCTTCGAGAGCCGGAGCGAACAATAGTGGGAGGCGGCATGGCAAAGACGGATCGTGAGCTCGGAATGGACCGGGAAATCACCCGGCGCGATTTTCTCAATGGCACCAGCGTGGCGATCGGCGGGGCCAGCGCGATCGGCGCCAGCGGCCTTTCACCAGCGAGCGCACACGCTTCCCGACCATCCGTCGCGTCATCCGGGAAGCGGCCTGCAGAAGAGCCTGGCGATTACTATCCGCCCCGCCTCACCGGCATGCGCGGTAGTCACGACGGTTCCTTCGAGGTGGCGCACGAGATGCGCTACGGCAAGACCTGGGACAACGCCGAGGCCACCGGCGAAAGCTACGACCTGATCGTGGTGGGCGGCGGCCTCAGTGGACTTGCATCTGCCTACTTCTTCCGCAAGGCCTTGCCGGAAGCGAAGATTCTCATTCTCGACAACCACGACGACTTCGGCGGCCACGCCAAGCGCAACGAGTTCACCATCGGCGACCGTCACATCATTGGCTATGGCGGCACGATGATGATCCACGGCAAGAACAGCTACACGTATGAAGGCAAGGCGCTGCTCGAGGACATCGGCATCGACGGGCCGCGCTTTCTGCGCAAGACCGAGCCCGATCGTGGTCTCTACGACCGCATGGGGCTGGGCGCCGGCACGTTCTTCGACCGTGAGACGTTCGGAGAGGATCGCCTGGTGGTCGGGCGGCCGCGGCGGAGCTCGGAGCCGGCACGCGCCGGAACCCTCACCTGGGAGGAGTTCCTCGCCAAGACCCCGATGTCCGATGCCGTCAAGAAGGACATGCTGCGGCTCTACGAGGACAAGCGCGACTACCTGCCCGGGCTGTCGCTCGAGGAGAAAAAGGAGCGTTTGCGCAAGATCAGCTATCAGGACTACTTACTCGAGGTAGTGAAGGCGGATCCTGGTGTCATCCCGTATTTCTTGAGACTCTCGCTGGGCGGATCGAACGGTGCCGCCGGCATCGACTCGTACAGTGCCTGGGGTGCGCTGCGCGCCGGGCGCTACCCGGCGCTCGATGGTCTCGGCCTGGAGCGACCGCTCAGAAGCTGGCTTCCCGACGACGAGTTCGGCGAGCCCATCCACTTTCCGGATGGCAACGCTGGCGTTGCCCGCCTGATCGTCCGTTGGCTCAACCCCGCGGCGTTGCCGGGGACGACAATGGAGGACTCGGTTACTCAGTCGATCCGCTACGACCGCATCGACGAGCCTGGCAGCGCGGCGCGCATCCGTCTCAACAGCACCGTGGTGAACGCCAGGCACGTCGGTGAGCGACGCACCGCCCAGGAGGTGGAGGTCACCTATGTTCGCGACGGCAAGGCGTACACCGTGCGGGGTGGGACGTGCGTGATGGCCTGCTACAACGCGGTGATCCCGTACCTCTGCCCGGAGCTCCCGGAAACGCAGAAGGCGGCGCTCAAGATGGCGGTGCGACAGCCCCTTGTCTACACGAACGTGCTGCTGCGCAACTGGGAGGCGTGGGCAGAGCTCGGTATGCAGAGCTTCTATGCTCCCAGCGGATACCACACCACCACCAGCCTCGACTACGCCATCAGTCTCGGCGACTACGTGT
>DASCOT010000029.1:0-32538 GCA_036012155.1 Acidobacteriota bacterium
AGCCTATACAACACGGGCAGACCGGCAGCATGCGGGTTGCCCTCTGACCAGGTACGGACCACGTGCGGAATATCGCCCTGCTGTCGATCCTCTTCGCAGGTGTGGGCTTCGCTCACCCGGCGTCTCAGACCTCCGCCGACCTGATTCTCCGCGGTGGCAAAGTCATCGCCGTTGATGAAGCCGGCACGATCACCGAAGCCGTCGCCGTCACCGGGAACCGCATCGTGGCGGTTGGATCCGATGCAACGATCAACGCGCTGATGGGCTCAGAGACGCAGGTCATCGAGCTGGGCGGTCGTGTTCTGCTCCCCGGTTTCATCGACGCGCACAACCATGTGGAAGGTAGCTCACACGGCGATGCCTTTCGCTTACCGGTTGCAATTCCGCCGTTGGAGACCGCGGAGGACGTGCTGGAGAAAGTGAAGGCGCGGGCAGCGGAGCTGCCGCCGGGCACCTGGATCGAGGGCCAGGGCACGTACTACCAGCCGATGCCGACCCGTGAGCAGCTTGACGAGGCGGTGCCGGACCATCCCGTGCTTATTCGTTGGAGTGCCCACGACGTCGTCACCAACAGCAAAGCGATGGAGGTTTCCGGCGTTACGCGCGACACGGTCGCCCCGCCTGGTGGCGTGATCGAGAGGTATGCGAACGGCGAGCCCAGCGGGATCTTTCGCGACGCCCGGGAGCTGCTGCACACTCCGATCCCGACATACGAGGACACCCTGCGGGTAATTCCGCCGACCCTGACAAAGCTGTGGCTCGAGCAAGGGGTGACCAGCGTCTACACGATGGATAGCCTCGACGGCGTACGCGCTTACCAGGAGCTTCGCGATGCCGGCAAGTTGCCGCCCGTGCGGTTGTCGATCTCGTTCTTCCTACGGAGCTTCGATCTCGACGCGCTGCTCGCCACCGGGCTGAGAACCGGATTCGGCGACAATTGGTTGAAGATCGGCGGCATCAAGATCCTGTTCGATGGGGTTTGGGGAACGACTGCGGCTACCTATGAGCCCGCGTATGGCACCACCGATAACTTCGGCAACCTGAGCCGCACCCCCGAGCAGCTTCACGAGGAGGTCGAGAAAGCGCACGCCGCCGGTTGGCAGGTCTGGATCCACTGCAACGGCGACCGCGCCCAGGATCTTGCGCTCGACGCCTTCGAGGCGGCACTCGAGAAGCACCCGCGCGACGACCACCGCCATCGAATCGAGCACTTCGCCAACTTCATGGTCGACGACAAGATCCTCGATCGCATGGAGCAACTGAACGTCATCCCGGTGCCTCAGGCGTCGTTCATCTGGCGCACCACCAACGAGCTGCTGCAGCAGCCCGGGCGGCCGCGACTCTACATTCTCAAGTCGCTCATCGATCGAGGCTTCCGCCCACCGGGCAACGCCGATTCCGTCGGCACTCAGCCGTTTTCTATCAACCCGATGTTCTCGTTCACTCGCGCGGTGCTGCGCACCAGCAAGTTCGGCAACGAGGTCGATCCGGATGAGGCGATCTCGGTGATGGATGCCATCAAGATGCACACCATCTGGGCCGCGTACTCGGGATTCGAGGAGGACATCAAGGGCAGCCTCGAGGTTGGCAAGCTCGCCGACATGGTGGTGCTGAGCGACGATCCGCTGAGCGTATCCCCCGATCAGCTCATGTCGATCAAGGCAGACCTGACGATCGTCGATGGCAAGGTGGTCTACGAGCGCCGCTGAGTAGTCACCGCGGCGGTCAGCCCCGACGGTGAGGTGGATCCGACCGCAGCGAACGGAGCCAGCCCACGACAGTCGCTCCGACCGCGATGTAGACGATTGCCGTCGAGACGTAGAAGAGGAGTCCCCAGGCGCTCATCCTGCTTCGACCTCCTCGGCGCGGAAGATCCCGGTCGCCGCTATGTTCCGCGTCATCACGTGTGCCAGGTAGAGCACCAGCAGGTTGGCGAGCACTCCGGCGAGGACCGGTGGGATTCCGAATGGCTCGCCGAGCAGGGGCGTTCCCCAGAGAAACGTCGTTGCCATGCCGGCGATGATTGCCGGAACCGCGGCGTGCGGCGCCACGCGTCGCTGACGGGCTCCACCCCAGAGCAGTGCGACCGCGAGCGGTGGAACAATCGACGGAGCCCAGAGCGTGTAGGTGTAGATGAGCAACTCAAAGACGTCCGGCAGGCTCAGCGCAGCGGCCACTCCGGCGGCGCCAATGACCAGCGTGCTGACACGAGCCCAGAGGAGCATGCGGGCGTCGCTGGCCTCGTGGCGGAAGTACATCTGGTAGATGTCGCGCGTGAAGATCACCGAGGCGTTGTTGAGGATCGAGTCGCCAGTCGACATCACGGCGGCGAGTAGCGCGGCAAACACCATGCCCTTGAGGCCGAGCGGCAGGAAATCGCGCACGATGGAGGTCAGCACCAGATCGGGCTCGGTATCTCCGAGAAGCAGCACGCCCGCCAAGCCCAGGGCGATGACGACGATGGTGTAGAAGCCGTAGTAGGCGCCGAAGAGCGTGACTCCCCAGCGGGTGTCTGAGGGGCTCTTGGTTGCGGCGTACCGTTGTACGAAGTACGGCGCCAGCGCTTCGCCGAGCAGAAAGGCCACGAAGACGGCGACGATCTGCGAGGTCGGCCAGGATCCCGCGGGGCTCAACAACATCGGGTCGAGCCCGGCCACCAGCGCGTCGACGCCGCCGGCGGCGTGCACTGCTACCGCCGCCGCTGTGGTGATGCCGAAGGCGAGGACGAGAAACTGCAACAGATCGGTGTAGATCACCGCCCAGATGCCGCCAAGCCCCGTGTAGAGCACCGTGACGATTGACCCAGCGATGGTCAACGGCACCAGCGGAAGGCCGGTGATGGTCTGCAGGATCCGGCCCATCGCCAGCAACTGAACGCCGAACAGCGTAACGCTGTAGAGGAACGATAGGAGGCCGGTAAGTGCTCGCCCGGCGCGACCGTAGTAGAAGCCCATGGCGTCGCCGACGGTGTAGAGCTTGCCGAGGGCTCGGATACGCGGCGCCAGAAACAGGCCCGATAGCAGCTGATTCAGGACGAACCCGATGGTCGCTGCGAAGATGACGATGCCGACCTGATACGCCTGAGAGGCACGGCCCACGGTCGCCGCGCCGCCGGTCGCCGTTGCGGCCATGGTGGCGAATAGGAACACTACCGGTAGGCGCCGGCCGGCGACCGCATAGTCGTCGAACCGTTTCGTCTTGCGCATCGCTGTGTAGCCGAGCGCGATGACGACGGCGAAGTACAGCAGCAGGATCGTGACGTCGACGGGGCCCAGGCTCACGGCGTACCGCTCCGGTGACCGCGGCCACGACAGGCGACGATCGCCATCCATCCCACTACCAACAGCAGCCCGCCGACCTCCCGGCCCTCTTCAACGTCGGCGCTCATCATCTCCCACGATTCGAACAGGGCCGGAAGCGAGGTGCGGGCGACCGCCGGCAGCAATGTGGCGGTCCAAATCAGCGCCGCGGCGGCCACCGCGATCGCCACGCGGGTGACCGGAATCGCACCCAGCGCCGCCAGCGACACGGCCGTTGCCGCCAGGTAGATGACCATCCAGGCGAGCGGATCCGGATCGTTGTATTGCACCGCCGCCGACAACAGGAATACGGCGGCCATGACGCCGAGGCCGAGATGATAGAGGCCAGTACGTTGCATAGTGATCCCTACGGCTGTGGGCCGGAGCTCCAGCGTTGCACACTCGAGATATCGGGCATGCCCCAGTCGGCGCCGTTCCACCCCTGGAACCCCTCCATACGGAACGCCCAGAAGCCGGTGGTCATGTCGCTGACGACGATCAACCCGTCGGCATTGCGGACGTCGACGCCGAAGGCGCCATTGTCGGTGGGATATACGTCGAGGTTCTCCGGCCCGATGTAGGTGTCGTAGTAGCCCACTGTAACCGGGTGGAGCGGGTCCATGATGCTGAATATCTGGAGACCGTCCATGTAGCCGGACACGAACACGAACGGCCAGCGAATCTCGTGGTTGTGGACCAGGTACTTCCAGTCGGCAGTCCATGCCGAGATCGGCACGGAGATGTTCTTGACCTCGCCCTTCAGCCCCGGCTCGAGATCGAAGACGCGCAGCGGGGCGTAGCGGTACTCGCTCTCGGCGACGACATAGCGTCCGTCCGGCGTTGGCGTGAACGTATGGCCGCTGGTGACGCCTTCGATCCCGGTGAGGGAGACGAGCAGCGCCGGATTCTCGAGATCGGTCACGTCATACACGTAGTAGCCGCCGGTGCCGGCGCCGTAGAAGCGATCCTGCTGCGTGTCGACGTGGTAGCCGACGTACATGTCGTGGTAGCTGGAGAAGGGACTTGGGGACGGCCCGGCGGGGACCTTGGCGACCAGCGCATCGTTCATCTTGCCCTCGACCACGTGGCCGAGATCGTACACATGTACCGACGAATCCTCGGTGGTAGCGAACAGCAACACCCGACCGTTGGTGTGTTTGTAGATGAATATGTTGTGAAATCCGCGAGGCTGCTCGGGCGCCCGGATGCGTGCCACCTCGCGCACGGCGGCGGGATCGGGAAGGCCGGTGACGTCGAGGACGACCGCACCCAGGTCGGTGTTCGGCCCACCCTGACCGAACTGCAAGGACTGTACGACGTAGTAGCGGTCTCCCCACTTGAAGTACTTCACATCCATGCCGCCGGTGTCGAGATGGAGGTCCTGATCCTCGATACGCCAACGATAGATGACCTCAGGGTGTCCGGGATTCGCGATGTTGATAATGTCCGTGCCCTTCTCGCCAACATCCCCGTAGACCATGCGAGCAACGTAGACGTATGGGCGCGACAGCTCCTGTTCGAGCTCGATGTCGGCAACGCTGATGCGTGGCCCGAGCGGCAGATGTGAGACCACGTGCATGTTGTCGCTGCCCCGGTTCAGCGGCGTCCATTGTCGGGCGGCGGGCCCAGCACCCAACGTGAGGGCGACGCAGACGATCGCGGCGCCGACTGGCGAGACTCCCCATGTTCTGCCAGCCGTGCTGGTCATCGAGGTCCTCTTTAGGGGCCGTTCGTCGAGCGCGAGCTGCGGACAGCCTAGTCGTAGTGATCGGACGGAACCGAGAGGCTACCCGTGCGCAGCGGGAAAGTCACCGGTGGCGTCTGCGTTACCGGACTTCGCCGTCGTCGACAGATTCTGGCAGACTCCGACCAGCCTCTAGCCGCATTTCTCGAGGACGACCCATGATCAAAGGCGCTTTCCGTACTGCCGGAATCACCATCCCGTTGCTGCTGACATCCGTAACCCCGAGTGCCGCAGGTTCGCCGATGCCCGACGAAACGAAGATAGAAGTTGGTGAGTTGGTGTTCGATGCCTTGGTGGCGGGGCCGGACGACGGGCCGGTGGTATTCATGTTGCACGGCTTTCCACAGGCCGCCTTCGAGTGGCGACACCAGATGCCGGTGCTCGCCTCCATGGGGTTCCGTGTCATCGCTCCCAACCAGCGTGGCTACTCCCCGGGAGCGCGGCCCGATGGTGTGGACGCGTACACCGTTCCAAATCTGGTTGCCGATGTCATCGGTCTGGCCGACGCGGTGGGTGCCGATACCTTCCACGTCGTCGGCCACGATTGGGGCGCCGCGGTGGCGTGGTTCGCGGGGCTGATGCACCCGGATCGGGTGTTGTCGCTGGTGCCGATCTCGGTGCCGCACCCGTATGCCTTCGGCCAGGCGCTCGCTGATCCGGAAGGGCAGCAAGCGAAGATGTCCGGGTATATGGAGGTGTTTCGCTCCGAGGAGGCAGAAGATCTCTTTCTCGCCAACGATGCTGCCATGCTGCGCGGTATCTACGGCGGCGCCGGGCTGATCTCCGACGAGGTGCAAGAGTACGTGGACGTGCTCGGCACTCGCGACGCGATCGGGGCGGCGCTGAACTGGTACCGCGCCATGAACCTCGCTACTGGTGCAGGCGAGGTCACGCCGATTGCCATGCCGACCATGTATGTGTGGAGCACCGACGACATGGCACTGGGACGCGAGGGCGCGGAGCTTACGGCCGACTTCATCGAGGGCCCCTACAGGTTCGAGATCATCGAGGGGGTAGGCCATTGGGTACCGGAAGAAGCGGCTGGCGAGCTCAACGAGCTGCTGCAGGAGCACTTCGCGCCGTTCGCAGCCAGCGGCGACACGACGCGTCTCGGTACCAAGAAGCGGACGAGCGGCTCTTGAACGGGACGAAGTTCGCTCGAACCATGGCGCTGGCCAGCGTTCTCGCCATCGCCATCGGCGGGGCGAGCCTCGCACCGCAGGGCTACGACCTGATCCTGGCGGGCGGCCGGGTTCTCGACGGCACCGGCAATCCCTGGCGCTATGCCGACGTCGCCATCAAGGACGGCCGCATCGTCGCCGTCGGACGGCTGAGCGGGGTGGCCGCGGACCGTGTGATCGACGTCGCCGGCAAGATCGTTGCCCCAGGTTTCATCGACATGCACTCACATGCCGATGGTCCCGGCGGAGAACGCACCGGGCTGCGCGCTCCCGATCCGCACAAGCGCAGTGCGCCGAACCTGGTGAGCCAGGGTATTACTACGGTGGTGGTCAATCAGGACGGCGGCAGCCCGCTGTCGATCGCAGCACAGCGGGCGACATTGGAAGAGCTTGGCACGGGTCCCAACGCCATACTCCTCGTCGGCCACAACACCATTCGACGCGAGGTGCTCGGCTCCGACTTTCGACGTCTGGCGACCGACGATGAGGTGCAGCGCATGGTTGCCATGGTGCGGCGCGGTGTTGCTGAGGGCGCCTACGGTCTGTCCGCCGGCCTGGAGTATGTACCGGGGAGATGGAGCGATACCGCCGAGGTACTCACCTTGGTATCGGCGCTCACCGACACGGGTGGTGTTTACATCGTGCACGAGCGCGCCTCGGGCGCTGATCCGATGTGGTACCTCCCGAGCCAGCACGCGCCCGGTCCGCCGACCATGCTCGACAATATCGTCGAGACGATCCACATCGCCGAGTCGACGCGCGTCCCGACGGTGGCCACCCACATCAAGGCAAAGGGCGCTGACTACTGGGGCTCCAGCGGCGCGATCATCAACCTGATGCGGACGGCCCGCGCCCGCGGCGTCGAGGTGTGGTTGGACCAGTACCCGTACGCGACCACGGGAAGCGACGGCAACACGGTGCTGATCCCGCCATGGGCGCTGGGCTACGACCGCTGGGGCGAAGTCGGTGACGACGGACCCGCCGATCCCGATTATGCGGCTGCGCTGCGCGAGGTGCTCGACAACGACGACAGCCGCGCCGACCTGCTGCGCGATGTCCGCCGTGAGATCGCCCGACGAGGGGGCGCGGAACAGATCTTCATCTTCGAATACTCCGACCCCACCCAGGTGGGCAAGTCGCTCGGACAGTTGGCCCATGAACGGGGCGTTGATGCCATCGAGGCGGCCATCCTCCTACAGCTCGAGGGGTTTTCGGGGCGCCCGGGTGGCGCCCGCCTGCGCGGTTTCTCGCTCGCCGAGGTCGATGTCGAGGCCCTGTCGGCCGAGCCCTATACGCTGACCGCCTCCGACGCTGGTATCGCCGTGGTCGACGAAGAGCTTCCAGTGCACGCGCGCTACTACGGGACGTTCCCGCGGAAGATCCGTCGCTACGCCATCGAGCGCGGCATGCTCAGCGTGGCCGAGGCGGTGCGCACATCGACCTCGTTACCCGCACAAGTTCTGCGGCTCGACGATCGAGGTCTGGTGCGCGCGGGTCTGGTGGCTGATCTGGTGGTCTTCGATCTCGACAGGATTCGTGACCGCGCGACGTTCACCGAGCCACACCAGTTTGCCGAGGGGGTGGAGTGGGTGCTGGTCGGTGGGCAGGCCGTTGTCGAGGAGGGTCACCTCACCGGGGCGCTGCCTGGTCGGGTGATCACACTGGCCGACAGCGGCTTCTAGCGCCACCGGTCCTGCGTGGTTGGGTCGGCCCCGCCGCGGGCCGCAGTCTTGACGGGCAGGGACTGCGGGCCATACTCTGCAATTGAGACGCGATCTCAATAGAGTGGATCGCACGGGCATTCCCATTCACCAACCATGTTGCGGCAGGCCCCGGCGGCCGCGCATCTGCTGCTTGGGGCGGCAATCGGATGCTGAGTTCCTACGTCATCACGCTGAGGGAGGGGCTCGAGGCGTTCCTCATTATTGCCATCAGCCTCGCTTACCTTCGCAAGAGCGGGCGGGCAAGGCTCGTGCCGGCGATCTACTGGGGCGTCGCGGCGTCCGTTGTGGTGAGCATTATTGCCGCCGTGTTCTTTGCGCGGGCCGCAAACCAGGCGCTGTGGGAAGGCATCCTGGCGCTGGTGGCGGCTGCCATGGTGGCCTCTTTGACGGTCCACATGTGGCGCTCGGCGAAGCATCTGAAGGGCAACATTGAGCAACACTTGGGCGATGCAGCGCGTAGCGATGGGCGCGGAGCGCTCTTCGGTGTGTTCGTTTTCACCCTGTTCATGATCACGCGCGAGGGCATGGAGACGGCGCTGCTGATGAACGTGCTGTTCCGCCAAATCCAATCGATCCCGCTCATCGTCGGGGCCGTCGCCGGCATCCTGACCGCCGCGATCGTCGCCTGCCTATGGTCGCGCTACGGTCATCGCGTCAACCTGGGGCTGTTCTTCCAGGTCACCGCCGTCTTCTTGCTGGTCTTCGTCGCGCAACTGCTTATCTATGGATTCCATGAGTTGACGGAAGCGAACGTCCTGCCCTACAGTGAGCCGTTGCACTGGGCCACCGAGCCGTACGGCCCTGACGGGCGTTACGGCCGGTACATCACCTACATGCTGGTGGCCATGCCACTCGCCTGGCTGACTTTCGCATCCCTCCGACATCGACGGACGTCACCCGCCGCCTGAGCTCCCCTGGCGTCGGGCGTTCCTTCTGCGCGTGAGAGCAGGTCTCCGCCTCGCGGCCGTCCACTAGAATGGCTGTTTCGATCCGCCGGCGTCGGCCGGCGACTCGGGGAGGCGACGTGGATCGGCGATTGCTGTTCGTGCGCTGGGGATTCGCCGCGTTGTTGGTGATCAGCGTTGCTCAGCTGGGCTGGTGGATACTGGACCAAGTGTGGTTCACCGGCGACGTGCGCATGGAGCTCCTGAGGCTACATCAGGAGCGGCTGGCGATGGCCGATGCCCTTCTCGAGGCTGGCGTTCCGGGTGCTGAGGTCGAGCGCCTGATCGATGACGTTCGCGTTCGCGACGGTGTCGCCGAGCTCGACGAGACCGTGCTGCCGAGCTTGGAGGCCCAGCGCCGGAGCCGCCTGAATCGATACCTATGGGAGGGTGCGTTCTTCCTGGTGGTTCTGCTGGCGGCCTTGTCGATGATCGCCCGGGTGCTGCGCCAGGAGGCCCGGCTGCGGCGCCGGCAGGACAACCTGCTCGCGGCAGTCAGCCACGAGTTCAAGAGCCCGCTAGCGGCGGCCCGGGTCGCCGCCGACACGCTGGCGCTCCGCAGTTTGGACCACGAGGGCCGACAACGGCATGTTCAGCGGGTCTTGGGGAGCCTGGAGCGCCTGCAGGCCATGGTCGACAACCTGCTCGAGAGCGCCCGCATCGAGGAGGGCGCAATGACGTTTTACCCGAGTCAGCTAGCGGTCAAGATTGCCCTCGACCCCCTCCTGTCAGACTTTGTGGAGAGGGCTGCGGCTCGCGGGATCGCGTTCGACGTAGAGGTTCCAGACTCGCTCACCATCTTTGCGGACGAGACGGCGCTGCGGACGGTGGTCCGCAATTTGCTCGAGAATGCGTTCGAAGCGGTTCGCGACGCCGGCGATGATCCGGCGGTGACCTTTTCGGCGAGCCAGGAAGTCGGCGAGGTGCTCGTGGAGGTAGCCGACAATGGTCGCGGATTCGACCCGAGCGCGACCGAACGATTGTTCGACAAGTTCTATCGGCCAGGCGATGAGATGCGTCGTTCCGGACGCGGTGTGGGGCTCGGACTCCACATCGCACGAACCCTGATGATTTCCTCCGGAGGTCGTATACAGGGGAGCTCCGCTGGGCCCGGTCACGGCGCCCAGTTCCGCACCTACTGGCCGCCCACCGCCAAGGTGTGAGTTGCTGTGAACCGCGCCTGCCGCGGCGCTCCAGCGCGACGACTAGAATCCTCCACTGACGGCAGCAGGCTTCTGTGGGAACCTCTAGGGTTAGTAGGGGCCGGAGAGCCTTCGAGCGAGCGGCACCCACTCGTAGCGATGGCCCCTCCGCCCGGCACCGAAGCATGACATTTTCGATCGAGGAGAGCTGAGATGATCCGTGTCCGCGTCGTGGTAGCCGCAGCGTTGTCGCTTGCGGTCTTGGGATTGCTGGCCGCCAATCCACCCGGGGCACTCGGCCAGTCGCCGATCATGCGGTCGGCTTATCACGACTACCGAGTGGTAACCGTCGTCGAGGACCTCGAGCACCCCTGGTCGATCGCCTTCCTTCCGGGTGGCGACATGCTCGTCACCGAGCAGGCTGGTCGCTTGCGCATCGTCCGCGATGGAGCCCTTGTCGCCGAGCCGGTTGCCGGCGTTCCCGAGGTCCACTACCGGGGCCAAGGTGGGCTCATGGACGTTGTGCCGCATCCCGACTTCGCCTCTAATCGGCTGCTGTATCTCAGCTACTCCAAGCCGATCGGCGACGGCTCGGAGGCAACGAGCGCCGTGATTCGCGGACGATTCGAGAACGATCGCCTTACCGACGTCGAAGAGATCTTCGAGGCCGACTCGCGAGGTCGCGGCCACTATGGCTGCCGCCTGGCGTTCGATGCCGATGGTTATCTCTTCATCACGGTCGGCGACCGTCAGGTTCCGTCTACAGGCGACCTCGAAGCTCATCCGGCCCAGGACATCTCCAACAATCACGGGACGACGAATCGGCTCTACGATGACGGCCGCGTTCCCGACGACAACCCGTTCGTCGGCCGGGAGGGGGCCCGGCCGGAGATCTGGAGCTACGGGCATCGCAACCCTCAGGGTCTCGTAATACACCCCGACACCGGCGACATGTGGATCAACGAGCACGGACCGCAGGGCGGCGACGAGGTCAACCTGGTGCTCCCGGGAATGAACTACGGGTGGCCAGTGGTCGGCTACGGGGTGAACTACGGGAGCGGCCTGGCGATCCACGAGGGCACGATGCGCGAGGGCGTAGAGCACCCGAAGCACGTATGGGTACCGTCGATCGGTGTGTCAGGCCAGATGCTCTACACCGGGGACCAGTTCCCTGGCTGGCGGGGTAGCTTGTTCGCTGGCGGCCTGTCGGGAGAGCAGCTGGCACGGTTGCCCCTGGCCGGCCAGGAGATCGATCGCCAGGAGACGCTGGTGTTCGGAATGGGTCGCATCCGCGACGTGCGCCAGGGGCCGGACGGTTACATCTATCTCGCCATCGATGGTGAGGAAAGAGACGATTTGACCCCGGTGTACCGGTTGGAGCCCGCTGAGGACTAGGCGAGATTCGATACAGACGTAGGTAGCCTCAGTCGGTATCGCCCCGCAGTGGGTCGGAAAAGAAGTCGAGCTCGCAGCGCATCGCGTACCGGTAGTTACGTCGCACCGCGTCATTGTCGACGCCGAGCTCGTCGACGATCGCTTCCAGGTCGTCGACCAGCTCGCCGAAGCCGCTGCTGGAGTAGGTCTCCACCCAGTCCCGATACGGGTTGTTTGTGTGGTCGGTGCTGGCGAGCCCCTGTCCCAGGTAGCGGTAGAGACGCATACAGGGCGTCATCGCGGCGACGATCTCGTCGACGGTACCGGTCCACGCGGTGCGGATCAGGAAATCCGTGTACGCGGAGGCCGCCGGCGACGGCACCACGGCATCCAAGTCGATGCTGAGCGTCTCGGCGAAGCCCGCGTGCAACTCCAGCTCGTCGAGTACTCCCCCCATGAGGCGATGAAACCTGCGCATCAGATCCAGCGTCCCCGAGTACTTCGCCGCAGCGAGCGCGTAGGCACTCATGAAGGCGCGTAGAAAAAACGCGTCCTGGCCGACGTAGCGCCGAAAGATCTCCTGGTCGAGCGTGCCGTCAGCGAGGCCGCCAATGAACGGATGCTCGCGGCAGGCCTGAGCCAGGTCGAGATTCCGGCGCCACAGCGACTCGTGCAGTGGAAGACGAACCGTCATCGCCGGCGGCCTCGTGCTGGACTACCCCGCTGAACGCGTCTCATTGCATTGGCTCCATTGTCGACACGATAGACACCGGTTACCGACCGCTGAGTCTCGCACGGAACTCGCCTACTAGGACATGGTGCGCGCAACGCCGTTCACGTAGAGTACGGCCGCTAGCTGCCCTGCTCGCGCTGCCGGCCAGAGTCGCGACGCGATCGTTGTCGTACAGAATTTGGAGACGGTAATGAGCCCTCGACACGGGGATCGAACAGGTCGCAGAGTCGCAGCGTTGCTGACACTGACTTTGTTGCTGGGAGCAGGGCAGGCGGTCGACGACAAGGTCACCCGTGAGGACTATGCGCGCGCCGAGCGCATGCTCGGCTGGAACGCCACGAAGCTCGTCCACAACTATCCGGTGTCGCCAGTCTGGATCGACGACAGCGACCGTTTCTGGTACCGCAAGCAGGTGCCGAGCGGCCACCAGTTCATCTACGTCGATCCAAGCGCCAACGAGCAGCGATCCGCCTTCGATCATGTGCGGCTGGCCGCCACGCTTTCGACCGACTCTGGCCATGCCTACGATCCGTACCAGTTGCCATTCGAGAGCATCGAGCTGCTCGATGATGCTCAGACGCTGCGCTTCTGGGAGGTGCTCGAGCAACCGGACGGAGAGGCGACCTCCGACGGCGGCACCGGCGACGAGGCCGACGCGGAGGGTGCCGAGGCGAGTGCACCAGAGCGCCGGTGGACCTGCGACCTGGCCAGCTACGAGTGCACTGGCCCGGAGGACGTCGCGGCCGACGCCGAGGATCAGGTTCGTTCGCCCGACAAGCGCTGGGCCGCCTTCACGCGCGACGAGAACCTGTGGGTGCGCGAGCTGGCGTCCGGCGAGGAGACGCAGCTCAGCAAGGACGGTGAGCCCCACTACGGATACGGCCAGGTTGCCGAGGGTTGCTGTTCGGAGATCACCTCCCGCCGACGCGCGACGAAGCTGTCCCCGGTTGTGGTCTGGTCACCCGACTCCACCAAGATCGCGACCACGCGACTCGATGAGCGTGAGGTCGGCCAGATGCACCTCATCGAAACGCACCTAGGGCGACCCATCCTGCACAGCTATCGTTACGCACTTCCGGGCGATGAGAACGTTCCGATGTACAGAGCATGGGTTTTCGACGTCGTGTCGGGTGCCGCCGTGGAGCTCGATAGCCCGCCCATCGAAGAGCATTGGCCCCGTGAGGTGGAAATACGCTGGGCGGCCGACAGCAGCAAGGTCTTCTTCCCTCGAGAGCATCGTGGTCACCAGCGCATCACGCTGTACGGCGCCGATCCGACTACCGGTGCCAGCCACGTGGTGCTCGAGGAAACCGCAGATACCTTCGTCGACCTCAACGTCAGTTTCAGTCCCGACGGTGGCGACTGGCGTGTGGTGGGTAACGGCGAGCAGGTGGTGTGGTGGTCGCAGCGCAGCGGTTGGGGCCACATGTACCGGTTTGATGGTGGTGGCGAAGGGTTGATCAATCAGGTAACCAGTGGTGCCTGGGTAGCGGCGCGGATCCACCACCTGGCCGACGACGGCTGGCTCTACTTCGAGACCTACGGCAAGGAAGCAGATCTCTACCCGTATGCTGCGCAGCTTTACCGAGCGCAGCTCGATGGGTCGCAGCTACAGAGGGTGACGGCCGAGGACTCGCACCACGCCGTCGGCATGTCCAAGTCGGGCAATTTCGTGGTCGATACGTACTCGATGCGCAACACTGCGCCGGTGACCGTGCTGCGGCGGGCCGACGGCCAGATCCTGCGCACCCTGGAGGAGGCTGACCTGTCGGCGCTCGAAGCGACCGGATGGCACCCCGCCGAGCCCTTCAAGGTAAAGGCGCGCGACCAGGTGACGGACCTGTATGGATTCCTCTACTTCCCATCCGACTTCGACCCGGAGTTGCGCTACCCGCTGATCGACTACATCTATCCGGGCCCGCAGATCGGCGCCGTCGGCGCGCGAGGGTTCACCGCCAATCCCCGGGGCTCCGCTCAAGCTCTTGCGGAGGTCGGGTTCATCGTCTTTCAGATCGACGCCACGGGGACGCCGTTCCGCTCCAAGTCGTTCCACGATGCCTACTACGGCGACATGCGTGACAACGGGCTCCCCGATCACATAGCGGCGATCAAGCAGCTCGCCGTGCAGCACCCGCAGATCGATCTCGACCGGGTGGGCATCTATGGTCACTCCGGCGGCGGATTCTCCTCTACCGACGCCATCCTGCAGTTTCCCGACTTCTACAGGGTCGCAGTCTCGGGCGCCGGCAACCACGACCAACGAAGCTACTCCTGGGGCTGGGGAGAGAAGTACCACGGCCTGCTGGAGAAGCTTCCGGGCGGTGGCGACAACTTCGACAGTCAGGCCAACCACCTGATGGCGGAGAATCTGCAGGGCAAGCTACTGCTCACCTACGGCTCGCTGGACGACAACGTGCACCCCAACGCCACACTCTTGCTGGTCGACGAGCTCATCAAACACAACCGGGACTTCGACATGCTGGTGATGCCGAACCGCAACCATGGCTACGCCAGCGAGCCGTACATCGTTCGACGTACCTGGGATTACTTCGTTGAGCACCTGCTGGGCCAGGAGCCGCCGGCGGGGTTCGAGATCAGCGGCCCGGACTCGTAGCGTTGACACCGCCCGTGCCGACCCCGCCTCGCGGCACTGCCTGGTAGAGGGATATGGCACTACACTTCACCGCCGAGGAGATCGAGACCCGACGCCAGGCGCTGATCGGGCGGATGAGGGCAGCAGGCATCGACGGGCTGCTGATGTTCCGTCAGGAGTCGATGTTCTGGCTTACTGGATACGACACGTTCGGCTACGTGTTCTTTCAATGTCTCGTGCTCACCGCCGACGGTCGCGTGGCGTTGATCACCCGGGCGCCCGACCTGCGCCAGGCTCAGAATACGTCGAACATCGAGGATATCCGGATCTGGGTGGACCGTGATGACGCTAGCCCGGCGGATGCGTTGCGTGACCTGCTCGATGAGCTCGGGCTCTCGGGAGCGCGTCTGGGGGTGGAGTACGAGGCGTACGGGCTCACCGGGCGCAACGCATTGCGGCTCAACGCCGCGCTGCAGGACTTCGCCGTGCTGGAGGACTGCTCCGAGATGGTGTCGGAGCTGCGGTTGGTGAAGTCGCCGGGGGAGATCGAGTACGTCCGGAAGGCGGCCCGACTGGCCGACGACGCACTCGAGGCGGCGTGGGAATTGGCGCACCCTGGCGCCGACGAGGCCGAGATCCTCGCCGCCATGCAGGGAGCGGTGTTGCGTGGCGGCGGCGACTATCCTGGCAACGAGTTCATCATCGGATCGGGGCGGAATGCGCTGCTCTGTCGGTATTTCTCGGGTCGCCGAAGGCTCGACGTCGAGGATCAGCTCACGCTGGAGTTCGCCGGCGTGTACCGCCACTACCACTCGGCAATGATGCGCACGATCCCGATCGGCAGGGCGCTGCCAGAGCACGCGACGATGCACGGCGTCTGCGCCGAGGCGCTCGCGGCGTGCGCCGAGACCCTGGTGCCGGGCCGACCGCTGGGCGAAGTGTTCGATGCCCATGCTCGAGTCTTGGACGAAGCCGGCTACGCGCGCGCACGACTCAACGCCTGCGGCTACTCCTTGGGGACGACGTTCGCGCCGAACTGGATGGATTGGCCGATGCTGTATCACGGCAATCCGGTGCTTGTGGTGCCAGGGCAGGTGTTCTTCATGCACATGATCTTGATGGACAGCGACCGGGGGCAGGCGATGACCCTAGGCGAGACTTTCTTGGTAACCGAAGCTGGCAATGAGCGTCTCGGACGGCTAACGACGGAGCCCGTTACCGGTTAGGCGCCGTTCCGTCCCGGCACGGTCTAGGCGAGGTTTGCCTCCCGGACGCCGGCCGGATAGCCTTCCCGCTCCTCGTCTTTCCGTCTTCCGAAGCACGACATCTGAGGAGAGAGTATGTCCCGCAAGCGCGTCATCATCCTCGGCGCCGCCGGCCGCGATTTTCACAACTTCAACACCTACTTCCGCGGCAACGATCGCTACGAAGTCGTGGCTTTCACGGCGACTCAAATCCCCGATATCGAGGGGCGCACCTATGCCGCGGAGCTGGCGGGCGATCTCTACCCTGAGGGCATTCCGATTCGCTCGGAGGACGAGTTTGAGGCACTGATCCGCGAGCATGATATCGATGAGGCGGTGTTCGCCTACAGCGACGTCTCCTACGACTACGTCATGCACCTGGCATCACGCACGACCGCTGCCGGGGCCGATTTTCGGCTGATGGGCATGAAGACCGGCACCGTTCGCGCAGCGGTTCCGGTGGTATCGATCTGTGCTGTACGGACCGGCTGCGGCAAGAGCCAGACGACCCGCCGGGTGGTGGAGATACTTCAAGAGCTGGGTAAGAAGGTGGTCGTCATCCGCCATCCGATGCCGTACGGAGATCTCGTCAAACAGCGGGTCCAACGCTTCGAGACGCTCGCGGACATGGATAAGCACGAGTGCACCATCGAGGAGCGCGAGGAATACGAGCCACACGTGCGTCGTGGTGCCGTCGTCTATGCGGGGGTCGACTATGGCGCCATCGTGGCGGAGGCGGAGAAGGAGGCCGAGATCATTGTCTGGGACGGCGGCAACAACGACTTGCCGCTGATCGCTCCCGACCTGGAGATCGTCGTCGTCGACCCGCATCGTCCGGGCCACGAGATCGCCTACTACCCCGGCGAGGCGAATCTCCGTCGCGCCGACGTCGTGGTGATCAACAAGATGGATAGCGCGGCGCCCGAGAACATCCAGGAAGTGCGCGAGAACATCGCCGCATGCAACCCGGGGGCGTTGGTGATTGACGCGGCCTCGCCGCAGTTCGTCGATGGCGCCGAGGAGATTGCTGGCAAGCACGTGCTGGTCATCGAGGACGGCCCGACGCTTACCCATGGCGAGATGGAGTACGGCGCCGGCGTGATCGCGGCAATGAAGTTCGGCGCTGCCGAGCTTGTCGATCCGCGGCCATTCGCGGTCGGCAGCATCGCCGAGACGTTTGCCAAGTACGACCAGACCGAGATGTGTCTCCCGGCAATGGGCTACGGGGACGAGCAGATCAGCGAGTTGCAGGAGACCATCAACGCCACGCCCTGCAACCTGGTGCTGATCGCGACGCCGATCGACCTGCGCCACCTGGTGGAGATCAACGTCCCGGCCCTGCGGGTAACCTATGAGCTGCAAGAGCTCGGCATGCCGACCCTGGAGCAGCCCCTGGGACGGTTCGTCGAGAACCGCTAAGGGGCGGTGCGATCTCGGAGTCGCAGGATCGTCACCGTGCCACGGGTGCGGTAGCCGAGCCGAAGCGCCAGGCGCTGCGATACGGGGTTGGAGGCGTTCCACTCGGGAGTGACACCACGCTCCAGGCAATCGTGCGCCAATCGTGCTGCGACGGCGGTCGCCAGACCGCGGCCGCGCCAACGCTCGGCGGTCGCGATCGCCACCTCGATATGCTCGAGCGCGGCGGCGTAGGAGCTTGCTACGCAGGCCAGTTGGCCATCATCGGTCACGGCGACGCGGCCGACACCGTGCTCGATCAACGCCTCCGGCGATTCATATACGTCCATACCGTTGGGCGACAGCTCAGGCCCGAGAGCGGCGGCGTCGGCGCACGTGAGGCGCCTGACCTCGAATCCCTCAGGTATCTGATCTGCCCGGCCCGAGAGCGCCACGGTGTCGAGCCCAGAGGGGTCGAAGCCTTGCATCGGATCTGGCACCGCGTGGGCTCCATGGAACTCGATGATGCGACGCCGCCAAGGCTCGCCGGTGTAGACCAACTCGGCCGGGCCGCCGGCGCTACGAACGAGATGCTCGGCTTGATCGCTTCCGGCATCGCCGCCGAAGATGCTGTAACAGCCGACCCGAAGCTCCGCGGCAGTCAGGCGCGATTCGGACGCATGGCGGATCGACCCGACCCGGCCTTCCAGAGCGGCATCGATGACTGCACGCAGCTCGGTATGCTCGCGAAACAGCTCCCACACTTCCGCGGGTGCTCGTCGCTGGGACTCGTGGAACGTGCTCAAGGGTGGTCACCTGGGACCGGCGAAAACCGTTCGACTCCTGACGAAACGCGACCTCATGGGTCAGCGAACCTCGACGCTGGTGGCGAGCAGACCGTACCATCGCAGGGCTGAACGCGAAGCGGCCCCGCGGCCCGAGTTGCGGTCTCGAGGGTCAGAGCAATTCTTGCGGTGGCACGCTACCGTCAGGAGGCAAGCAACATGACCGAGCTGAGCCCCATCAAGATCGACCTCGAGACCGCCCCCGACCCCATAGGCGAGCAGGACACGTCGCGGTACGTCGGGGAGGTGCCTGAGCAGACGATGAGCATCCTCTTCGAGGACGCGACCCGGCAGATGAAGGTTGGCTTGTGGTCAACCACCGAGATGCACACGCGTCCGCTTCCGTTCGACCGCAACGAGCTGGCGCACATCCTGGAAGGCGAGGTTACGATCACCGACGGCACCGGTACGGCACACACATTCCAGGCCGGCGACACCTACCTGGTGCCGAAGGGGATGTCATATCAGTGGGACAGCGTCGGAACGGTCAAGAAGATCTTCTGTGTCTTCCAACCGAGCGAGTGAGCGTGCCGGAGCTTCGGGTTGACCGCCTGACACCGATCATCGGCGCCGAGATCGGCGGAGTGGACCTATCTGCACCGATCGACACCGCTACCGTCGATGCGGTCTATGACGCGTTGATGGAGCACCTCGTGATCTTCTTCCGAGACCAAGAGATCACACCGGAATCACATCTTCGATTCGCTGAGTGCTTCGGCGAGCTCGACGGCCCGCACCCCGTCTATCCGCACGTGGAGGGCTTCCCGAGCATCACCTTGCTGGAGAACGACGCGCAGCGGCCGCCAGACACCGACGACTGGTACACCGACCTGACCTTCAAATCGGATCCGCCGTTCGCGGCGGTCCTGTTTGCCCATACGGTACCGACCAGCGGCGGAGATACCCTGTGGACGAACATGTACGCAGCCTACGAAGCGATGCCCGAGGACATGAGGAGCCTGGTCGACGGTTCATCGGCGGTGCATGACATGGGCGCTTTCCGTAACGACTACGTGGCCAAGGGAGGTGTCGAGAGCCTCAACGCTGCCATGGCCAACGTCGGCTCGGCGGTCCACCCTGTCGCCCCCACGCACCCGGTCACCGGGAGGCGCTTCCTCAACGTCAACCGGTCGTTCACTCGGCAGATTCTCGGCCTGCAACAGGCCGAGAGCGATCGCCTACTCGCCTATCTGTTCGGCCACATCGACTGTCCGGAGTTCCAGGTCCGCTTCCGATGGGGCCCGCACTCGATGGCGATGTGGGACAACCGGGTCACACAGCACTACGCCGTTGCCGACTACCTGCCCCACTATCGACGTATGCATCGGGTCACCGTCATCAAGGACAAGCGCGCCACATGAGCCTGCGCAACTCGCCTTTGGTTCTGCTCGGTCTCGGCGCGATCCTCGCGGCTCCCGAGCTGCTGGCTCAGCAATCGGACGCGGTGGCCTTCACCAAGAAGGTCGAGGTGTTCGGTGTGCCGATTTACGCCACCAACACCACCGCCGACGACAAGTTGTTGCACGCCGCCGGGGTGCTGGCCCAGTACATCGACAACGACGAAGACGGGGTGCCGGACAACCCGAAGATCATGCGGGCGCTGCTCGACCAAGGTGGCGCCATCACCATGACCAAGACGCAGGGCGAGATTCGCGGTGTGCCCCGGAGCGAGCGGCCGCGCGGCCAGGGACTCTACGACGAAGAGACCATCCCGAACGCCCGTGCGCGGGGCGTGTTCGACACCGCCCTGGAAGAGATCCTGCACATGGTGTCCGACTACGGCTGGGGAGGCGCCTACCCCGAGGTCTTCGGTCGTGTGCCCGGCACGGCGATCGCCAATGCAATGGACCTCGCCCGCGGTGGGCGGTTTCTCGGAGTTCCCAACGAGTATCCGGTCGGCGCCTGGTACTCGTACGACGACGAGACCTGCGACTACGACTGTATGGGCTCCGAGTACATCTACTGGGCGTTCACCTCACTCCTCGGAGCGCAGGATCTGCCCGGGCGGCTCGATCGCATTGGCCGGGAGTGGAAGCTCAACACCCCGGACAAGCTCAGGCAGGGCGATCCCGCGGTGTTCGCCATACTCAGCAATCCGGAGTACCGGCTGCCGTCGGTGACTCCCGACGGCAACTACACGGGCTCGGAGCTCATCATCGAGCCCTACAGCCATCGTCCGTAGTGCCCGCGGGCTAGCGCTCACCCAACCTCTTGCGCGGCATCATCTCGTCGCGCATGGCGGCGTGGTAGACGAACGTCGCGATGATCGCGGCGTTGCGCTTCAGGGCAGATTCGGTGACGTAGTCCAGGACATCCATGCTCGAGTGAATCTGCGTAGTGTGGTACTGGAGCGGGTCCTGGATCCACTCGAAAGCCGGGATGTTGACAGCGTTAAAGCCCAGGTGATCGGTGCCGCCGGCGTTTTCCACGCTGGCCGTTTCGGCGCCCATGGCGTGGAACGGCTCCAGATAGCGCTCGAATATCGGGCGGATCGCCTCGTTGCCCTGACCGTGAATGCCGCGGATGTTGTGTCCGTTGTTGTCGTGATTGAAGTACACGGAGATCCGGTCGAGCTCGCCGAGATCGGCGCCGGTGTCCGGGTCGGCGACGTACTTGGCGATGTAGCCGCGTGACCCGAGATGGCCCTGCTCCTCACTACCCCAGAGCACCAGCCGGACTGTTCGGCGGGGCTCGACACCCAGGGTCTTGAGAATGCGCATGACCTCCATGGTGGTAGCGGAGCCGGCGCCGTTGTCGGCTGCGCCCGTACCGCTGTGATAGGAGTCGAAGTGGCCACCGACGAGCACCAGCTGGTCACGAAGATCGGTGCCGGGAATCTCGGCGATGATGTTCGTGTGATACCGGGGGTCGGTATAGAAGCTGACGTCGAGATGCAGCTTCAGCGTGATCGTGGCGCCGCGCTCGATCATCCGCAGCATGCGGCCGTGCTGTTCCGCGCTGATGGAGAAATGCGGCACCGGCTTGAGGTCGCCTCGGCGAGTGAAGCGCTGCTGATTGGCGTCGAGCACGCCCGGCGCCTTGTCGCTGCCGCGAATGACCGCAGCAACCCCTTCATCGAGGAGGAATTGCTGGAGCTCGAGCGCCTCGGTAGGGCTTCCTCTTCTGCGGCCCGAAGAGGGCTCCAGGTCCGCGTTGTCCAGGTTGTCGTCGTTGTCCGGGTCGAGGTGGCTCTCAGCGTGGGCCAGCTGCTCGTCGGTGAACACGCCCTCACGCCGCTTGCCCTGCTTGCGAACTTCGGGAGAGAGCAAGATGCGGCCGCGCAACTGACCGCGGAGCGCCCGTAGCGCCTCTAGTGAGGTGTAATCGACCACGAGGGGCTCGCCGATCGCCTCGCCGTCGGTACCGCTTGTCCAGGCGTCGGGCAGCGCGGTGATGTTCATATAGCGTGGCTCGACCATCTCCACGGAATAGGACTCGATGTCCCAGCCACGCAGGTCGTCCCGATAGGGATCGAAGTGCACGTTGTCGAGGCCCCACGACTCCAGCATCTCCTTGGCCCACACGGCGGCCTCGTAGTAGGCCGGGTTCCCGGTGAGGCGTGGTCCGTAGACATCACTCAAGTAGCTCAACGTGTCGAGCACCCGAGAGTGCTGGAAGGCCTCTTCCTTGATCCGCGACACCACGTCGAGCTCGACCGGCTCCTGCGCGACGGCGCTCGCGGCCACGGCGACGAGCAGCACGGGAATTCCGGCGCGACTAAGCATGATGGTCCTCAGCGTTGATGGTGATGCCGTAAATAGATGCTGCCTCTTCGGCAGTGATGAACTCGTTCAGCACGTCGTCGCGCACACGGTCGGGATCGCGCTCCTTCGGGTTGCCCCAGCCGCCGCCGCCCCCAGTGCGCACGCTCACGCGATCGCCGCGATTGAACGGACCGAGGTCGGCGAAGCGGCCCGAGGTGACCTTCTCCCTCGAGCTACCCACCCAGAGCACGATCTTGCTAGCCCCGGCGCTCTCGCCGCCGAACAATCCCCAGGGCGGGCAAACGCTGTTCTCATTGGCCGTTTGAACCAGGATGTCGTCCTCGAGCATCTCGTAGTCGCGGATGACTCCGAAGCCGCCACGGTACTTGCCGGGTCCGGCGCCCGCGGGGTTGAAGGTGTAGCGCCGCATGAGGATGGGGAAGCGGCCCTCGATCACCTCCACGGGGGTGTTCGGGGCGTCGCCGTCACCGACGAAGATCGTGCCGCTGGGCCCATCATCGTGGGGTAGGGCGCCACCGCCACCATCGACGGGCTCGCCGAGGATGAACGGATCGCCGGCCCGCGGGTCCATGCGGTAGAAGCTGGCAGCGCACAGCTGGTAGGTGCACGCGGGGCACAGCTCGGGGATCGCCGCCGATAGCGCCCGCACCACCAGGTGAATGACCATCTCGCCCACGTAGCCGTACGAGTCCGACGGTGCGGGGTACGAGGGGTTGACCACCGTATCGTCCGGCATGGTGACGGAGATCGGGCGCAGGTGACCGTGGTTCATCGGCTCCATGGGCATCAGTAGGGACTTGATGGCTACCTCGCCCAGTGCCTCAGTCCCCGGACCAGGGTGGTTCACCGGACCCTTGGTCACCGGATCGGTACCCTCCCAGTCGATGCGCAACTCGTCACCGTCGACGGTGACGGACACCCGCATGGTGAACGGCTTGTCGATCTCGACGCCGTCGTGATCCATGTGTGTCTCGGCCTTGTACTCGCCGTCGGGGATCGCGGTAATCTCGCGCCGCATGCGGCGCTCCGACTGGTCGAACACCTGTGCCATGGCGTCCCGGAGCGCGTCGGCACCGTACCGCTCACAAAGCGCTCCGTAGCGCAGCGCACCGGTGCGGCAGGCCGCGATCATGGCGTTGAGATCGCCCTCGACAACGCTCGGGAACCGCACGTTGGCGAGAATCAAGCGATGCAACTCGCGGTTCAGCTCGCCGGCGTCATGGAGCTTCAGGTGCGGGAAGATGAGCCCCTCCTGATGCACATCCGTGGAATCCGGACACCAGCCACCGGGCGTCCTGCCACCGATGTCGGCCCAGTGCGCCATGATGGCCGAGAACGCCTCCAGCCGGCCATCGTGGAATATCGGCATGTAGACCACTGTGTCGCTGATGTGCGTGCCGGTGTCGTAGGGCTCGTTGCTGAGCACGATGTCGCCCTCCGCGAACCCGTCGGCGCCGATCACCTGAAGGCCGCTCTGTACCGTACGCGGCAGGCAGCCGATGAAGCCCGGCAGGCCCGAGCCGTCAGCAAGCAGGTGGCCGTGGTGTGAGCTCAAGCCGACCCCGAAATCCTGCACCTCGTAGATCAGCGGGTTGTGGGCTGTCTTGATCAGGCTCACCATCATCTCTTCGGCGACGGCCTTGATGGCGCCGCGGATGACCTGGATGGTGATCGGGTCGAGATCTGTCGTCACGGATGCCTCGCGTGAGATGCTCGCGTTCGGTTTCTGATTGATGCGACGCGACAACGCGTCGCTATTGCTAAAGGTTCAGCGGTGTCAGGTCAAGCGACAGGTGGTACCGAGTGAGCAGAGATTGGATCGGCCTCGCGCTGGCAGCCACAGTGAGCTTATCGGTGCTGCTACAGGGGTGCGCCCCGTCCGCCGAAGACACCAGACCCTCGGATCCTGCGGTCTTCAACATCGCGTCTACCAACGAGGTGATGATCGGCTGGGATCCCGGCACGCATGCCTCCAATGAGGTCAAGGCGATGCCTCTGATGTATGAGGGGCTGACGCGCTACGATCCGGCCACCGATACGGTGCGACCACTGTTGGCGGAAAGCTTCGAGGTCACTCCGGACGGGCTTCAGTGGACCTTCCGCTTGCGGGCCGGTGTGACCTTCCACACCGGCCGGAAGCTGACGGCTGGTGCCGTAAAGGAAGCATTCGACCGGAATATCGATCTCGGGCTGGGATCGGCGTACATCTGGAGCGCGGTCGAGACCATCGTGGCGCCCGACCCGCTGACCGTGGTCTTTCACTTGCGGTACCCGGCGCCGATCGATCTGATCGCAGCGGCGGCCTACCAGGGCGAGATCTACGACGTCCGGGCGGCTCCCGCCGAGGCGCTGGGCGAATGGTTCGCAGAGGGTAACGATGCCGGCACCGGTCCCTACACCGTCGACGCCTGGCACCGAGGCCAAGAGGTCGAGCTTCGGCTCAAGGCCTACGGCGCCTACTGGGGTGGGTGGGAACCGCATCACTACCGCAACGTGGTCTTTCGTGTGGTGCGGGAGCCCAACACGGCAGCACAGCTCCTGAACGCCGGTGAACTGAGCTTCGTCGAGAAGCTGACCCCGCAGCTCTGGGCATCCTTCGAGGGGAGGCGCGGGTTCCAGACCACGTCGATCGCGTCGTTCCAGAACATGCTCATGCTACTCAACACCAAACGAGGCGCGCTGTCGGATCACCGCGTGCGCCAGGCGATCTCGTACGGTATCGACTATGAGGGGCTGGTGGCTGCCTCCCACGGCGCGCTCACCCGCGCTCACGGTTTGATTCCCCACGGCATGCCGGGAGAGTCGCACGGCCTGCAGCTGTACGAATACGATCCGGGCAGGGCGGTCAGGCTATTGCAGCAGGCCGGCTATGGGCCCGGCGGCGAAACCCTGCGGCTCGACCTCGGGTTTCTTCCCGAAGAGCCAGAGGAAGTCCTGGCCGCGATGGTGGTGAAGGCCAACCTGGCGGCGCTCAACATCGTAGTGGAGCCGCGCCCCATGCTCTGGGAGCTGCTGTGGGCGACTGCCAAGACGCCCGATCCCTCGAAGGCCATCGACATGATGTTGATGCTGTGGTGGCCGGACTACCCGGCGCCGCCTACCTGGTTCGCACCGTTGTTCGGCACCGAGGATCCGCCGCACTACAACGTGACGCGGTTTTCTGACCGCGAACTCGACCCGCTGATGAGCGAGGCGCAGCGGTTGCTCGGCGTCGATCGAGCAGCGGCGACCGAGGTGTACCGGCGACTGCAGGTCCGTCTGCTCGAGGCGGCCCCGGCCGTGCTGTTGGGCGATATGGCATACCAACGCGTGCTGACGACGTCGACCTCCGGCTACGTCGACAATCCCGTCTACCCGAACGCCGTGCTTGTCCGCGATCTCCGGCGAGAGACAACGCCCGGGATCCCGTAGGCGGGTGATGCATTCCCCACACGCTGCATCAGGCGCAAACCTTGGGTGACGGGTCAGCTGGCTCCGACGATCAGGTTGCCCTGCGTGTCGACCGATAGATCTTGGCTCACCCCGACGAGAGTCGTCGATGTCCACTCCTCGACGATCATCGGTCCCGGCAGGCGGTCACCGCCGATGAGTCGAGCGCGATCGTAGACGGGACACTCGATCGGTCGATCCTCCCCGTGCAGCCAAACCTGCCGCACGGATTTTGCCTGCAGCTCGCCCTGACGTGCCGGCGGCGCGCCGATTCCCGGGGGTGATGTGGGCACTTCTGCCAGGGCACGAAGGTTGACCAGCTCGACGGCGTGATCGGGGAGGGCGTGGGCATAGGCGCGCTCGTGCAGCGTGTGGAAGCGGTGGCGGAGGGAGTCGACGCCACCTGCCGCGAGGTCGTCGGCGAGGATGGGAACCTTGACCGTGTGCTCCTGGCCGCTGTACCGCAGGTCGCCGAAATGGTGCAGCTGTGCCTGCTCCGTGTCGATTCCCTCGGTGCGAAGCTTGCCAAGTGCGTCGCCGTCGAGATCGGCGAGCAGCCTCCCCAGCTCATCGTTGCTGAGCTCCGAGAGCGACCGGACTGCCGTCAGCACGGCATCTTCTCGATAGGCAGCGGTCAGCAAGCCCCAGGCAGAGAACGTTGCCGGATCGACGGGAATGATCGCCCGCGGTAGCTCGAGCTCCCGCATCAGCGCGCTGGCGAACAGCCCGCCGCCGCCGCCGAAGCACAACAGGCTGAAGTCGCGTGGGTCGTGGCCGCGCTCGATGGTGATTCGACGGATCGCGTGGGTCATGCCCATGTTGGTGAGCTGGAGGATGCCGTTGGCTGCGGCGGTGATCTCCATACCCAGAGGTCGCGCGATATGTGACCCGATGGCGCGCTCGGCAGCAGCTCGGTCGAGCACCATACGATTCCCGAGGTAGAAGTCGGGATCCAGGTAGCCGAGCACGACCTGCGCATCGGTGACCGTCGGTTCCTCGCCGCCCAGGCCGAAGCAGGCTGGCCCCGGATGCGCTTCGGCGCTGCGCGGTCCGACCTGCAGCCCGTGCTCATCGTCGAGCCAGACAATGCTGCCGCCACCGGCGCCGATGGAGACGATGTCGATCGTCGGTTGCAGCACCGGACGGCGGCCGATCGTCGTCTCGCCCTTCTCGAGTGGTTTGCCGTCGACAACCAGCGCCACGTCGAACGTTGTCCCGCCCACGTCCGCCGATACCAGGTTCGCGACGCCGAGCTCGGCGCCCAGCGCGGTGGCGGCGATGACACCGCCGGCGGGACCCGACTGCACGGTTCGGATGGGCGCCTGCTTCGCACCGTCGACGAACGTCATGCCGCCCGACGACTGCATGACCGTAAACGGGCCCTCGTAGTCGCTCTCGCGCAGACCGGTCTCGAGGCTCGACAGATACTGACTCATGCGCGGTTGGACGTAGCCGTTGAGCACCGTTGTCGAGGTGCGCTCGAACTCCCGGTGCTCACGCACGAGATCGGAGGAAGCGCTGACCGAGACGCCTGGCAACGCGGCCCGAACGAGCTCTGCCGTACGCTGCTCGTGGGTCGGATTCGCGTAGGCGTGAAGGAAGCAGATGGCGATAGCCTCTACCCGCTGCTCGTCGAGCAACGCCAGGGTTGCGGCGACGCCCTCCTCGTCGAGAGGCTCGAGCACTTCGCCTTGATAGCTCATGCGCTCGCTTACCTCGTGCCTTCGATGCCTGGGAACCAGGGGCGGCGGCGGCTTGTAGAACAGGTCGTAGATATCCGCCCGATTGCCTCGACCGAGCTCCAGCACGTCACGGAAACCGGCGGTGGTGATCAGGCCGACGCGCGCTCCCGACTCCTGCACGATGGTGTTGATTACCAGGGTCGAGCCGTGAATCAGCATACCGAGATCGCGCAGCTCTAGGCCGAGCCGCTCGAAACCTTCGAAACAGCGGTCCTGCAACGGGCCGGTGGCGTGGACCTTGTCGATGCGCGTACGACCGGACCGTTCGTCGAGCAACACGAAGTCCACGAACGTTCCGCCGACGTCGATCCCGAGACGCTTGTCCGACATGCGGTCAGTGTCCTGTGGAAGGGGCTCGTTGCCTATGGCGGCGCGCGCGGGGGGGGCGCGGATTGCCGTGAGGAGGCGGCGATCCTAGCACGGCGCGTGGCGACGACGACCGCTCTTACAGTTGACGTGGGGGCCCAGCTGTGGGAAATGCCCATGCCGTGGGATCTGAATGGACGACTTTGATTCGGTACGTGGGCCGCCGCGTGGCGGCCGGGCTGTTGGTGGTCGTCGGCGTGGCGGTGCTGACGTTCATCATCTCGCGGGTGATCCCGAGCGATCCCGCTGCCACCTGGGTCGGTGGCCACGTGCCTGCCGAGGTGCTGGAACAGGTGCGCCAAGACCTCGGATTCAATCGGCCGTTACGAGAGCAGCTGTGGGATTACTTGCGCGGCCTGGCGATCGGCGACTGGGGCGTGTCGACGCGTACCCGCCGGCCCGTGCTCGCGGACATTGCGGTCGGCTTGCCTGCTTCGATCGAGCTCGTCGGCGCGGCGCTGATGCTGGGACTCATGGCGGGAATCCCCTTGGGGTTGATCTCGGCGCGCTGGAAGGGTCGCCTCGCCGATGTGTTGGTGCGGCTACTGTCGGTCGTCGGCGTGTCCATGCCGGTCTTCTGGTTGGCGCCGATGCTGCAGCTGATCTTCTTCGAGAAGCTCGCGCTGCTGCCGGTCGCAGGCCGCTACGACCCGGCCCTCTACTACACCAGCCCGCTGATCAGCTATACGCACATAAGCGTGATCGACGCGCTGGTCGGGCTCAACGGCCCGGTGCTGCGCAGCGCCTTGGCTCACTTGGTCATGCCGGCGTTCGTGCTGGCCGTCTATCCGATGGGTGTCGTCGCCCGCATGGTCCGTGCCTCAGTGCTCGAGACGCTCGGCGACACCCACATCCAGATGGTCCGGTCGCTCGGCTTCTCGGAAGCCGCCGTATTCGGGCGATTCGCGTTGAAGCCCTCCCTCAATCCCGTGATCACCGTGATCGCCCTGATCTTTGCCTACTCGCTGGCCAACACGTTCCTGGTCGAAGCGATCTTCAACTGGCCAGGGCTCGGACTCTACGCTGCCCTGGCGGTGCAGTCGGTCGACACCCCGGCGATCGTCGGCATCACGCTCGTCGTCGCGTTGGCCTACGTATTCGGCAACCTCGCCGTCGATCTGTTGCAGACCGTAATCGACCCCAGGATTCGATTGCGATGAGCCAGATCGAGGAGAGGCGACGGCTGGCGGATTCGAGCACTGCAGCGGTTGCGCACGCAAGAAACAACCCGCTGCTGGCTCTGGGCTCGGCGCTGGGCCTGGTTCTGGCGGTGCTGGCCTTGTCGGCACCGCTGCTGTCGCCGTCACCGGCCGACGTAGCCGCCGCGGTGCATTTGGAGGAAACACTGGAGCCGCCCTCCTGGAGCCATCCGTTCGGCACGGATCAGCTGGGCCGCGATCTCCTGACTCGGGTCTTGTACGGTGCCCGCGTCTCTTTGCGTATCGCGGTGCTCGTTCTGTTGCTGGCCTGTGCCGTCGGCGTGCCCCTGGGCATCGTGGCAGGCTACTTTGGCGGCCGCGTCGACGACGTCATCATGCGGGTGGTCGATATCTTTCTCGCCTTTCCGCCCCTGCTGCTGGCGCTAGCTCTGGTGGCGGTGCTGACGCCGAGCATCGGCTCGGCAACGATCGCGCTGGCGGTTGCCTGGTGGCCTTGGTACGCGCGCCTGGCCCGCGGCCAGGCGTCCTCGGTAGCGGGGCGACAGCTGGTCGAGAGCTGTCGTGCTCTCGGGTTGAGCGACGCCCGCATCGTTTTCCGGCACGTGCTGCCGAACGCCGTGACTCCGATCCTCGTGCAGGTCTCGCTCGACCTGGGCGGGGTGATCCTGGTGTCGGCCGCGATGTCGTTTCTCGGTCTTGGCGCGCAGGACCCGATCCCGGAGTGGGGCCTGATGGTGAGCCAGGGGCGCTCCTACTTCCTGACGCACTGGTGGGTCGTGACGTTCCCGGGCGCCGCCATCCTGCTCGCGGCGATGGCGTCCAACCTGATCGGCGATGGTCTGCGCGACCTTCTCGATCCGAAACGCTCCATGCTGCCCTCATGAGCGCCGGCGAGGCAGCCGGTACCGCCCGGAAGGATGTCCGACTACAGGTATTCGACCTGGTGATCCGTTTCGGCGATCGACGTGTGGTCGAGCTCGAGGCGCTGGACCTGTCGGAGGGTGAGATCGTTGGTCTGGCCGGAGAGAGCGGTGCCGGCAAGTCGCTCACCGCCTATGCGCTACTGGGTCTGGCAGGCAAGGTCGGCGCGCAAGTGTCGGGCAGCATCCTGCTGGAAGGGGAACAACTTGTGGGACGCTCCGAGACCTGGCTGCGTGGCATGCGAGGGCGGCGGATCGCGATGGTCTTTCAGAATCCGGTGTCGGCGTTCAATCCGGTGTTCCGGGTAGGCGACGTCGTGCGCCGCGCCTTGAGGCTGCACGGCCTGTCACGCTCGGCAGCGCAGCGCCGCGCGCAGGAAGCTCTGAGCTGCGTCCTGCTCGATCCCGAGCTGCTGCATCGCTATCCGCACCAGCTGTCGGGCGGCCAGGCACAGCGCGTTGCGATCGCGCTGGCGCTAGCCCTCGGCACGCAGGTGCTGGTGGCCGACGAGCCCACAAGCTCACTGGATGTCACCGTGCAGGCCGAGATCTTGCAGTTGTTGCGTCGACTACGTGACGAACGCTCGCTATCGGTTCTCTTCATCAGTCATGACCTGTCCGTGCTGGCCGAGCTGTGCGATCGAGTGGCCGTGATGCGGGACGGCAAGCTCGTCGAAGCTGGCCCCACCCGCCAGCTGCTCGCGAGTCCTCGCGAGCCCTACACTCGAGAGCTTGTCGACGCGGTGCCGGTGTTGGCCGTGGCGGAGGGAACATCATGAGCGAGCTGGCACCCTCGTTGCTTGGCGCGCAGGACGTGCAGGTGCGCTTCGGCAGCGTCCGTGCCGTCGACGGGGTCTCATTCGAGTTGCCAGCCGGACCGTTCGGCTTGGGCCTCGTCGGCGAGAGCGGCTCCGGAAAGTCGACGCTGGCGCGCGCCGTGACCCGGCTCGTGCCGCTCTCGGCGGGGAAGCTGCGGCTCGATGGTGAGGAGATCCAGGCGTTGCGGGGGCGGGCGCTCAAGGGATTCCGGAAGGCGGTGCAGATTGTCTTCCAGGACGCCGACTCTAGCCTGGATCCGCGCATGAGAGTGGGCGAGGCGTTACGCGAGGTGCTGGTTGCGCATGACATCGTGGCGCGAGGTCAGGTGGCCGAGCAGGTACAGCGGCATCTGTCAGAGGTCGAGTTGGAGCCGGAACACGCACAGCGCTACCCACATCAGCTGTCTGGCGGGCAGCGACAGCGGGTGGCGCTGGCTCGGGCTCTTGCCGTCCGGCCGCGGTTGCTGGTCCTCGACGAGCCGACGAGCGCGCTGGATGCGACAGTGCAGGCGCGGATCCTGGAGCTCATCGGGCGGCTGCGTGAGGAGCGGCGCCTCGCCTATCTGCTGATCTCGCACAATCTGGCGGTGATCGCCAAGCTGTGCGAGCGGACGGCGGTCCTGTACGTCGGACGTATCATCGAGCGCGGTCCTACGACTGAGCTGCTGAACGCTCCGGCGCATCCGTACACTCAGGCCTTGCGGTCTGCCGTGCCGCGGCTGGTGCCGCGATCGCCGGTGGCCGCGCGGTCGCCGGATGCCCGGATCCCTCCGAGCGCCGCGCCAGACCCTTCGGCACCGCTGTCGGGCTGCGCTTTCCATCCGCGGTGTCCCCTGGCCCAGGAGCGCTGTGCTCGCGAGCGTCCGACATTGCGGCAGCTGACCGCTGAACACGAGGTCGCCTGCCATCTTGGCGAGGAAGCTCTGGCGGCCTGGCAAGCCGCGAACGGTAGTGCGCGCGGCGAGCGGTCGCCGATCAACCCTCTCGAAGAGCCGTGATCGGATCGACAGTGGTAGCCTGAGCCTCGACACAAGCCGGAGGGTCCGGGAACCGAGGCAGTTGGAGGCCATGTGACGAACGTGAATCGCTCCTTGCAGCACGCCGTAGGGCTCGCGGCCGCACTGTTGGTCGTGGCGGCGATGGCGCTGGACGCATCCTCCCAGGAGGGCGGCTCCGCCGACGCCGGGTGGAATCCGCGGGACGTCGCTAGGTATCTGGACGCGCGCATGGAGATCTGGCTGGACGCCGGCACCCCCCTGCGAACCGGCGACGCCGCCACCAGCTGTGTCTCCTGCCACACGACCTTGCCCTACGCGATGTCGCGACCGATTCTCCGGCATGCAATGGGCGCAAACGCGCCGACGCCTCTGGAGCGTCGACTACTCCAGCAGGTCATCGAGCGGGTGGAGACCTATGCAGACCATGAGCTTCTCTACGAGTTCAATGAGGCCAAGAAGGTCGAGTCTCGAGGCACGGAGGCGGTTCTCAACGCGCTGATCCTGACGGCCGCCGACGGCGGCGTGAGCGACCATGCGACGCACCTGGCATTCGCCAGGCTTTGGGAGACGCAGCGGCCCGACGGGGCCTGGGATTGGCTGCAGTTCGGACTGGAGCCTTTCGAGAGCGTCGAGGCTGTCTATCACGGCGCGGTGCTCGCTGCTCTGGCGGTCGGCGCCGGCGGCAGCGACGCGACGAGCATGAAACCCGCCGCGTCGGCCGGTGTCGAAAAGCTGATCGGGTACCTCAGGGCGACGTTCACCGAGCGCACTCTCTTCAACCGCACGTGGGTGCTACTCGCGTCGACGCGACTCGAGGGCCTGCTCACCGAGGCGGAACAGGAGGACCTGCTGGAGGAGCTGCGGAGGCACCAGCGCCACGATGGCGGCTGGTCGCTGTGGTCGTTCGGCGGGTGGCGCTGGGGTGGAGCTGAGGAGCCGTTCGAGTCCCCGGGCGAGCTGGACGAAGCGTTGCTCGCGGAGTCAGACGGCTATGCGACCGGCCTAGTCGTCCATGCGCTTCGGGAAGCGGGCGTGGCCGTCAGCCATCCGGTAGTGGACCGCGGGTTGAAATGGCTGCTCGCCAACCAGCGAGCGGTGGCGGTCGACGACGAGTCGCCTCTGGCCTGGCGAGCGCATTCGCTGAATTTCGATCGTGAGCACG
>DASCOT010000030.1:0-10231 GCA_036012155.1 Acidobacteriota bacterium
CCGGGGTGCTACCCGACTACGAGCAATGGCAGCGCGTGGTAGACGGCTTCGCAGCACGCGAGACTGGATACGCGACGTCAGTGAACGTCGATGATGCTCTCGTTTGGATCAGTCAACAGAATGGACAGTGGTTCACCTGGATCGGTTTCAACGCACCGCACGATCCCCTTCATCTTCCCCCGGCAACGCTCCATTCACGCGACGATCTCACCGGGACTGCCAGCGACCTCGAACGGAGACCGCGGGAGTATTTCGAAGCAATGGTAGAGGCGCTGGACACCGAGATCGGTCGACTCCTGACCTCGATGGACCCGGCGGTTTTCGCCAACACCGTCGTGATGGTGGTCGGTGACAATGGCACGGCTCAGCGAGTCGCCTCCGGCGTCCCGAGAGGCCGAGCGAAAGACTCGCTCTACCAGGGAGGGATTCACATCCCCTTGATTGTCTCGGGCCCAGGCGTGGCGAGCGGGCGTTCGGACGCGCTCGTCAATCTGACCGACGTGTTTCCGACGGTCCTCGACCTCGCGGCCGTTGATCGCGACGTGGTCGTGGATGGAGTTAGCTTCGTTGGTGCGCTTCGCGGCGGCCTCGGCTCCCGATCAACCCTGTACTCAGAGCTGTTCGGGAGCGGAGTGCGAGAAGGCACATCGGGTGTGACGGTCTCGGACGGACGTTGGAAGTTCATTCGATTCGAGAGCGGTACCGAAGAGCTGTACGACCTCGACGCGGATCCGCACGAACGTGACAACGTTATCTCGTCACTCTATGCGGGTGCTGACGCCGCGCTAGATGACCTTCGCTCCCGGCTCGCCAAATTGGCCGACTGACACACGGTTCCGCTTGCTCGTCAGGCTGCACCGACGTGCATGCAATGTGACATAACGTCAAGAAATGCAAATGCGACAAGGGCGTCCCAAAAAATTCTCGAAATGGGTTCAACCAGCATGTTTCCCAAGTATCTGGGCCTGAGCGCTGTGCTCGTGAGAGTGGCCGCCGACCAAGAACGCACCACTTAAATGCTTTATATGCTGTAGCAGATCCGGCAGGAGTGCCGTTGGCCTTGGGCTGCTAACCCTGCTCGCCCTCATGCAGCGTCATCGGCTCATCTAGGCTCTTGAGCGTGGCGTTTCCGAGTGAGGTGAACTCGAACGTCTGGCCCCTCGCACAGCTGCCGTACGCGCTTGAGACCAGCACCCTGCCTCGGCTCCGCGCGCCCGGACACGGCTGACGGATTAGTCTGGTAGGTGGTTCTCTCCCGGCACGCTCCGGCGGGCTCGTCGCCATGCGTAGGCTCACCGTCCGGCCTCGCGCACCGTCTCCTCGGTGACCGTGTCGGGCAGCCAGTAGCGTCGGAACACCAGGTAACCGACCAGCGTGGCGGCGCCGGCCACCGGTCCCACGAGGCGCACTCCAAGGGGGTTCTCAACGGTGGATCCCACGAACAGCAGCAATGCGAGCAACGCCGGCGCGAATGCGGAAGCGACTTTCTCGAACATCGCCTGGGTCGCGTAGTAAGTCGCCTCGCGGCGCATCCCGGTTTGCAGCGTGTCGTAGTCCGTAATGTCGGCGATGAGCGCGTTGGGGAAGGTCTGTACGGCCGCCAGCGGTACTCCTATCAGCGCCGCGAAGACAAGCGCCTGAGCGATTGCTGGGCCGGGGATGAGCCCGACGAAGAACAGTAGCGGAAACACAATCGCGGCGACGAGCATCCCCCGCGCGTAGACCCAGCGCTTCCCGAGGTGACGCGCGTACCTCACCATGAACGGCAGCGCGACGATCACCGTAAGGATCGCGACGCCGAGCATCGCCTCCACGGGCGGGATCGCGGCGGAGATCCCTGGGATCGCAATGTCCGCGGAACCCTTAATGCCGCGCTCGAGCACCGCTGCGGTCAGGAACGGTAGCACGCCGGTGATCATCTGCACGCCCATGTTGTAGAGGATGAAGCTGGGCAGGAAGACGACGAACTGGTCGTTGCGGAGCGACGTCGCGATCGCCGCCCAGAACGACTCCATGTGCTCCTGCTGCGGCCACCCCTGGGCCGTGCGCATGGCGGGACGCCAGGCGCCGGCGAGCGCAAGGTAGCGAGATCCGAGCGCGATGCCCCCGAGCACGACGGCCATCGTCTGGAATCCGAACATGCTCTTCAGCACTGAGGCCACGATCAACCCGAAGACCGCACCGACCACGCCAAACACGACTTGCCACGAGACGATGGACAGGCGGTCGTCGGCGCGTGGAGCGATCTCGGGCAGCAGAGACTCGAACGGTCCGCCAGAGAGTGTGCTGAACAGATGGAAGAACCAGAGCACGACGAAGAGGTAGACGACGTTGGCGAAGCTCTCGTGCGCGTCGGGTGGCATCCAGAGCAGCACGAAGAACAGCGAGAGGAACGGCGTCGCGACCAGCACATAGGGAATGCGCCGGCCCCAACGGCTGCGTGTGCGGTCGCTGAGGAAGCCGATCAGCGGGTCGTCGAACGCCTCCAACAGACGTGCCCCGGAGATCACGACGCCTGCCAACACGATGGGAACCCGCTGCGCGATCTCGGCGTCCGCCGGTGGCGCGTAGAAGAACAGGAAGAACAGGTCCAAGCTGCGGCCAATCGCGTTGCCGCTGATGCTGCCCGACGCGTACAGCAGCCGGTTCCGCAGCGGCAGTCGCTCGGTCGGCTCGTTCATGCCCGAGCGCCGTACGCGCCGGGGAACTCGGAGGGTAGGCGTGCCGCCACCGCATGCATGATCTTGTCGGTCAGCGGCTCTGGGTCGCTGTTGTCGCCGCCGCGAGTCCACTCGGGCATGAAGGGCCCCCCCAGACGGGCCGTGATGCGGCCCTCCTCGTCCTCGCAGACACGGATCGGCAGGATCGTGATCTCACCGCAGGAGAGCCGCTCGAGCGCGGGGCCGAACTCTGGCCTCGCCGGGACGAGCGCGCCGGTGAGACCTTCGGCGTTGCACGCCTCCGAGGCAGTCACGCCTCATTCCCCCTCACTGCGGAGCACGCGGAAGCTCGATCGCGACCTACAATCCTCTTCGAGCTGCCACTTCTGCCGCAGTATGACCAGCTGTCTCGGATCTCCCCACTACTTGGGCGCCTCATGACCCTCGGATCCGACGCCAGCGACCACGTCGCATTTGTCTCGGCGCCTCGGCGAGTGACTACCTGTTTCGCCGCTTGCTCCTTGTTCGGGCGGAGCACGACACAAGGCCTCTTCGCTGGGCCTTGTCAGCGTCACCGCTACTGGCATCGTGAAGCGAGCATCACGCGCGCCGAATGGCAGCGCTAGTTCGCCGCGAGCTTCAGCTTCGCAGGGCAGTTAGGCAGGTTCGTATCGGAGCATAGTGACGTCGTGGTCGGGAATGTCCTCGAACACCGGCTTCAGCCGCATGCCGATCTCCAGGTCTTCTTCGAGGCCATTGACGAGCGTCGAGGTCAGGCGGACGCCCTCTTCGAGTTCGACGACGATGATCAGCTGTGGGACCTCGTCTGCGAACAGCGGGTGTGTGGGGCGGCGGGCTACCGTGTACGTGTAGAGCGTGCCCTCACCGCCGATGTCTTCCCACGCGAGCTTCTCGGACAGGCAGTGAGTGCAGTGTGAACGCGGGTAATAGATCAGGGTCTGACACTCGCTGCAGCGTTGTAGCCTGACCTGATGCTCGCGCAGGGCGTCCCAGAACGGTTGCGTGCGTGGCGTTGGGATGGGGAGAGGCTTCTCCATAGTCATTGCGCTACGCCCCCTGCAGAATGAGTGCTGCCTGCTCACTCATGACACCGCCGGTGCCGGAGACGTAGATGGTGTCGGCCTTATCGACCTGACGGTCGCCGCCGCGACCCATGATCTGACGAGCGCCCTCAACGACCTGCGAGAGGCCGCCGGCTAGGCCGGCCTGCCCAAATGAGAGCTGGCCTCCGTGTGTGTTCATCGGGAAGTCGCCTGTGAACGTGAGGTCGTGCTCGTTAACGAAGGTGGCTCCCTCGCCCTTTGCGCAGAAGCCGGCGTCCTCAAGCGTGAGCATCGCGGTGATCGTGTAGCAGTCGTAGATCTCTGCGGCATCGATCGCACCGTGGCCAACGCCCGCCATCGCGAACGCCTGTTTCGATGCGGGGCCCACCGGAGTGTGTACGAGGTCTTTCGCATAGGTTGGGGTCTTGATGTCCAGGCGCTCACCGAAGCCGGTGATGTAGGCCGGTCGGTGGTTCGAGCGTTCCGCCCACTCCTTGCTCGCGACGACGAATGCGCCGCCGCCCGAGACGGGCATGACGATTTCCAGGAGATGGAGTGGGTCGGCGATCATCGGGCTCTCAAGCACGTCGTCGATGGTGATCGGCTGACCGTAGAACCAGGCTTCGGGATTAGAGCATGCGTTGGTCCGCTGATCGGCCGCGATCTTGGCCATCGCTCGGCCGTCGTAGCCGAACTTGGCAGCGTAGCGCTGGGCGATCATGCCGTATCCGTTGTTCTGGGCGAGGTTGCCGAACGGGATGTCGAACTCGGCCTGGGGTGAACCCCATGCATTGCTGGACGCACCAAAGCCCGGAGCACCAGCAATTGGCGATGCGTTCGGTGAGGTGGGGCTGGGCATGCCGGGGATCGCGCAGACGACGACGTCGGCGGCGCCAAGCTCGATCGCTGCGGCGGCTCGCCAGGCCATGCCGGCGGCGCAGGCACCGCCAAGGTCGACCACCTCCGCGAAGTTGACCCGGGCGCCGAGGTATTCGGTAATCGTGGCGGGAATGAACATCGACGCCTCGCGAAGTGACGTGGAGGACACGAGCCCGTTCACCGCGCTGGCAGGGATCCCGGCATCGTCGAGAGCCATCTTTGTGAGGCTGGCATATTGTTCGAGCGGCAGGCTGAACGGGCCTTCCGGCTTCCGCTCTGGCTTCAGCTCGGCGATCCCGACGATGGCGGCGTCTCCGCGAAGGCCCATGGCGCAGTCCTGACCGGTCCCAATGTCGTACGGCGCGCTCACGCTAGCAACGCTGAGACGGCGGCGTCAATCAAGTCTCTACGTCTGGCCACGAGCCGGAAAAGATATGGCCCTAACTCACTCTCTCAAGGTGACGAGCGCCGTGGGCGAGTGGCCGGTGTGGATCATCAGACTGGGTGTGTGAGGCTCTGAGACTTTGGATCTGAGGGCCGAGGGTTCGAATCCTTCCCGGCGCGCCAGCCAACTACAGCGGGGGACGGCCTGTTCGTGTGGCCGTCCCTCGTCACATTCCCCGAACCTCCGCTGACTGCGCACGTGCGCCTGATACCGCGCGAATTCGCCGCGCCGAGCGCGCCACTGTCGTTCTCCAGGACCATCAGACTCGAAAAAGGTGATCAAGGAGTTGCTGTCGCGGCCGAACAGAGTGAGTCAGGTCCATCCACCGAGCCCGGAGGAGGGACGAAAGCATGGCTCAGACCGACGAGGTCATCACCACATACCTGAGCGCGGTTGAGACCGAGGGCAAGGCCGAACAGACGATCAAGAGCTACAGGGAGTCGCGGCAAACTTCCGGTGCGTCGGCCGCCGGCTCCGCCTTCCGGACGCCATCGCAGACTAGGAAGTCTCGCATGTCTACGCCTTCCTCGCTGATGTGCGCGGGAGGCAGGGCCGCAGCGGCCGCAAGAACGGCACCAGTCCCGCCTACCAGAACCATCACCACCGCACGCTGAAGGCGTTCTTCTCTTGGTGCCAGCGGACGGACTACCTCGAGCCGGAGCGGAGGCACGTATTCGCCCGCGTGCCGCTGGCGCGGGTCGAGAAGAAGGTGCCACGGCCGTTCAGCGAGGAGGAGTTCGAGCAGCTGCTCGCCAGCTGTGACCGCTCGCGTCCGACAGGCTGCCGCAATTACGCGCTGTCGCTGTTCCTGCTCGACAACGGCATGCGGGCGCAGGAGTGCGTCACCGTGCGGCTGGATGAGGTGGACTGGGAGCGGCGTCGGGTGCTGGTGCATGGCAAGGGAGCAAAGCAGCGGTGGATCGGCATCGGCGAGCGTACCGCCGACGCCCTCCGCGACTACAGGATCAGCAGGAGACGGTGTAGTGGTGGCTGCGGAAGCCCGGGGGCGTCGACGGCGCGCGATCGGTGTCCGAGTAGTTCAGCAGGTGTTCGGCGTAGCTGATCCAGAGTGGGCTGTCCGGATCGAACTCCCGGTTCAGCTTGCGTGCCGCGCCGCGGCGGCTCCGTCGTTCCAGGTCGTGCACCGCGTCGAGGTCGCAACCCTCGCTGGCCTCGACCGCGCCGGCGACCCGGCTCCACGCCTCGGCGCCGGCCTCCGTGCGGACGACGACGGTGGTGAAGCCTTCCGGCGTCCCGAGGCTGCCCACGGAGATGTCGGCGATCCGTCCGGTGAAATCGGCGCACTCGTCACAACCGCGGAGGGCGGCGTCGCGGAACTCCTTGACCGGCGCCTCGAAGAGCACCTCGCCGTCCGCGGCGAGGCACTGCAGCGTGGCGTCCTGGACCGCGACGGTGCCGACGCGGGGAAGTGGGACGCCGCGGTCGAGCAGCATCGAAGCGAGCTTGCGGCCGTCGAATGAGCGGGTGCAGAAGAGCGCGATCGTGATCGTGACGTTGGCGGCCGGGTTGTCGCGATGGCTGACGCCATACTCCCGCAGCGCGTGCAGGCCGTTGATCTGGCAGGGCGTGCCGACGATGGCGATGTTGCCCCCGGCCCCGAGAATGCTCGGGTCGACGAGCGTGAGCGGCAGGCTCTGGTCGTAGATGCTGCCGGCGCTCTCGCGCAGCTCTTCCGGCGAGCGCGCGATGTAGGGCTCCGACTCGAACGACCCGCGTCGCCGGGTGACCAGCACGCCGTCGATCGCCCCGTCAGCAAGCAGCCGCTCGAGCATGGTCGTGACGATGCCACCGTCCTGCGCGCCGGCGGGACGGTCGAGCGAGCGGGCGCTGTAGGCGGCGCTGACGGGCCCGATGCCGTCGAGTTCGAAACTTTCCCCTTCGGTCAGCTTCCAGAGACGTTCCGTGCGCATGCCGGCCAGCGGGCAAAAGTCCCAGCAGCGGGAGCAGCCCGTGCACATCTTGACCAGGGTCGGGAGGCCGTCCTCGGCGCCCGTCAGCGACTGGGAGGGGCAGGCGGCGATGCAGGCGCCGCAACGGATGCATCGGTCAGCGTCGATCACGGCGGCGGCCGTCTTGTGGAACCAGATCTTGTTCGTCAGCTCGGCGGTGCCGGAGCGCTGCGCGATCTCCTCCCGAATGTCGGCCGATGGGTCGGTCAGCGTGGGGATCATCACAGTGCCGCCTCCTGGGGGGTTGCCTGCTGGGACGTTGTCTGCCGGAAGAATCCGGCCGCACGGTCGAGCCCGATGCGGTCGAGGAATGCGCCGAACGACTCGCCGTCGTCTCGCTCATCCCGGTAGGTGCCGACGAGCTGCTTGATGCGGTCGAGCGTCTCCTCGGCGGGAACCTCGAGCTCGACCCACGGCGCCAGGCGACCGGCAACGATGCTGCCCCCGAGGGCGACGTCGAAGGCCTCGTGATAGCCGGCTTCGTCCCGGGCCAGCGTGGCCCGTAGCCCGATGTCCGCGATCTGCACCTGTGCGCAGGACGCCTTGCAGCCACTGATATGGATCTTGAGCGATTCCGTCCCGTCGGTCAGTCCGTCGAGCCGGTCGGTCAGGTCACTGCCAATCGCCTTGGCGTCGACGATGCCGAACTTGCAGAACGGAGCGCTGGTGCACGCCACGATCGAGCGGCCGGCGGCCGGCGGCCGCGGCGAAAATCGCTGCAGGATCGGACGCTCGAGCAGCGTCTCGACCTGGTCGCGGTCGACGCCGGTGATGACCAGGTTCTGGCGCGGCGTGAGGTGGACCTCGCCGTCGCCGCAGTCACGGGCGAGGTGGGCGATCTCGACCAACTCGTCACCGCCCATGCGGCCCACCGGCACGGCCAGGCCGAGGTAGACTTTGCCGTCGTCGTCCTGTGAGCCCTGTGGGTGGACGCCGACGTGGTCGTAGCGGGGGGTGACCGTGAGATCGGTACCAGGCGAGGCGGGCGTGAAGGGCAGCCGGCTGCGGATGTCCTCGCGCACTTTCTCGATGCCGAGTTCGTCGACGACGCGCCGGAAGCGGTTGACCGCCTTGTCCTGGTAGTTGCCGACCTCCTTGAAGAGGTCGATCGCTGCACGGACGGTGTCGATCACCTGGTCGGGCGTGACGAAGACGTCGAGCGAGGAGGCGAGGCGCGCGTAGTCACTGAGACCACCGCCCACCCAGACGTGGAAGCCGAGCTCGCCGTCGCGCTCGGCGGGGGTGAAGGCAATGTCGTTGATGCGCGCCAGGATGCAGTCCTCCCGGCAGCCGGTGATCGCGGTCTTGAACTTGCGCGGCAGGCCGGCGCCGTACTGGGGATTTTCCAACGAGAAGCGGTTGAGCTCCTGGATCAGCGAGGTGACGTCGAGCACCTCGTTGTGGTCGACGCCGGCGATCGGGCAGCCGGTGATGTTGCGCATGGTGTCGCCGCAGGCCTGGATCGAGAGCAAGTCGACCTCGTCGTAACGCCGCCAGATCTCGGGCAGATCGGCGGGACGGATCCAGTGGAACTGGATGTCCTGCCGGGTCGTGATCTCGAGAAACTGCTCAGGACCCACCTCGTGCTCGGGCGGACGAGTGGTGAACTGCTGCGCGACGGCGCCGATGGTCTCGGCCTGCTGCCAGGTGAGGCGTCCGCCGGGAACGCGGGTGCGCAGCATGAAGTAGCCACGCTGGCGGTCGTCGTAGACGCCGACCAGACGGAGCTTCCCGGCGGTGAGCGCATCCTCCTCAACAAGCAGACCAGCCTGCCCGCTGGAGGCATACTCCGTGGCCCTCGCAAGGACATCGAGTGGTTGGTCGGTTGGCGAGAAGGTTGACATAGAACAATTCTGTCTAACTTGAGCGTCTTGGTCAAGTTGGGGTCTGTCCAGAGATCCGGCGGCCATTCTGTCAATCTGATGTCGGACGATACGACCTAGTTTCCTGCGAGCAGATTGCGATATCGATCCCACTCGTCGGCCGAGACTTCGACGTGGATCACTTCGTCGGTGGTCGCGTAGCCACAACCGTCCGGGGCGGGGTCCATGAGCGTTCCACCCTCCAGTGAGAAGGAGGGGAGCGACGAGTGATAGTGCTCCTTGTTATCGCAATCATCGCGGCCCGGCAGCGTCGGAGCGGGAGGAAGACTTTGTGGGGCTCGACCCTAACTCCCAGACGCAAACTAGCGGTGTCGAAGCCCGCCGGTTTCCTGGCTGCGCCTCGACTCTGGCGACGACTCGAGGTCGGCCATTAGTGGCCGTACGTCAGTACTGATGAACTCGCGGAGACGGCGAGTAACCGTGCCGGACGCCATGGACCTACTTGCTCCGGTGCCTCACGACTCGGCGTCCCGCGCTCGAGGCCGCCTCGAAGATCAGACGAACGCCGCCGTCGAGTGGCTTGGGCGGATGCGTCGTGACGGAGGTGGGTGGCAGGCGGCGCCCGAGCCGAGTGTCGGCGAACTGCGTGTAGACGCCTCTGGGGACCACGCCCCATGGTCCAATGCCGTGAAGGAGATTCTGGCGCAGACCGAGGATCTCACCACTCTCTGGCAAGTCGGCGTAGGCAAGCGTCAGACGGCGGTCGGACGCGGCTTCACCCGATGGACCGATCCCTTGCCGACGCCCGCGGACGTAGACGTTAAAGGCTCGACGACCGGGCCAAAGCTGCAGGCAATGCTCGACGTCAACCGCGACCTCGAGGGCACGCCCGTGCGGCCGGCCCGCGTCATGGCGGCTCGTGATGAGTGGTACGTACCGCCTTCCGTCGAGTTCAACGTTGACTTCGAGACAGTGAGCAGCCTTGACGACGATTTTGCACACATCCCGCTGCGTGGCGGCCAGGAGCTCATCTTCATGATCGGCTGTGGCCACATCGAGGACAGCGAGTGGGTCTTTGAGTGTTTCACTGCCGATAGCCTCACCGAGCCCGATGAGGCACTGATCATCGACGCCTGGTTCGCGCACATGGGGACTGTTCGCGACCGACTCGCTCCAGGAGCAGAGCCAAGAGTGATCCACTGGTCGCATGCCGAGGTGTCATGGCTCGAGGAGGCCTACTATGCTGCCGTCAAGCGCCATCCAGAGAAGGATTGGCCGCACCCGAATTGGTTCGACTTCCTGATGCGGGTGGTTCGCGAAGAGCCCGTCGTCGTGCGAGGTGCGCACGGGTTCGGTCTCAAGCCCATCACCAAGGCGATGCACTCGCTGG
>DASCOT010000031.1:0-5379 GCA_036012155.1 Acidobacteriota bacterium
CGGCCGTGTGTACACCGCCGACTTCGAGGCGACGGTCCAGTAGGGTGCTTGCTGCGCTGCCGTCAGTGCCGGCGCCTGCCCATGAGCTGATCGTAGGCTGCCTGAATCTCTTTGAACTTCTCGCCGGTCAGCTCGACCAGCTCCGGACCGAGGTGCTCGACGCGGTCCGGATGGTACTTGCTGGCAAGGCTGCGGTATGCGGCGCGGACCTGCTCGTCGTTGGCGCTCGGGGGTAACGCCAGCACCTCGAGCGCTTCGACGCGCCGGGATCGCTGGTTGGCGCGCGGGCTCCGGCTGCCGGCACGCTGCCCACCCGGCGGCGAGGAGGGGCCGCCCCCGTCTCTTCTCGAGCCCAGCCCGAAGATCTGGTCGAGGGCCCGGTAGAACAGCCAGACAAGAACGAGCGAGATGATGCCTCGCAGGAACATTAGGGGTCGACCTCGTAGGCGTGCCCGGTCAGTTGCCAACGCACCATCGACACCGGGATCACACCGACGGCGCCGAACTCGTCCATGAAGCGCTTGATGGAGAACTCGTCGCCGAGCTGGACGGCGCGCTCGGCGAGGAGTCGCTCGATCTCGATCTTGCCGATCAAGTAGCTAGTGCCGTATCCGGGCTGGGTGAGGTAGAAGTGCTCTTCGCCCTGGATTGTGCCGCCGTCGGCCGGTAGCCAGCCCCGCGGCACCCATTCGGAGGCGAACTCGCTGGCCTCTTGATGGGTCCACTCGAGGCCGTGCTGCATCAGGCCGCCGATGGCTCGCGCCGCACGTTGAGCCAGCAGGATCCAGATGAGCTCGCGCGCCCGAGGCCTATCGTCGAAGGCGCCGGCGTGCATCATCATCTCCTCGACGCCGGTGGCCATTCCCTCCGAGCGGCCGTCGTAGATGTTGAACAGCGCCGGGACGCGTCGAATCGGGCTCTCGTGCGGCTCCTCACGCATGCGCGCCAGATCGAACCAGTGATAGCCGTGCGTGCGCATGACCTCACCGTCCCGGTAGTCCACCTCGGCGAAGAATCCACGGAGGCCATCCGCACGGCTGGGCGGCGCGAAGCGGCCGATACGCTCGCGCAGCGCGCTATCCATATAGTCGCGGATCGTCAGGATCTCCTCTTCTTGCAGGAACTCCATGTACTCGGTCACCGCCGTATTGAGCGCCGTGTCGTATTCCTCGGTGCTGTCGTATCGGGTGAGCCGAGGCAGGTGGCGATTGCGGTTTTCCTCGAGACGTAGGCTGGCATGGGCCCGCCACAGCTCGCGTCGCATCAGCGTCACTTCCTCTTCCCACGTAAACGGAACGAGGTGCACGTTGTTCAGATACCAGGTGTAGTGGTCTTTGCCGACACCGGAGATTCCGGTCTTCGAGGGAAGCTGATCCTCGAGCCATGCTGCGAACCGGTCGGATGCAACGATCGCGCTTTGCACGGCAGCGTCGAGCGCCGAGCTGGTGCCGGCGACTTGTCGCCCGAAGCTCGCCAGGTTGCTACTCTGGCCGCGCACCGACCGGATGCCGAGGCGCCACAGGTCGTGGCCAGTACCCACGAGGTTGCCGCGAGCTTGCTCCAGCAGCGGTGGGATGACGCGGATCCGCTCGGCCAGCTCGGCGGCGTCGGCTCCCGAAAGCGGGTATTCGTAGGTCCAGGTGTCGATCCAGCCATGGACGATCGGTCCTTCGTGCGCCGGCACATCCGACTCTGCCGGGAAGAGCATCACGTAGAACGCCGGGTTGTTGGCCCACGGTCGGCGCACCCGGTGGTCGAAGTCGAGGCCGTTCATCTCGGCCTTTACCAATCGCCAATCGATCTGTTGCTCGACCGGCCAGCCGGCTCTATCGATGCTGTCGAGGCGTTCTTGGTAAGCGCCCAGCTGGCGCTGCTGCGCGGCCATGGCCGTCGCGGTGTAGTCCGGAATTCCATCGTTGAGTCGCGGCGCCGCGAATTGTCTCCAGTCCTCGAACAGCGTGAGCAGAGCTCCATAGCCGTCTTGCGGTGCGGCGCCTGCCGGCATGACCACGCCGAGCGCGAGAGCGGCAACAAGCGTCGCCGGGGCGATGGCCTTTCGAACCGAGCGGGCTATAGCTCTCACACCTACCTCCAGGATCGTTTGTGGAGCGGGCCGGCAGCTTCCTGCATGGGGCGCGGCGTCAAGGCGAGCCCGGCCACAGCTTCTTGATCTCGTCGTCACGTCCGGTCATTTCCCACCGAATCAGCGAGACCGGGATCACGCCAGCGGCATAGAATGCGTCCATGAACTCCTTCAGGACGAAGTCGTCGCCCAACTGCTGTGCCCGGTCACGGAACAGCCTCATGAAGTGGATCTTGCCGACGACCATCTGCGCGTGCCAGCCCACGTGCACCAGGGTGGTTTGCATCTCGTTCCACAAATGAGGGCTGTCATCGAGCAACTCTCCGTGCGGCGCGTTGGCGACGGCGTACTCCATCGCCTCCGGCAGGCTCCAATCTCGGCTGTGCATGTACACGTCCGACAGCGCCCTGACGGTGCGGAATGCGGCCTGCTCGTAGGCAACCTCACGTGCTCTCCGCGGCCGCTCGTCGAGATAGCCGGCGTGCATGAGGAGCTCTTCAAAGGCGAACGCCAGCCCCTCCAGACGGGCCACTGCCATGTCGTACGGCCCTTCGTGCTCTCGGGCGCCGCGAATCGGCCTGTCGTCGTTCCGAGCCCGTAGCAAGTCGAAGTGGTGCCCCACCATCTCGTGCGTCTCTTCCATGAGCGACTCGCGGTGGGAGAAGTTGAAGAAGTAGTCGTGCCGATCGGGCCAAGGACCGTTGGTGTTTCGCAAACGATCTTGCCGGTACTCGTCGACCACGATGTGGTCTTGGATCGTGAAGATCTCATCGTCGCGGATGAAGTCCATGACGCGCTCGAGGGAGCTCACGACGCTTCGGCGGCGCTCTTCCTGCGATGCCACCGGTCTCAGCGGCGGAAGCTTGCGGTTGCGGTTCTCCTCGAGCCTTTGAAACGTGATGACGCGATTGTCCTCAAGCTCCACGATGGTCCGAATCTCGTCCCAGGTATAGGGAAACAGGTAGACGTTCTTCATCAGCCAGTCGTAGCTCTCGACTCCGACTCCGGCTGGTGCGGTCATCCTGCTGCGGTTCTGCTCGAGCCAGTCGTGGTAATCGTCGATCGCGGCCTGAGCCGCCTGCGCGTCGGACACGAGATCAGGATGGTGTTCGGCCAGCTGGGCGACGAATTCCGTGAAACGGTCAGCGCCTTGCTCGAGTTGACGAATCGCCAGGATTGCGAGGTCACCGGGTATTCGAGACAGGTCACCACCGCCGAGATTCCTTCTCGCCTGCTCGTAGGTTCCGGGGACGGCCTGCAGCCTTGATCGCAGCTCGGCAACGCGCCCACCTTCAATGGGCAGACGAGGGAGCCTCCCCAAGCCGCCTCTACCGCCGACGTAGAAAGCAGGATCACGCACCCATGGACGCAGGACCCGAAGCTCGAACTCGAGTCCGTTCATCTCGGCGCGCACCAGGTGGTAGTCGACTTGATCGGTGACCGGCCAATCGCCGATGTCGAGTGCCGCCAGGCGCCGCTGGAAATCCTGGAGGTCGGCGAATCGGAGCTCCATGGCGGCCCCATAACCGGATAGGTCACCTTGATAATCTTGCTGTGAGAAGCTGCGAAACTCGTCGAACAGGCGCGTGAGATCCGCATAGTCCGCGCCGTCTTGCGCGGAGGCGTACGAGCCGAGGCCACCGAGAAGGAACGACACAACGACGACCCCTGAGACTGACGCGAGTTTCATAACCGCCTCCGGTGGCGTTCAATGACCGGCTGAGAGCTGCTGCGGGTTGTGCGGAGATCGCATGGGAATTGGCGACAAGCTAGATCTCTACGAGATCGTAGACCGTCTCGGTGCTGGCGGCATGGGGGAAGTGTATCGAGCCAAGGACACCAAGCTGAGAGGCGAGGTGGCTCTCGTGCCGATCGACCCGTAGTGCCCGCACCTCTCTCTCGCGACGCGAATCATGTACCGCAGCCAAGGAGAACCGATGCGACATGCACTTGCCCGTTACCGAGTACCGGTTCGGGCCTTCGCGTTGGCCGTCCTCATCGTCCCTTCGTCGCTGTCCGCTGCCGCCCAGGGCGACTGGGATGTGACGGATACCGGGCAGCCGTACATCGACGCTGAATTCACCGTCACCGAGGGCACGTGGATGAGCGTCAATGTTCATCCCGACGGCGGGAGGATCCTGTTTGATCTATTGGGAGATATCTACAGCATCCCGGCGACCGGTGGCGACGCCACCCTGCTGCACGGTGGGCCCGCCATGCAGATCATGCCGAGCTTCAGCCCGGATGGCGCCCAGATCCTCTATCTGAGCGACGCCAGCGGTAGCGACAACATTTGGATCTCCGAGGCCGATGGCTCCGGCGCGCGTCAGATAACCAACGAGACCACGGATGTTCTCGCCGGTCCGGCCTGGGATCCGGGTGGTGACTATGTTGCCGCCGCGAAGCGGTACGGGACGTTCCCGAAGGTCCGCGCGTCGGAAATCCGACTGTTTCATGTGAACGGCGGCAGCGGGAGGCTCCTGGTCGAGACGCCGACGAACCAGAGGGACGTACACGAGGCCGAGTTCTCGCATGATGGGCGCTACTTCTACTACACGGAGCGAGTTGGAAGCCCGAGTATTTTCGTTGACGCGAACCACGCGGGCTTTGCGATCAAGCGCAAGGATCTGAGCAGCGGAGCAACGGACGAGATCCTTCGTGGTCTCGGCGGAGCGACGACTCCGCAGGTGTCACCGGACGGCAAACGAGTGGCGTTCATCCGGCGCGTCAAAGCCAAGACGGTCCTGTTCGAGCTCAACACGGAAACCGGTCGCCAGCGACCGATCTTTGATGATCTCGACCGTGATGCGCGGGCCGATTTCATGCAGCAGAGCGCCTACTATCCGCAGTTCGACTGGTTCCCCGACAGCCGGCACGTGGCGATCTGGGGCAAGGGCGTCCTGCTCAGAATCAACATGGATACCGCAGCGAGCGAGGAGATTCCGTTTCGTGCCACGGCTCGCCACCGCATCACGAAGACGGTTCGCTTCGATATCGATCTGGCACCGGAGCAGACTGTCGTGCGTGCGGTTCGCCACCTGGCGCCGGCGCCGGACGGAAGCGCGGTTGTATTCAACGCGTTGGGACGCCTGTGGCGACAGGCGTTGCCCGGAGGATCGCCGCATCGCCTCACCGAGGCCACGGCATTCGAGGCGGAGCCGGCCTATTCGCCCGACGGTCGATCGATCGCCTACGTCGAGTGGGACGATGAGCGGGGCAGCTCGTTGAAGGTGATTGACTCGAGCGGAAAGGCCGCCAGGACCATCGAACAAAGCAGCGGTGTGATCCGGCAACCG
>DASCOT010000032.1:0-20076 GCA_036012155.1 Acidobacteriota bacterium
CCACATACTCCACCACTGGGGATAGCGGCGATAGTGGTGCTGCCTCCCGGATCCCATCCGCGATTTCGCGTTCCCCCACCGCTTCCGAGGCCGCCATCGATCCGCGTAAACGGTGGAGGCATCACCGCGATTACCGTCATCACCGCGCCTCCTCCGGTCCCTCGGCCAGCTCACTGGTACCGACGCACCCACTAGCGGCTACCTCCTCTGCGCTCAGGCAACACCCCAGCGGGAGCGACGTTTCTCCGCTACCTCTCCCGCACCCCGGCCACCTCAGCAGCCTCCAGGAGCAACGCTAGTTGCTGCTCTGGGATCTCTGTAGGCGTCAAGGCCAGGTTGACCAGCGTCAGATCGGCCAACGTGCGGATGTTGCAGTTGCGCAGCGCCAGAGATGTCTCCAGCCAGATGCCGTCGAGATGGGCGATCTGGGTGGTCGGGGTGAGCTCCATGCGCGGGAGCTTACTCCCCCTTCGAGCACGCGACACTGAAAGCGCCTCACGCCATCCCCACAAAACCGCTGATACCGATTTGATACCGTTTTGCCCCCTACAGGGGGTGTTTTGGTGGGTCTAAAGCCCCGAAAACAGGCCGGTTTCATTGAAGCGCGTGTACTGTATACACATTCGCACAGCGCCGGCAAAACTGCGCGCAAGACACCCTGCGGCGTGTCAAACGTTCCGATCGGCAGCCTATCCAGCGAGGCCAGATGACGCCACTGCAGCAGGTCAAGATGAAAGAGGTAAGCGCCGAACGGCTGCTCGAGATCGGCCGCGAGCTGCACGCCAGCGGCGAGCGCTGGCACAACCACGTGCTATCACCTGACTGCCAGATCAACCCGCGTACCCAGTCCGCCGTCGTCGTCGAGGCATCGGGTCGAGGGTCAGTCTACGTAGCCTACTCCGACGATTCGATGATGGACCTCGGACGTGCGCTGGCGACCATGGTCCACGGTGTCGATCCTCTCGAAGACAGCGGCGATGGAGGTGAGCAGGCCGACCTGCGGCCCGAGTCGCCGGCCGTGGCGGAGATGATGGCGCGCGCGCACAACCTCGCTGAACGGGGGCGGCACTGGCACCATCACATTCTGTTTCCAGAGTGCAACTTCAATCCCCATCCCGGTCAGTGGACGCTTGTGTTCGAAGACCCCGAGACACTAGAAACTCTCGAGAGCGTCACCCCCGAGCGACCAGCCCGGGACATCCGGGTCACCGAAACGCTGTTCTTCTCGCAGACCGCTCACAGCTGAACTGCCGCCCACGAGGCACCGGGAGCCCTCATGAGCCACCGCGCCATCACCCTGCTGGCGTTGTTGTCGTGGCCCGTCGCGGCCGGCGTCGGCATGCCGGTCCAGGAGCCGGTGGATTACGACGTCGTCCACCGGATCAAGGACGAAGCCTTCAACCGCTCGCAGGTCGCGCAGCTGGTCCGCACCATCGCCGATGTCTACGGACCGCGCTTCTCGAACTCGCCTGCCTACAACGAGGCAACACTGTGGGCCCGCGAGAAGTTCTTGGAGCTCGGCGTCGACGCCGAGGTCGAGCCCTTCGGCACCGTCGGGCTCGGCTGGCAGAACGAGTACACCTCGTTCCACATGATGGAACCCCAGTACCAGACGCTTATCGCCTACCCGGTGCCCTGGACGCGCGGCACCGAGGGCCGGATCCGCAGCACCGCCATACACATGAACGCCGCGGAGATTCGTTCGGCGGCCGACTTGGAGCCCTACAGAACTCAGGTGGGCGGGAAGATTGTCTTCATCGCCCCGGCGCGAGCGCTGCATCCTAGCTTCACCCCCGACGGGATCCGGTTCAGCCGCGAGCAACTCGACGACTGGGCGAGCTTTCGCGTCCTGCCGGAGCCGGGGCTCGTGCAGCTACCCCGGGACGAGTACGACGAGCTGGTCGACGGAAGGTCATCCGAGCCGATGGAGACCGAGGCCATCGCGGAGTTTCTCGAGAAAGCCGGAGCGGCAGCGCTCGTTTCACCGGGCCTCGGCACCGATCAGGGCGCTTTCGACAAGGGCACTGTCCGGGTTGTGGGCGGTGAGCCCATCATGCCGGGCGAGCCCAAGCCGATGCCGCATCTCATCGCCGCCGCGGAGCACTACAACCGGGTGGTTCGTCTTCTCGACATGGGGCTGGAAGTCGAGCTCGAGCTCGAGGTTCGAGTACGTTACGACGAGGACGACCTGCAGGACTACAACGTCGTGTCGCAAATCGCCGGAGGCGATCTGGCGCATGAGATCGTCATCATCGGTGGCCACTTCGACGCAGAGTCGGCGGGCACCGGGGCCACCGACAACGGCGCCGGCAGCGCTGTGGTCATGGAGGCGATGCGCATTCTCCGGGCCATCGATGCGCACCCGCGGCGCACCATCCGCGGCATCCTATGGGGCTCGGAGGAAGCCGGCTTGCTGGGCTCTCGCGGCTACGTGCGCAACCACTTCATCGACCTCGAAGACGGCACGCGCCGGCCCGATTACGACAACTTCTCGGTGTACTTCAACACCGATTGGTACGGCCGCTTTCGCGGATTGTTCATCGAGGGCAACAGCCTGGTGGCGCCGATCTTCCGGGCGTGGATGGAGCCCTTCCACGACCTCGGCTTCGCGCACCTGCTGCCGGTGCCGACCGGCGGCACCGACAGCGTCTCGTTCAACGAGGCCGGCCTGCCAGGGTTCAAGTTCCTCCAGGACGACCTGGAGTACTTCACCAAGACGTGGCACTCGAACATGGACGTCTACGATCGAATCGTCGCCGCCGACCTGATGGGCAACGCAGCGATCCTCGCCAGCTTCGCGTACCACGCCGCCATGCGCGACGAGAAGATCCCCCGAGTCGACACACCGGTCATCAGCAAGCGTTCCTTGAATCGTTAGTCTCCGGAGCTATCCGCATGCCCTTGGTCACCCTCGTCCTTGTCGCGCTCCCCTTGCTGGCCGGCGCCGGCGTACCCGCTATCCCGCAGGCAGCCGAGCCGTTGCCCAATATCGACACAGCCACATCGGCCAACGGCGTCGTGGCGCTGCCGCAAAGCGTTTCGCCGGCCATTCGCGGTGTGTTCGCCAAGTACACCAAGGTGGTGGCGCCCAACGGCAAGCCGATCCACATCCTCGCTCAGGACGGCTGGAGCGACGCCCGCATCGTCAAGGCACGCAACGTGCTCGAGCACATCCTGCGCGACGTTCCGGGAACCAGGTACGGTTCCGACAAGCGCATCGTCGCCAACGCCATGGCCGACAACCGAGCAACGCTGACACTGTTCAGAACCGAGCCGGATATGCGCGCCGCCTTCCGTGGGCCGCTGCGCCAGGTCGACCTCGGCATGCAGGACCTTCGCGCCAACGAGGCCCCGGTGGAGGGTCACGAGGACTACATGGCGCACCGCACCCGCGATGCCTCCTACGAGGAGGTGCTGCACATGGTGCACGACTACGGCATCAAGCCAGCGCTGCCGCAGATGCAGGAAGAACTGCGCCGCATCACCCACGCCGCCATGGACCGAGGCCTGTGGCGCGGCAACCAGGACGACCTCGAGAACGAGCCCAACGAGTACTTCGCGGCGATCTACGACAACTACCTGGATCTGTGGACGGTGCCTCCAACCGTCTACGAGGGGCGGCCGATTCCCGAAGGACGGAACCCAGCCGGCACCTCGCACTTCGGTGGCTATGGCGCCGCCGGCCGCGAGCGCATGCGAGGCTCTGATCCGGAAGGTCTGGCGATCCTGCAGGAGTTCTTTCCGCCGTTCCTGACCTATACGCCGGAGATGCCGGCCGACTTCGAGGGCACGTTCTCGATGCAGCACGATGCCTCGTTGCGCTACACCACCAAGTCGCAACATCTGAAGAACGCCAGGCTCACCGGCAGCAACAATGCCGGACTCACCGGCAACGGCTGGGACAACCAGCTCAACGGCAACGACGGCGACAACACGCTGCGCGGCAACGCTGGCGACGACGTGCTCGACGGTGGCCGCGGCAGAGACACCGCTGTCTATGAGGGCAATGCCGACGAATACGACGTGGTACATGACGGCGCGTCGATCAGGGTGATCGACCATCATGTCGATCGTGATGGCTCCGACCTCCTTCTCGGTATCGAGCGCATCGCCTTCGCCGATGAGGCATCGAGTCTGCAGGACCTGGCGATCGCGGCACTGCTTCCGAAGCGCGTGGATGTGTTCGGCATCCCCGTCCACGCCACCGCCGCGGCTGGTGACGACAAGGTTCTCCACGCCGCCGCCGTGTTGGCGCAGTACCTAGACAACGACGAAGACGGGCGGCCAGACGATGAGTCGCTCGTCGGTGCGCTGTTGGAGCACGACGGACGGATATTCATGGCCGTCGACCGTAGCGAGCTCGACGCCATCTTCGAACAGCTCGAAGCCGCCTGGCCAGGCACCCTCGACAAGACCGCCTGGCACCTGAACCAGGACGAAATCACCGGGCCCAACTGGATCTGGCAGAACCTACAGGCTGAAGAAACCCAGCTGAACAATGGCGACGGTGGGAGATTCGACGGGGCGCTGGAGGAGATCCTCCACATGATCACCCACGTGGGGCTAGCCAACGCCTACCCCGAGGCCTTTGCCGAGGCCCCGGGCTCGCGTCTTGCCGACGCCATGGATATGGCGCGCGGCGGCCAGTTCCTCGGCGTACCTGACCGCTATCCAGGCAACGCGGCCTATAGCTACTACGATGAAACTTGCGTGTACCAATGCCAGGCGACCGAGTACATCTACTGGTCGATGACCTCCCTGCTTGGCGGGCAGGAGTTCGAGGGCCGTCCGGAGGACATCGGTCAGGAGTGGAGGCTGAACACTGCCGAGCGGCTACGCAGCGGCAACGCGGAGATGCACGCGCTGCTCACCGATGCGGCGTTCCGGCTGCCGACCCGGCTTCCCGACGGCAACTACTCCGGCAGGCCACTCGCAATCAAGAGCTCTGCACCGACCACTGGACGCGCCGTCTACGCAGACTTGCTGGCGCTCTTCGAGGAGTTCCGTGCCTTCCTTAACGCGGAGAGGTCCGGCGGCGTGCCGGACCTCTCCGCGGCAGCGATGGCAGGTCAGTACGGGGAGCTGAAGCGTTATCAGCGTCGACTCGCCGCCATCGATCCGGGTGATTGGCCCATCCCGCAGCAGGTCGACTACCAGCTCGTACGAGCCGAGATGAACGGCCTCGAGTTCCGCCACCGGGTGCTGGTGCCGTGGTCGCTCGATCCGGGCTTCTACAACGACGCCCTACCGCGAACACGCCTCCGAGGCGATGGACCCCTCAGCTCAGAGCGACGCGAGGCGCTACAAGATCGACTGCAATCTGTCGGCGGCATTCTCCAACAGGCGAGGGTGAACCTGGATGACTTGTCGGCGGTGGCCGGCGACCTGGGGACGTTGGCAGTGCTGTCGCTCGGCGATTCGCGAGCCGGCTACGAGTCGCTACGCGCCCCGCTGGCCGAGCACCACCCGGAGCTGATTGCCGACCTCGACGCTGCGCTGACCGCGATCGACGCCTACATCGGGTGGATCGAGGCCAACAAGCACCGTATGACGGCGCGCGCCGGCGTCGGCAAGGACAACTACAACTGGCTCCTCAAGAACGTCTACCTGTTTCCCTACACCTGGGAAGAGGTGCGGACCATCGTCGAGCTGGAAGACAACCGCGTCATCACCTACCAGCGTCTCGAGGAGAACCGCAACCGCGACGTCCCGGCCATCGAGCCGGTGCAGTCGCAGGCCGAGTACAAGGCCAGCGTCTCCGGGGCAATCGACCACCTGATGGATTTCCTGCGCGAGGAAGAGATCTTCACGGTGAACGACTACCTGACGCCGGACGAGTACTTCGGCTCGTGGCACGGCTTCGACAACCCCTGGCCCGAGAAGCACGACTACTTCTTCAACTTCTCGCACCGCGAGCCGTTGATGGAGGAGACACACGAGATGGTCGGCCACCATTTCGACGGCTTGCGCTCGAGAAACGACGACCGCCTGATTCGCGGTGGCCGGCGCCCCTTCAAGATCGGCACAGCACGGGGAGAGGGCTTTGCCTTCGCCCTAGAAGAGCTCCTGATGCACGCCGGCTACCTCGACGAGCGCAACCCGCACGGCCGCGAGATCGCCTACGAGCAGTCGGCCTTCCGTACCGTGCGGGCCCTCTCGGACATCTACATGCACAGCGGCGACTGGACGCTCGCCGACGCCATGGAGTTCTGCGTCGCCAATGCACCGCACGGAGAGTTACTCGATGGCAGCCACCACTTGTGGTTCGAGCTCGACACCACGCTGCGTGGTGTCGGACACCACATGCTGATGGTGGTCGGAAAGGTGCAGTTCATGAAGCTGTTCCGAGACCGTGCCAACCAGCTGGGTGACGAGTTCAAGCTGGGCGCGTTCCTGGATGGGGTGCTCGACACCGGTTCGATTCCCTGGTCGCTGATCCGCTGGGAAATGACCGGATTGGACGACGAGATCCGCCGGCTGACCTCACCGTGAGCTGAGCTATCGGTCTTTCGGATAGACGCGCGTACCGGCGAGGTAGGTTGCCGTCGGCCGGCGACTCTCGATGTTGCGACCGACCGCGGCAGGTAGCAACCCATCGAGGATGACAAAGTCGGCCCACTTGCCAACGGTAATACTGCCGATCTCATCGCCCCAGGTGGTCATGTTGGCGCCGGCCTGCGTGTAGCCGTACAACGCTTCCTCGAACGTCAGCCGGTTGCCCTCATCCCACGGTCGCACGACCCCATCGATGCGAGTCTCGCGGTGCAGCGTATCGGCGATCTGGATCAATGGGTTCAGAGGCGACGTCGACCAGTCGGACCCCAGCACCAACGGAATGTTGCTGTCGAGCATCTGCCGCCAGACGTACGCGTTCGGCACTCGATCTTGACCGATGCGATCGATGACGTAGTTACCGATGCAACAGGTCGCGTGGTGCGGTTGCATGGAGGCTGCGACGCCGAGCGATTTGAATCGCTGCACATCATCCGGGGTTACGACCTCTATGTGCTCGACACGATCCATCGAGACGCTGGACAGCCTCGGCGACGCGGCGAACGAATCCAACACCCACGACACGCCTCGATCACCGATCGCGTGCACCGCAACCGGAAAGCCCGCGGCGTGTGCCGCCGCGACCATTGCGCTCAGATCGTCGTGGCTGACGAACGGCTCCGCCTGAGCCTCCGCGTTGTCGGCGTACGGCTCTTTCATCAAGGCGGTGCGAGTGGAGAGCACGCCATCGATCATCAACTTCACGTAGCCGATCTCGAAGAGCGGCCCCATGATCTCGGCACCACCGAGCTCCGCGACCGCCTGCCGCACCCGGCTTCTCTCGGCGTCCAAATCCGCGAAGAACCGTGCCTCCGAACCGCCACTGGCACTGTTTGAAAAGGCTCCCTGCCAGACCCTTACGGTCAGGTCGCCGTCCTCCATGACCGAGAGAAACGCGTCATGGTTGCCGCTCATGTCGTGCGTGCTGGTGATCCCGTAGCTGTTCGCAAGCGCGACCGCGGCCCTGATTCCGGCTACGGGATCCGTTGCGTCTCGCATGCCTGGTGCATCGCCGAACAAAGCGGACGCGGTCTCGAGAAACACTCCGGTGGGCTCGCCGCTGATCGAATCAACGAGTACCTGGCCGCCTGGTGGCACGTGGCTATCAGCCGTAACGCCCGCCAACTCGATGGCGAGGCTGTTGGCCCAGCTCGAGTGGCCGTCGATGTCTCGCAGGAGGACCGGGTTGTCCGGGGCGACCGAATCCAGCATCTCCTTGGTGGGGAGCACGCCGTCAGAGAGATTGTGGTCCCAGGCTCCGCCCAGGATCCAGGCGCCGTCGGGCAGCGTTTGTGCCTTGTCTCGGATAATGCGCAGCCACTCATTCTTGTCTTCTATCTCGGACAAATCGACGCCGACGGCCAGCCCGGAGCCACCGAGCAGGTGCGTATGGCCATCGATGAGGCCCGGAATCACGGTTGATCCGGACACGTCGATCACCTCGGTCGTGTCACCCGTCAGGGCACCGATCTCGGCGGTCGATCCGACGGCGACGATGCGGCCGTCTCCGACGGCAAACGCTTCAACCGCGGGCATCGCCGGATCAACGGTACGCACGTCGGCGTTGACAACAACCAGGTCCGCGACAATGGCGGGGTCCATATCCGCGGCGGGGCCACCGCATGCACTGGAGATCGCGATCGTCAGAGGGGTCGCCAAGACAAGCAGGGCACGCTTCGAATACATTCGGTTCTCACTCTGTTCAGTGGCTGTCAATAACCCGTTGTCGCGCGATCGGCCGGATAGCCCCAGGAACGTTGGCGTGTATCGACGGCCCCTGGCGGATTCGGCTCGTTCTATGCTCCCCATCACGAACGTGCAACACAACCGTCACTTGATCGCTCAGCCCGATATTTCGGATCGCCCCGCAAGAGGCACCCAGGAGACTCGAGCATGCCAACTCGCTACGCGTTGGGAACGTTTCTCGCTCTGTTTCTGTTGCTAGGAGCCCGCAGCCCGCTACCTGCGGACTCGACGACGCCGGATGCGGCTTTGATCGATCCGCGCGGCGCAGGAGAAGACGCGCCGGAGGGACGAGATTCTCGAAGCCCCGATGGCGCTACGGCGCGCAGCACCTACGATGAGCTGGCCAGCCTATTCGAGGAGTTCCGTCGCTTCCAGGACTCCGCCGAGAGCTCGGACGCACCCGACTACTCGGCCGCGGCGATCCGCCAGCGATACGATGGCCTGACCCGGCTTCGCGAACGCTTGGCCGCGATGGATACGACTGCTTGGCCCGTCTGGCAGCAAGTCGACTATCACCTGGTGCGCGGCGAGATGAACGCGGTCGAGTTTCACCACCGTGTCCTCAAGCCCTGGGCACGCGACCCGGGTTTCTACTCGATCCGCGGAGGCGATGCCGGCGCGTCAATGAACGCCGAGAGCTTCACGTCCGTTCTCTTCATGGCACCGCCGTTCTCGGAGGAGGACAAAGCGCGATTTCAGGCGACGCTGCGGGCCGTGCCCGGAATCTACGAGCAGGCGCGCAGCAACCTGACCGAGGCCGCCGCCGATCTGGCCGAGCTGGCGATTCGCAACGCGAGCGGCGAAGCCGAGATCTACGTGCGCATTGCCGAGCGCCTTCAAGAGCATCATCCAGACCTCATGGACGATGCACGCGCCGCCGAGCAGGCGGTCCGCAACTACGCCTCCTGGCTGGAGGCCAACAAGCACGAGATGGCGCCGTTGGCCGGGATCGGCAAGGACAACTACAGCTGGTGGATGCACAACGTGCAGCTCTCGCCGTGGGGGTGGGAAGAAAACAACGCGATCATCCAAAGAGAGTACGACCGCGTCATCACCTTTCTGAAGCTCGAAGAGAATCGGAATCGCGAGCTGCCCCCACTCGAGGTCGCCATGTCGGAACGGGCGTGGAACAGGAACTTGCGCCAGGCACTCCACTACGTCGTCGACTTTCTGCGCGACGAAGAAATCATGACGGTTCCCGACTGGGTGGACCCGAGTGACTACTATGGCGGCCGGCGAGGCTCGATGGCTGCTCTCGAGGATCTCGACGACAGCCCCAGTGAGGAGTTCGCACCCGAGAATTCCAGCGTCGACACGAAATACCGCCAGCGCGAGCTTCTGCCGGGCGAGACCCATGAGTACATCGGCCACATGCTCGACGGGCAAAGGCAGCGACGCCAAACCAGGAGCCCTATCCGGCACGCCGGGCGACGCTACAACATGGGCTCGATGCGGACGGAAGGCTGGGCAGTGGCGCTCGAGGAGCTGTTGATGCAGGCGGGCGTGCTCGACGAGCGACCGCGCAAGGGCCGAGAGATGGAATACCTGATGAACGCATCGCACATGAGCCTCGCGATACCGGACATGAAGATGCACGCCAACGAGATCAACCTTGCCGAGGCGAGGCGGCTTTGTGCCGCGATCATGCCGCGCGGCTGGTCGCGAGAAGATGAGCGAATGGTCTGGTTCGAGATGCAGTCGAACCTGCGCAACCCGGGCGGGTTCCACAGCAACGTCGTGACCGGTAAGGCCTATTTCATGAAGATGTTTCGAGAGCAGGCCCAGGAGCTTGGCGACGACTTCGTTCTGCGTGACTTCGTGGACGCGTTCCTGGCGGCCGGCATCATCCCGATGTCGCTCGTTCGATGGGAGATGACCGGAAACAGCGACGACGTCACCCTGGTGACGGAGCCTTTTCCAGGAAGCTGACGCCCAACAACCTGCACCTGTGGCGGCTCGCGCCCTCGGCGTCTGGAAGCCGGAGACGCCCGCGTCTGATACGTTCGCATGCTCCGAACGACCCGGATCGCCCATAACAAACACCGCTTGATGCCCCCGCACATTGCCAACGTATCGAGGTACCGAGCATCGAGGGAGAACTGCATTGCGGAATCTGAAAAGTGTCTTGTTGTGCACCGTCTTGGTGGTCTTTGCGGCTGTCGGTTGGGTGACCGCGAAGCAGGGTGACCAGCCGGCTGGCTTCAGCCCCGGTCGACATCAGGTCTATCTGGAGAACTCCGAGGGGTTCACGGCCGATGCCGCCAACACGTCGGTGGTGGGCACCTGGTCGACCGAGGTGACGCTCGGTCCGCTGGCGGGAATGGGAGACATGGTCGCGCAGTGCGGCTTCTTCTTCTCCGGCAAGCCCGGCGAGTCGGGGAAGGGAAAGATGATCTGCACGGGCAAGATCGACGGCGACAAGATGGTCAAGGGCACGGACAAGTTCCGCAAGGACTTTGCCGACACGGGCCTGGCCGTAGAGGACACGGTCGACCTGGCCGACTACGGTTCGACCGACATCTTCTCCTGCAGCTGCAAGGTCAAGGTCAAGAACAAGCTCGAGGAAGGAGCGCGGGCGACCAGGACCGCGTCGCTGCGCCGCACCACCGACTGAAGCGACCCCTCTTACTCGAGGGGCGCCCTCGTCTAAAGACGATCGGCGAGGATCGGCAACCGCGGGGGCGGATGGCGCCATCGATTCCAGGGGCACACCACCGCGGCGTTCCGATCGCCCACCCTCGCAAGAGGGCGTGGCCGCGCGCTGCTCAGCCCAGGATGCTCTGTTCCGGGTAGCTTCCGGTCACCGCCACGCCGGCGCCAAAGCGCTCGAAGGAGAACAGCGGGTCGGCAACGGAGGTGCCCGTGACGAGATCCGCCGTCATCTCGGCGATCGCCGGCGCCAGCTTGAAGCCGTGGCCGCTGCTGCCCACCACACAGAAGAGCCCCTCGATGCCGGGTATCGCATCAACGATCGGCAACCAATCAGGGCTCACGTCGTACAGAGCCGCGTAGCCCGAGTGGTAGCGACCGTCGCTCATCGCCGGGACGTGCTGCACGAGCCGCTCGATATAGGCGTCCATGCGCTCGGTGTCGGCAGCGGTCTTGTAAGTATCGAGCCCGTCGATATCGGGATCGGCCTCGGCCGTGTCCACCGAGCCCACAAGCATCATCGAGTCAGTGTCGGGACGCACGTAGATGCCCAGCGACGTGTCTACGAAGACCCGTTCCGGCGCGCTGCCCGGGGCGGACTCGAACACGCCCACCTGCACACGGTGCGCCCGGGTCGGCAGCTCCACGCCACAGGGACGCAGAAGCTCGAGCGACCAGGGGCCCGCCGCCAGAACGACGACGTCGGCGTCGAAAGACCCGTCAGAAACGGTATCCACACCGACAATCCGCCCGCCCTCGGTTCGCAGCTCGCTGACCTCGGTGTTGGTTCGAATCGTGGCGCCCAGCTCGCGGGCCGCCGCAGCGTAGCTCATGCTGGTGGCGTGCGCGTCGGCGTACCCGGAGCGTTCCTCGTACGCCGCCAGCGCGATTCCCGAGGTGTCCAGCCCCGGGATCATCTCCTGTAGCTCGCGAGCCGACAGCAGTCGGGTATCGACACCGACGCGCTGCTGCAGCATAACGTTTTCACGCAGCCCCGCCTCACGATCCGGCGGCACCGCGATGACGAACCCGGTCTGCTGGAAGCCGCAATCGCCGCCCACCAGCTCGTCGAAGTTCTCGAACGTCGACAGGGCCTCGAGCGCCAGGCGCGCCGTGAGCTCATGCGAGTAATGCTGGCGGACAACGCCGCAGGATTGACCCGTCGGTCCGGATGCGACCGTGCCGCGCTCGAGAACCGTGACGGCTGCCCCACGTCGGGCCAAGGCATGGCCGCTGGCGACCCCGTTGATGCCGCCGCCGACAATCACTACATCGCTGGTCGCCATGAGTACTCCGAACACCTCGTCTTGATAGCTGCCCGACGGTGCGATCTATCGCCGCCCAGCCATCCTAGTCGACGATCGAGTCCCAGTCTTCCACGAGGTGCTCGGCCGTTCGCCAAGCGGGCGCCTATACTCTGCGCGTCGGGTTGCGCGCGCGCTGGTGCCCATCGCGGAGGCTCCGAGGACGACTCCGTCGGCGTTCTTCAGCCTAACGGCCGCGGCCCGCGCCCGGCGTCGAGAACCCCTGGTAATCGTATGCCGACCGGCGAGTCGGCCTGACGGTACCGTCCATCCGCTGCTGCGATGCGGTAACCACCACCCGAACACCTGGATAGCCGATCAGATCCCAGCCAACGAAGTCCTTGTTGCCCCCGTAGTGAGTGTCGCAGAACGTGCCCTCGATCGTGTGCGTGCGGAGCAGCCCGAAAAACCGTGCCGAGCTCGGTTCGAAACCAGTCGCCGCGCCTTGCTCCATGTCGCTCAAGACATCGTCCTGATCGGCTTCCGCGAGCCCGGCGAAGGGAGCGCCCTTCGCCGCTCGGGCGTAGGCATCCACCGCTGCGAGCCCCCCCGTGTATGCTTCGCGGTGCGAGGAGAGGCCGCCGGACAGCCCGCGGTCGATGTAGTACGCGGCACCGGCCTCAGTGGCACCCGGTCCGTTCTCGTCGGTCGGGATCAAACGCGCGACGATCGCCTCGAGTATTCGCGACTCCGCCACGTTGAGAGTCTCGAAGGTGTCCTGGGTGGGAGCTGCCGCCGGGACCAGTGGGAGAGTCGGCACCGGCAGGGTCGCCGTCGCGCCAACGATTCCGGCGCGCTTGAGCAACTCTCGGCGCGACAGCCCCTTGCCGGTAGCGAACGCCCTGACGAGATCCCCGAGCCTTTTCCGCAACTCTGGCCTCCGTACTGCCGGTGAATTGCCTCGACGCGCTCGATCGGCGGCGATCGACCGAGACTCGAAGGCTGCACCATGATACTCGGACCCGGGGGCGGAGTCGTCGCAGCCAGCAGCGATTGCGATGCGGGCCGGGAGCAGACCGACAGCACTCTCAGAAGGATTCGACCACGAGACCGCCCGTCGGGGCATCTCGGCCTCCCATCCGTTCTCGCCGGTCGGCTTCGGATCAGATTGTCTGGTCGAGCCTCGGCTTCCAGAAGGGGCGGAACAGTTCGATCTTCGGGCACCGGTCCATGACGACCTTCAGGCCCGCCGCCTCTGCCAGCGCCGCGGCCTCGTCGTTGCGCACGCCGATCTGCATCCACACCACCTTGGCGCCGATCTCGATGGCTTCCTCGGTGACGCCGTAAGCCGCTTCTGACGTACGGAACACCTGCACCATGTCGACGGGCCGGTCGATCGATGCCAAGGATTCGTACACGGGCAACCCTCGGATCTCGTTGCCGGCTTCCCTCGGGTTGACGGGAACCATGTCGTAGCCGGTCTCGTGAAGCACGCGCAGCACGCCGTAGCTGAACTTCGCCGGGTCGGAGCTGGCCCCGACCATGGCGATCGTCTTCACTTCCTTCAGAATCCCGGCCAGGTACTCGGGTGCATAGTCCTCGTCGTGGTTCATGACGCGTCCGGAACTGAGGCCAACTCCCTCTGCAGACCGGGCTTCAGCTCGTCCGGTCGGAGAGGGCTTTGGAACGGGTTTCGGTAGAGCTTGTCGTGGCTCTCGACGCCCACGTCGAACGTGCAATCGCCCACGCGAGGGGCCTTCATCGCCTCGGCGGGCGACGCGTAGCCGGGACCGCAGCAGATCCTACCGGTATCCGTGGTCATAGGTTCCGTGGTCGAGATAGGAGAACCAAAGCCCCTGAAGCCTATCGCGGCCGCTCGGATAGAGGGAGCCTCACGTCGATGGGTGCAGCCGACAACCCCCTGACGGCTTGGCTCCGGCCCGAGACACAGGTCACGGTCACAGGTTGCGGTATACGTCGCGGGTACCACCGAAATCGACCAGCGCCACCCAGTCGCCGAACCAGCCCTCGAGCTCGTCGTCACCGGCACCCATCGCCTGCTCCCACACAGCCAGGCTGTCCCAGGTCGACGACCAGACGAACTTGCCGGGTGCGTCGGTACCACAAAGGAGCTGCTGGTTCTGTCCCGACCAGCCGTCGATTCCCTGGGCTCGGGCCATCAGCTCGCGCGCCGGATCGAGCCGATCAAGGCGCACAATGTAGGAGCTCCGCACCTCGATCTTGCGTGGTGTGTTGTCCGCCGGTGGAGCCGGATCGAGCACTGTGAACACCTCTTGAGCAGCACCGAACAAGAGGCGGGGGGCAATCATCGCTCGCCAAGCCCTGTACTCGTCGCATTGCTCCGCCGTCGCCATCGCCACTTCCCAGGCGGCAAGGCTCGGCCACTGAAACGACCAGACAAACAGACTTTGCTGGGCGTGGCCGTGAAGCATCTGCTGGACGCGGCCTTCCCAGCCCAGAATCGGCCAGACGGTCTCGCGGGCGCGTTGCGCCAGCTCTTCGACGGGACCCTCGGCGTCGAGCATCGTGACCCGATATGAACTGCGGACTTCGATCATCCAAGCGCCTCTGCGATTCGGCCGGCAACGGATCCCGGCTCAGGTATGGAGGTGGCAGGCCACCTGGTGGCCCGGTGTCGGCTCGATCAGCTCGGGCTCTTGCGTGTCGCAGTCGACTGCGTGCTCCAGCATAGCCTGACTCTTGAAGGCACAGCGGGTGCAGAAGTTGCAGCCTGCCGGGGGCGCCGACGGGCTCGGCACCTCACCACCGACCGCAACCGACCGCGCCTGCCGGGCTCGCTGTGGATCCGGAATCGGCACGGCGGACAACAGCGCCTGCGTGTAGGGGTGGCGCGGGCAGTCGAACAACTGGTCGCGCGCCGCGCACTCGACCACTTTGCCCAGGTACATCACCGCCACACGGTCGCTGATCTGTCGCACCACACCGAGATCGTGGGTGATCAAAAGGTAGGAAAGCCCGAGCCGCCGCTGGAGATCCTTCAGCAAAGCAACGATCTGCGCCTGGATCGACAGGTCGAGCGCCGATGTTGGCTCGTCGCAGACCAGCAGCTCGGGCTCGAGCGCCAGCGCTCGGGCAATGCCGACCCGTTGGCGCTGACCACCGGAAAGCTCGCGCGGCAGGCGTGCGCCGAGGGCAACGTCGAGCCCGACGGTCTCGAGTAGCGAATCGACCTTGCGACGCAGTGTGGACCCGGCCAAGTGACGGTGGATCTCTAGTGGCTCGCCGATCAAACGACCAATTCGCCATCGAGGATTGAGCGGTGCGCCAGCGTCCTGGAAGACCAGCTGCATACGGGGTCGCAACGTCGCCAACTGCGCTCGGCTGAGCCCGGCAAGCTCCTGGCCATCGAAGCGCACGCTCCCCGAGGTGGCGGGCACGAGTCGCAGGATGGCGCGGCCCAGTGTGCTCTTGCCGCAACCGCTCTCGCCCACCAGGCCGAGAGTCTCGCCGCGACCGACCGTTAGGGAAACCCCGTCGACGGCTCGCACGACGCGGTGGTCTCGCCTCCATGTGGTGCCGGCCCGACGAGGGAAGTGCACCCGTAGCTCTGAGACATCGAGCAACGGCCTCACAGCGCTCAAGGACGTGGCTCCGGGCGCCCGGCCTCCGGAGCTTCGCTGCCGATGCTCTCGATACCCAGGGCGCTGCGCCGCGCCAGCGCCATGAGCTCTCGCGTATACGCGTGCTGCGGGTCCGCGTATAGATCGAGGGCCGACGCCGTTTCGACGATCTTCCCGGCGCGCATGACCGCCACCCGGTCGGCAAGGCTGGCAACCACGCCCAGATCATGGCTGATCCAGATCAGCGCCATGCCGAGATCGTCGCGCAGCTCGCGCATCAAATCGACGATCTGAGCCTGAACGGTCACGTCGAGCGCCGTGGTGGGCTCGTCGGCAATCAACAGCTCGGGCTCGGCGGCCAGAGCGATCGCGATCATCGCCCGCTGCCTCATGCCGCCGGAGAGCTGATGTGGATAGGCCTGAGCCAGCTCGGCAGGCTGCGGAATCCCGACGCGCCCAAGCCAATGTGCCGCCCGTTGACGAACTTGTGCAGCGCTTCCGCCCAGGTGTCGCTCGATCACCTCCCCGACCTGGCGACCCACCGCCATCACCGGATTGAGCGCCGACAACGGGTCCTGGAAGACGAAGCCGATCCGCTTGCCGCGCACCCTCGAGAGATCGGCAACGTCGAGCCCAAGAAGGTCGACGCCGCCCAGCGAGACGCGAGTTGCCTCGACGCGCGCCGGCGGCACCGGCACCAAGCCGACCAGCGACATCGCTGTCACGCTCTTCCCTGAACCGGACTCGCCGACAATCCCGAGCGTCTCTCCCGCCCCGACGTGGAAGGAAATCCCGTCAACGGCACAGACGACGTCGGCACCGGTACCGAACTCGACGCGCAGATCGCGCACGTCGAGCAACGGTTGGGCGTCCTGGGCGCTTACGGACAGCGCACTACTCCTCGAAGCCCATCTCGGGGTTGAACGCACCACCGCTGCTCATCTCCTTGCCATCGAGGATGACCGTCGGCGTCGCCAGCATGATGTCCATGTGGTAGTCGCTCAGTCCCACGGTCCCCCCCATGGCGGGGTTCTGATACCCGAATCCGAAGTCGACCGCCGCCAGCTTGCGCTCGTCCTCGATCATGCGCCCCGAGATGCCGGCCTGCGGATTGAGGCCGAGGCTGAAGTGGCAGAGCTTGTAGATGGTCGGATCGTTGCACCCCGCCAGCCACTCACGCATGGTGTCGGCCTCGGAGCCGCCCTCTACCTTGGTGATCACGCCGTTCTCCATGGTCATGCTGTAGGGAGTATGGACGACGCCCTGCACGCTATCGGAGGCATCGACGACGATCACTCCGTTGATGGACTCCTCGACCGGCGCGATGTTCGTCTGCATGCCCGGATAGAAATCGTCCTTACCGGGTCCGTCGAGCTTGCCGGTACCGAGGTCGGCCTTGCGAGGTTTCAGCTGAAAGCTCACATCGGTGCCTTGCGGCGAGGTGACCTGGCAGCTGTCAGTGGCTTCCCAGAGCTCGCACACGCGCCTGCCGATGCGGATCATCTTGTCGATGTCGACGTGCAGCAGGGCACGAACCACATAGTCCTCGACGTCGGTGACCTCGGTGTAGAGGATGCTGGTGCCGCCCGCCTTGGCGTCGAGCATGGCCTGTGAGGCGTCAATCCCGTCGTCGATGATCGACACGATGTATTTGGCCGCCTTGAACGCCTCAGAGAGAATCGGACCTGGATACGCAGCCTCGCCAGGCTTGGCCAGCTGCTTGACGATCAGCTGGGTGTCGGCGCCGGAGCGCACTCCTGCCGCCATCAGAGCATGCGCCAGGTTCAGCTCGCTGCGCGTGTCGGCGAGCACCAACAACGGCTCGCCGGAATCGGGCTCGACCAGCCGCTTGATGGTGACCTCGGCAAATTCGTCCCAGAACTCTCTGGACTTCATCGATCTGACTCCCTTGATGGAAATTCCGCGCTCCTGCGCGGCGTGGCTACGTGAGTTTGTGAACCTCTAATCGTGGGCACTCATGCTGTCGGGCCGAGGGAAAGCGCGTTTGCTTTGAGCGATCCGCAGCCGCGCCAGGCTCTCTGCCATCATCGCTGAGGCCTGGATCGGGTCGATGACCGGGATGGGCAGCTCGCGTTGCAAGCGGCCGATGACGTCGAGGCTGCCGTAGCCGATCACCGCGTCGGCACCGTCTTCCTGCATCGCTAGCCGTCCCTGCTCGATCATCGCCTCGGGCAACGCCTCGTCACGACCGGCGAACTCCAGCGTCTCGCCCGATACCGTGCGCACCGAGGCCAACTTGCCGGCGAACCCATACATGCGCGCCAGGTCTTCGATGCACCGCGATGGGTAGGCACCCCGTTGGCTGCCGGGTGTCTTGCCGGGCATCAAGAAGGAAAACCGTCTGCCGACCATCGAGGCGAGATGCATCGCTGCCTCGGACTCCCCGACCACCGGAACGTCGAGCGCCTCCTTGCCACCCTGAACCCCCGGCTCGTCGAGACAACCCATCGCCACCGCGTGGAAACCCTCGCGCTCCGCCTGCAGTGCCGCCTCGATATGCAACATGGCCAGCGAATCAGCATCGTAGCTGCAGCCAATCGCCTCGATCGGCGCGTCCGGCAGGTCCCGCAACTCGAACTCAACGCCCGGATGCGTCAGCGGAGCCAGCAGCTCTCGGTGCACATCACCCCAGGCCTGCAGACCGTTGCGCACCGGGATTATGGCGCAAACCCGTATGACCTCCATCATGACTCCCTGTCGCTACCGGCGGCGGTGCCGCTGAATCTCGTGTCTGTTGCGATGGCCCCTTCCTGGAGGCGATCACCCAGGCCCTCACCGATCAAGTTGAATCCAACCACCAGCGCCAAGAGCGCCAACCCCGGGAAGCTCGCCACCCACCACTGGTCGAGCAGGAACTTCTGGCCCTCGGCCACCATGCGTCCCCACTCGGCCGTAGGTGGCTGAGCGCCAAGCCCCAGGAAGCTCAGCGACGCCGCCGTCAACGCAACGAACCCGGCATCGAGCGAGGCGCGCACGACCACCGGATCGATGACGTTCGGCAACACGTGGCGGCTGACGATGCGGAACCTGCTAGCACCGATAACACGTGCCGATTCGACGAACTCCTGCTTGCGCACGGAGAGAATCTGGCTACGGACCAGCCGTGCGTAGGCAGGCCACCACAGAAACGCCACTGCCAACATCGTCTGGCGCAGCCCGCGGCCGAGCACGGCGTTGGTCGCCAGCGCCAGAATCAGCGGCGGGAAGGCTAGGAACACGTCGGTGGTCCGCATCAGCAAACCATCGAGCCAGCCGCCCACATACCCGGACACGGAGCCCACACTCACACCCACGACAACGGCGATGGCAAGCACCACCACCACGGTGGCCAGCGTCGTACGCGCCCCGTAGACGATGCGCGTGTACACGTCGATGCCGACCCCGTCGGTGCCCAGCCAGTGCTCCGCAGACGGAGCGGCGAGTCGCCGCTCGAGCGCCAAGCCAGCCGGATCCTCTCCGGTGAAAAGACCCGGAGCCGCGGCCATCGCCAGAAACAAACCGACGATCACCGTCCCGACCATCACCCGTCGATCTCGCAGCATGCCGGAGCGACTACTCATACTCGATCCGCGGGTCGAGCAGCGCGTACAGCAAGTCAACTCCGAGGTTCACGAACAGATACACGGTGGTGGAGACGAGCGTGATCCCCATGATCACCGGAATGTCGAGCCGGAAGATCCCGGTCCATGCGTACGTGCCGAGCCCACCCCACGAGAACAGGTTCTCGATCAGCACCGTGCCACCGAGCAAGAAGGCCACCTGCAAGCCAATCACGGTGGTCGTTGGCAAGAGGGCGTTGGGTAGCGCGTGCCGTAGCCAGACAGCGCGCTCCGGCAGCCCCTTGGCACGGGCCGTGCGCACGTAGTCCTGGCTGAGCGCCATGAGCATCGAGCTGCGAGTGATCCGGCCCACCTCCGAGACGCCAGCGATTGCCAGCGTTGCCGCAGGCAACGCCAGGTGTCGCACCGCGTCCAAGAACGTGCGCCACTGCCCGGCAAGGATCGAGTCGGCCGTATACATCCCGGTGAGACTCGGCGGTGGTATCGTCTCGAGCCCCAGGCGGCCGGCGATCGGAAGCACCCGTAGCCAGCCGGCAAAGACAAGCTGCAGCAGCAGGGCAAGGAAGAACACCGGCATTCCGACACCGAGGTAGGAGAGCCCCAGGAAGCCGCGGTCGAGCCAGCCACCTCGCGCGGTCGCCGCTCGCACCCCGAGGGATATTCCTACACCGACGGTAATCAACATCGTCGCCAGCAACAGCT
>DASCOT010000033.1:0-64522 GCA_036012155.1 Acidobacteriota bacterium
AATCGAGCCACGAAGAACACCGCGGCGTCGGGATTGTCGGCCCAGCGGAACGGGTCAGCCCACACACGCTGCAGGCTCACCGACGTCGAACCGACTGTCGGAGCGAGCAACAGAGCGATCACCAACGCCGCTCCACTACCGGCCAGCAGCATTGCGCGTCGACGTCGTGGCAGCGGCAGACGATGGCTCATCCGGCACCCACACGGGAGAACGCGTCGGTTTCGTAGGCCTCGTCGAGCAGAGCGGCGCTCAGAGTCGTGCTCGGCCGCCCCGCAGCCAACACCTCGCCGCAGCGCAGAACGATCACCCGATCGGCAAGCTGACGCACCAAGGAAAGCCGATGCGTCGAGATCACCAGACCCACTCCGGCCGCCTTCAAGGCAACCAGCGTCGCGGTCAGCTCGAGGACGAATCCCGGATCGAGGGCGGCGAGGGGCTCGTCGAGCAGCAGCAGTCCCGGCCGCGCTACAAGGGCTCGGGCAAGCAGCACTCGGCGCTGCTCGCCGCCACTGAGCTCGTCGAACGGACGTCGCATTAAGCGGCGCGCTCCCACTCGATGCAGCGCGCGGCCGACTGCTAGCCACTCACGCTGACTCTCCCAACCGCGCGCCGGCAGCAGAGCGTACAATCCCATCAGCACCATCTCGTAGACTGCGAACCCGGTCGCCACTGGAATACGCTGCGGCAAGTACCCGATCCGGTGTGCCCGCTGCTGGTGCGACAGGAGTGGCGACGCGATACCGTCGACCTCGACCTGGCCGGCGTGCGGCTCGATCAGGCCGGCCAGAAGCCGTAGCACGGTGGTCTTACCGGCGCCGTTGGCTCCCAGGAGTGCGACGCAGTCTCCGCCGGAGACACCCAAATCGACGCCGCGCAGCAATGGCCGCTCGAAACCGAACACCAGGCCCTCTGCGCGCAGCGATACGGCGGGTCGGGTCGGCGAGGGCGCGGCGATCGATTCAGACAGAGGTGCCTCCGCCATCGTGATACCCCTTCCCGCGAGGGCCGGCCGGTGGCCGGTTCGGTTTCCTGGCTCTCGGATCGTCCTACCGGCCGCCACCTTCCCGGTGTACCCAGTGGCGTTCCGGAGCCGACCGCACGGTGCGGAGGCTCCTCGGGCGGCTTTCGTCCCCGATTACAGTTGCGCGGCAGCGCGGGATTCACACCCGCTTCCCGACACAAGGTCGAACTCTCTAGGCTTATACCATGGTCAGATGAGCTGTGTCCCGAGTCGGAGAAACGTGTCCCCGCTGCGCGTACGTCACCCCTGGATCAGCCAATGAGCGCGACGGACATTCAAGCGATCCGCAATGCGGTCATCTACGACGGATCCGGCGGTCCGCCGGTGCGGGGCGATATCGTCATCGAGTCAGGACGCATCGTTTCTCTCGGCGCACCCGGCAGCGCACCGGCGACGGCGGCGCTCGACGTCGATGGGCTGGCCGCATGCCCGGGCTTCATCGATATCCACGGCCATTCCGATGCGGCACTGACTCACCCAGAGGCGCCGGACCTGCTCGGACCGTTCCTCCAGCAAGGAATCACCACCCAGATAATCGGCAACTGTGGACTTGGCGTAGCGCCGGCGATCGCCGCCCACCACGATGCTCTGACAGCGCTCATGGCGCTTATCGTTCCGCGCGGTACAGAGCTCGCCTGGGGGAGCTTCGCCGAGTATCTGCACTATCTCGAAGTCGTTGGTCCGCCGCTGAACATTGCCCCGCTGGCGGCCCATGGCGCCATTCGCTGTGCGGTGAAGGGGGCCGCGCCAGGTATCGCGAGTGATGACGAGATCGTGGCGATGAAGGCTCTGGTTCAGGAGGCACTCGATGCGGGCGCTTTCGGGCTCAGCGCTGGTCTCATCTATCCGCCGGGGATGTGGGCAGACACCGATGAGCTGGTGGCCTTGTGCGAGCCGGTGGCCGCCTCCGACGGTGTATTCGGATGTCATGTGCGCGGTTCCAGCGAGCTCGCCGTCCACGCGGAGCGTGAGCTTCTGGAAATCGGTCGACGCAGCGGGGTGCGCCTGCAGCACTCTCATCATGAGGCATTCGGACCGGGCCACTGGCATCTCACCCGCGAGACCATGCGGCTCGAGGATACGGCGCGAAGCGAAGGCATCGACGTGGCCTCTGACGTGATCCCGTACCATGCCGTCAACACCACGTTGCTGGCCATCTACCCGCCCTGGACTCTGGCCGACGGCGTCGCGAAGCTGTGCAACAAGCTGAGCAGCGGTGCGTACCGTCGGCGCGTCGCGCACGACATCGACACGCTCGTGCCGACCTGGCCGCCCTGGAACGACGGCTGGGCGCACAACCTCGTGGGTGCCGGAGGGTGGGACGACATCGTGCTCCTGCAAGCCGCGTCCGACTCTCACAGCAACTGGCTCGGCCGCAGCTTGAGTGACATCGCCCGACGCAAGGGGTCGACCCCGTTCGAGTGTGCGGCCGAGATCACTGCCGCCTCGGGCGGCGATGTGATGGCTCGCTATCACGGGATCAGCGGCGCCCCCGGCGACGACGATGTCCTGCGTCAGCTTCTCGCTCACCCGCACCACGCCGTGGCGGTGGATGTGATCCTCAAAGGAGATGGCATCGCACACCCCGGTAGCTACGGCGCGATCCCCCGAGTACTCGGCCACTACTCCCGTGACGAAGGGTGGTTCGGTCTGGCCGAGGGCATCAGGAAAGCGACATCGCTGCCCGCCGAGCGTCTACGCCTCACGGATCGCGGCCGCTTGGAGCCCGGCTACGCCGCTGACATCGTGGTGTTCGACCCCCAGCAGATCGGCGATCGCGGCACCTGGACGGAGCCTGACCACAAGCCAGTCGGCATTCACGCGGTGTTGGTAAACGGGACGTTGGCGGTTCGCGACGGAGCGCGCTTGCCGGGCCGTCCGGGGGCTCTGCTCCGGCACCGGCGCCGCGATGATTGCTGAGCTCGCGGCTACGGACCAGATGGCTTCGTGCTAGGCGCCTGCCGTCGTAGTGCGGCCGTAGGCCAGGTAGAGCAACCCGCCGACCACCAGCGCGGCCGCCCCGGAGGCCAGCGAAACGCGGTCCGCACCGAAGATGATGGCGATCGACGCCAACACCGCCAGCGCCGGCACCAACGCGCCACCCGGAAGACGGAATCCATCGGTATCTCCGCCCTGGCGACGCAGGACCGGCACCGCAGCGCAGGTGGCCACATAGTAAACGAGGCGCGCCACCGCACTGACCTTGGCCATCTGCTCGAACGATCCGGAGGCTGCCAGCGCCCAGGCCACCGCGGCGTAGAGCCATATCGACGCGTCGGGCGTCCGGTAGCGAGCGTGAATATGGGCCAGGAATCGCGGTAGCTGGCCACGCGACGCCATCGCATAGGTTACCCGCGGTCCGGCCAACATCGTTCCGGCATTCGACCCGGCGATCGAGATCAGCCCGCCGATGGCCATCAACACGCCGGCGGCCGGCCCCATGAAATTCGAGGCAGCATCGGCCAGTGGTGTCTCCGATGAAGCGACGTCGGCGAGCGTTCCCACGGTAACCAGCTGCACCGACAGAAAAAACGCGCAGACAACTGCGATCGTCGTAAGCAATGCAAACGGCACATCGCGCCTTGGTGTGCGCGCCTCGCCCGCCGGCAACGTCGACACTTCGAAGCCGCCAAAGGCGAACATCAGCAGCAAGACAGCTTCCCCGGTGCCCGGCGTGATCGAAGTCGAGAAACCGGCGAACCGGCTCGGATCGACGAAGAACACACCGGCGAGCACAAAACCCACCAGCGGTACGAGCTTGCTGACCGTGAAGAAGTTCACGGTCCAGGAGCCATAGCGCACACCGAGAAAGTTGATCAGCGCCAATCCGCCGATCGTCGCCGTGACCACTGCCAGCCGACCGGCGCCGCTCGAGGCACCGGGTAGGAAGTAGGCCAGATAGCGAGCCAACGCGTTGGCAAGCGCCGCCAGCGAGGCCAGCCGCGTAAGCCAGAGCATCCAGGCTACTTCGAAACCGGCAAACGATCCGAAGGCCTCGCGGGCGTACAGATAGGGTCCACCGGCGTTGCGGAATCGCGTCGATACCTCTGCGAAGCAGAGCACGATCAGCGTGTTGGCCACACCAGCGAGCACGAACGGCCAGGGGCTCGACGGCACACCCACGAGCATCGCGACCGACGCCGGCAGCACGAAGATTCCGCTGCCGATGACCTGGTTGACGCCCACCGCGGTGAGATCCCAGCGGCCCATCGCACGAACCAGGCCCTGTTCCTCGTCGTCGGGCTGTGTGCCCATCTTCTACCCCCGGGGACTGGCTGGCCGCCTCGCGGGAGATCTCGCTTCTATCCCCGCGCCGCGAGAGGTTGGACGGACGGATCAGATAATGCAACCGGCGGCGACCGACAGGAGAAGCTCACTGCGACGGCATTGCGGTCGATCGGGCGCGATGGAGCGTCGCCGACGATCTGACTGCAGGCTCGCATGTTGCTCGCCAGAGTGATCGCACATAGGCTCACGAAGCACATCTGCGTGACTCCTGAGCACGAAGAGATCGAACCCTCTGTCGAGATCCGCCACGGCTGATCGTCGGCCCGGCCCGCCCGCGCCAATGGCCCAACCGCCCCGCAAGGATCTGCCTGAGAAAGACACCGGGTCGCTGCATGTCGTGTCAGCGACCGGCGCCCGCACGCGATTCCTGCGCGGCATGGTGACCCACGACCTCGTACGGCGCGGCGTCGAGTTCGAGGAGGCTTACGCGACGGCGCGCGACGTGCGCGACGCGCTCGAGGGTCGTGAGGAAGTCGACAAGAGCGAGCTACGCGAGTTGATCGCCGGCGCACTTTCGAAGCGCTTGGGGACCGAGGTGATCTCCGAGCTGACAGAGCCGAACGAGGCCGTGCCGCTCCTGGAGGTCGTCACCAAGGGGCGCACCCACCCCTTCTCCAAAGGGCTGCTGGCCGAGACGATCTACGCTAGCGGTGTGCCGGCCGAGCACGCTTATCGCCTCGCTGCCGAGGTCGAGGTTCAGCTCCGCGAGGAGTCTGTTACCAGCCTACCGAGCACCGAGGTCGCCCGTCGGGTGGACGTGCTGCTCGAGCAGCACGCCGGCGTCAATGCCAAGCTTCGCTATCGAACGATCCGACGCATCAACCGGCTCCCCCGCCCGGTGATTGTGTACATCGGTGGCGCCAGCGGGACGGGCAAGTCGAGCCTGGCGCTGCAGCTTGCCCCGCTACTCCGCGTCTACCGCGTCTCTTCCACCGACACGATCCGGCAGGTCATGCGGATGGTATTCACCCCCGAGATCTTGCCGGCGTTGCACCACTCGAGCTTCGAGATCACCCGCCAGGTAACCGCGGCTGCCGACCACCCGGTCGCCGAAAGCTCGGACACACTGCTGGAGAGCTACGAGGATCAGGCGCGGCGAGTGTGTGTGGGTACGCGGGCGGTCATCGAGCGAGCCATCGAGGAGAACGTCAGCATCATCGTGGAAGGCGTCCACCTGTTGCCAGGCATCGTGCCGTTCGCAGACCTCGCCGGCGAGGCGTACCAGGTCGCCATCATGCTCGGAACCCCCGACGAGGAGTCTCTCCGCGCCCGTATCCTCACCCGCCCCGCCGGAGGATCACGACGCGCCGAGCGCTACCTCGAGGCGTTCGATGACATTCGTGCCATCAACGATCACCTGATGCAGATGGCCGAAGCACACGACATTCCGTTTCTCGACACATCCCGTGATGGTGAACCGGAGATTCACGCGGTGCAGCTGGTGACCGCTGAGCTCGAACGCCAGGTGCCGGCACTGGCGCACGCCGACTGGGTCGAATCATACAGCGACACCGCGACGCTGCTGCTGATCATCGACGGGGTTGCCGACCGCGCCGTGCGTGCGCTCGGCGGCCGCACGCCACTGCAGGCGGCCAACACGCCGAACCTCGATCGGCTGGCCCGCGAGGGGACGCTCGGCCTGGCGGATCCGGTGGCGCCGGGTGTCGTGCCGGATACGGCAGCCGGCACGCTGGCGCTGTTCGGGCAATCACCCCGCGCGTTGAAGCGAGGCCCGGTCGAGGCGCTCGGCGCCGGCCTGGCAATGCTACCCGGCGACATCGCACTGCGTGCCAACCTCGCGACAATCGACAACGATGGCAACGTCATCGATCGACGCGCCGGTCGAATCCGCGACGACGCGGTGGCACTGGCTTCCGCCCTCGACGCGATTCAGCTACCCGAGAGCATTGCTCGCGGCGCGCTCTTGCGCATCAAGGCGGCAACCGAGCACCGGCTGGCGATCGTCGCTCACGGACCCAACCTGTCGCCAGCGATCAGCGGCAGCGATCCCGGCGATGGCGCGCCGGTCGGGCCACCGCTGAGTGTCGAGCCTATCGATGACGCGAACGAGTCGGCGGCTCACACCGCAGGCATACTCTCGGCGTTCGAGGCCGAGGCCCGTACCGTGCTGGAAGCTCACCCGATCAACGCCAGCCGACGCCGGCGAGGGGAGCCGGCGGCGAACGCGTTGTTGAGTCGCGGTGCCGGACGACTCCATCGGCTGGTGACTCTCGAGGAGGCCGGGGTGCCACTGCATGTATCGTGCATCAGCGGCGACCTCACGGTCATTGGCCTGGCGCGCTGGCTGGGCGCGGAAACCGTCTGCACGCCGGAGATGACCGCCAACCTCGACACCCACTTGCCAGCGAAGATGGCGGCCGCTATGGGCGCACTCGAGCAGGGCGACCTGACGATCCTGCACATCAAGGGGGCTGACATCGCCGCACACGACCGCCGGCCAGACCTCAAGGTGCAGTTCCTCGAAAGGCTCGATCGAGAACTCGGGGTTCTTCTCGACACCTACGCCGGCAAGGCATTGCGGGTAGGCGTGGCATCGGACCATGCGACGCTCTCGGAGAGCGGCCAGCACGCCGCCGATCCGCTGCCGGTACTGTTGTGGGGTCCAGGCTTCGAGGCCGACAACACAGAGCATTTCGACGAGTCGGCGGCGGCAGCTGGCGCCCTCGGTCGATTCCCGCTCCAGATACTACTCGGGTGGTTATTCGAGCTCGGCTAGCAGCTGTCGCGTTTCGGGCAGGGGTACCTGCTGGCGAGTCTTACTGGGCGTCGCTCGCCGACGGAGGATCACCGATCAGCGTGTCGCGCAGGAACCCGGGGGTCCCGTCAGCAAGGGCAACTCGGTAGTAGCCGCCGGTTGCAGCCCAGATACGCAGCGGCGTTCCGGCGCCGAGCTGACGCAGAGCATCGGACCGGCGACTAGGGCGCTGGTGAAGCGAAGTCTCGTCGGGCATCGTGATGCCCCAGCTACCGAGTCGGCTGGCATCGGCACTTACCGCCGTCGGATCGCTGCGCGGCTGTCGCAGGAAGTTCATCGGATCGATCGGACCGTCCGAGTAGATAGCGAAGTGTAGGTGCGGTGGCGTCGTCCGCGCGTTACCGCTGTTGCCGACATAGCCGATCACATCGCCCGGCTCGACCCAGCTGCCCTCCTCGACCGCCTGGGACTCGAGGTGCGCATAGTACAGACGGAGGTCGCGCTCGCGGTCTTGCAACCACACGACGTTGCCCCCGAGGCGTTGTTCGCCGACTCGGCGTACATAGGCACGCGAAGCTGCCAGCGCCGGCGTGCCCCGTCGGGCGAAGATGTCGACCCCGTGATGAGTGCGACGACCGGCATCACGCGCAGCACCGAAGGCACTCTGTATGTCGGTGACGTCGTGTTCCTCAACCGGGAACTCGAGCGAGGCGACGAGGCGCATCTCGAGCTCGAACTCGCCGCCGCGCAGCAGCTCGGGCTGTAGCCTTAGCAGGTACTCAGCGTCGCGTCGTGGCTCGAACGCCAGGCGGGCTTCGGTCGCCGGCGCGCTGGCCACGTGCAACGGCTCCGCGTCGGGTTGGATGCGGAACAAATCGAGAAAGAGACGCACCGGAGCGTCTACCTCGAGATCGACTACCACTTCAATTCGTTGGCCGCGAAGCGCCGTGAAACCGTAACCGGAGGCATGCGCGGCACGAGCGTCGAAAGCCCCACGCTCACGATACGGCAGTTGCAAGCGTACCGGGTCCTCGGCAACGCTGGCAGCGGCGGCGATCCAGTCGCGCGCCAGCGCCGTCGATGCCAGGCCAGCCTCGTCAAGGCCGTGCCGGTAAGCATCCCACGCGCTGCTGGGTTGATAAGGCTCGGGGACAATCTCTTCCTTTGCGCACGCCGAGCACGCGACCAAGAAAATGAGCGCAGCGCGGCCAAAACGGAGATTCCGCAACGATCTGTCCGGGGATGAGCGCAGCGTCGAGCCAGGCAACCTAGGGTGGGAAGTGCGCCATTTAACCACGCTCCTGACGCTCTCGGACATTGATCAGCCGGTCGCCGCGACGGAGGTATGATCAGCCGATGAACCCCATTCGCCCGATCTTGCTTGCGATGGCGGGCTCGCCGACCTGGAAACGACTGCTGACCGGATGGTCGGTCACCCACCGCGTTGTCGGTCGATTCATCCCCGGCGAAACCCTCCCGGAGGCGCTCGAGGCTGTTCGGCAGCTCAACAGCGACGGCATGATGGCTACGCTGAATCCTCTCGGTGAGAACATCAGCAACGCCGACGAAGCGATGGTCGCCACCGATGCCTACGTCGAGATCCTGGAGCAGATCGCCGTCGAGCAACTCGACTGCAGTCTTTCCCTCAAGCTCACGCTGCTCGGCCTCGATTTGAACACCGAGCTGGCGAGTACCAATCTACAGCGCGTCCTGTCGAAGGCAGCGGAACATGGCAACTTCGTGCGTATCGATATGGAGGGCTCAGAGTACGTCGAGGCCACACTGTCCGTTTGTGAGAGCTTGCGGCATCGGTTCCACAACTTCGGGGTCGTGCTGCAAAGCTACTTGCGTCGTACAGAGCAAGATGTCGAGAAGCTGGTGCCCACCGGCACCCCGCTGCGAATCGTCAAAGGTGCCTACAACGAGCCTGAGGATGTCGCTTTTGCGTCCAAGCACGATGTCGACCGCAACTTCGCTTGTGTCCTCGATCGACTGGCAGCGGACGATGCACGCGGCGTACGCGTGGCGATCGCCTCGCACGATGGCGCGCTCGTAGCTCACGCCTGTGAGCTGATCGATCGACTGAAGCTCGACGGTTGGGAATTCCAGATGCTGTATGGCATAGGGCGACCACTGCAGCGCCAGTTGGTTGCCGACGGTTACTCGGTGCGCGTCTATGTGAGCTACGGGCCGAGCTGGTATCCCTGGTTCATGCGACGCTTGGCCGAGCGTCCAGCAAACGTCGGCTTCTTCCTGCGCCACCTGTTCGGCTGAAATCGCAGCGCCGGGCCAGTGGTCGAAATCCCCCTGGACGCACGGTACGCTCTGGGACCCGGGCGGCCACACCGAGCGTCGACCCTACACTGCGCGCCAGGCGGCCAGCCACTGCATCAGGAGAGCCATCGTTGGGCATTCCGGCCACACAGATCAAGAGGGGCATGGTTCTGGACCTGGACGGTGAGCTTCTGCGTGTGCAGGAGTTCACCCATGTAACGCCGGGCAAAGGTCAGGCGGTCATGCAGACGAAGCTGCGCAACATGCGCACCGGCACGCTAATCGACAAGCGCTTCCGCTCCGCCGAGACATTGGAGCCGGCACACGTCGACCGCCGCACAATGCAGTACCTCTATCTGGACGGTGACCTCTACACGTTCATGGACCTGGAAACCTACGAGCAGTCGGGCATGACCGCCGAGAAGCTCGCGGCGGAGCTCCCGTACTTGCTGTCGAACACCGAGGTCAAGGTGACCTTCGTAGGTGCGGAGGCCCTCGGTGTCGAGCTTCCCGGCACCGTCGAGATGGAGGTCACACAGACCGATCCTGCAATCAAGGGCGCCACCGCCGCGGCACAGACGAAGCCGGCAACGCTGGAGACTGGACTCGTCGTCCAGGTTCCACCGTTCATCAGCCAGGGCGACCGCGTCCGGGTTGATACGGGCACCGGTCAGTACTTGACTCGGGCGACTTGAGCCACGCGGCCGGATCCGACTGCGACCCACCAAAGGCCACCGACGGATGACGACCGTGTCGTCGCCAACGCGAGAATCGCCCGATGCGCCGGGCATCGGTCGACGCCTGAGCGCTGACTTGATGGCGGCCACCATCGGCACGATGTTGGCGTACGTGCTGCTGTTGTATCTGCACGGCACCCGGCATCCCGGCTGGATCTGGGCGCTCGTCTGCGGCGGCCTGGGCGGCGTCGGGACGCGACGACTCGTACGTCCGAGCTACACGACGTTCCCACCCTATCTACGACGACCATTGAGCCTCGGAGTCATCACACTCGGGACCGTCTTTGCCACCTGGGCCACGCTCGCTCGCGAGCCGGCATCGTATTGGCTGCTGCGCTGGCGCGAAGCGATCACGCTGCCGGTCCTGGGCGTGAGCATCGGGCTCGGCTTGGCGTCGCTCATCTATACGTACCGGCGTCTGGAACGAGAGATCGAGGCCAAGCAACGACTGGAGGACGACCTCCAGGTCGCCAGTCGGATTCAGCAGAGCTTGCTGCGCGGACGAGTACCGAATCGGTCGTGGGTGGAGACACACGCGGTCAACATTGCCTCGCGGCAGGTAGGTGGCGACTACTACGAGATTCTCGACCGCGGCGAGCACGGCATCTGCTTCGCCGTGGGTGACGTTTCCGGCAAGGGGGTGCCCGCCGCGTTGCTCATGTCGTCGCTGCAATCGGCGTTCCTGGCGGCCCACTCGATACACAACGACCTCGCCGAGATCTGCCGGCTAGTAAACCGATTCCTGGTCGAGCGCACCACCCCCGAACGATACGCGACATTCTTCGTCGGGCATCTGACACAGCGCGGACACTTGCGTTACGTAAACGCCGGCCACAATCCACCGCTGATCATCGGCTCGGACGTGGCACATCGCCTGTTCGGCGGTGGGCGACCGCTAGGCCTGTTCACCACCAGCGAGTATGAGCTACAAGAACGCAACATGGAGCGCGACGAGGTGCTGCTCGTCTATACCGACGGCGTCACCGAGGCGACGGCCGGCCACGCCGAAGAGTTCGGTGAGGCACGCCTCGAGCAGGCGACGCGAGCTCAGCACCACGGTAGCGCGGCAGACATCAGCGCTGCCGTGCTGGAGGCGCTGCATGGCCATACCGGACCCGACACCGAACAGGCAGACGACATCACGCTGCTCGTCCTGCGACCGCGCGAGCTCACCGCATGAGCGGCGTAATGACGCCGCGGCCACCGCACCGTCGTGGTCTCCGCGGTGTGGTCTCCGACCTCGCCGCAGCTCTCGGCGGAGCGCTGGTGTCGCTCCTGCTGCTGTGGTACCTGCACGGCGCCTGGGAGCCTGTATGGGCTCTTCTGTGCGGCGGCCTCAGCGGCATTCTCTTTCGTCGTCTCGTCGAGCCGAGCTACGCGAGCTTTCCCGCCTACCTCCGCAACCCGCTCGACAAGGCGCTCATCCTGCTGGGGACCATCGTCACCAGCTGGGCGACTCTGGTACGCGAGCCGCCCTCGTACTGGCTGTTGCGCTGGCAGGAAGCGGTTACCTTGCCGGCACTGGCCGCTGTGCTGGGCCTAGGGTTGGCAGGCGTCATCTACTCGCACGCCCGTATGCGAAGAGAGATCGAGGCAGCCCGTTCGCGCGAAGCAGCGATGCGAGAAGCGGCTCTGCACGCTCGGCTCAGAGCGCTGCAGGCACAGATCAACCCGCATTTTCTCTTCAACGCCTTCAACGCGCTCGCAGAGTTGACTCACGATGACCCCGCCGTTGCCGAACAGCTGGTGGGCGACCTGGCTCACCTGCTGCGCTATACGCTGCGCTCGTCCGCCGAGGGCACCGTGCCGCTGTTTAGCGAGCTCAAGGCGGTCGGCCACTACATCCGGGTCGAGAAGGCGCGCCTCCGAGAACGCTTGCGATTCGAGCAAGACGTCGATCCGGAGGCGCTGCCGCGCAGCATTCCGGGATTGGTACTGCAGCCGCTCGTGGAGAACGCCGTGCAACACGCGGTGGCCACCCGCGCCGAGGGCGGTACCGTGCGTATTATCGTGACGTGCTCCGACGATACGCTGGTGGTGCGCGTCGAGGACGACGGGCCCGGGCTACCCGATGAGCTCCAACGTCGTCTGGCAGCCGGCACCACCGATTCGTCGCTGGCGACCATCGATCTGACCCCCGGGACGGGTGGCGCGGGAGGCGGTCTGGCCAACGTCCTGCAACGGCTGGCGCTGCGTTATCGCGGTGCTGCCACGCTAGTGACCGTACCGCTTGATCCCGGCACACGCATCGAGATGAGGATTCCAACATGACTATCCGCGCCGTAACGGTCGACGATGAGCCGCTCGCTCGCCGACGCCTGCGGCGGCTGCTGGCGGAGCATAGCGACGTCGAGCTCGTCGGCGTGGCCGCAAGCGGCAGCGAGGCAATCAAGGTGGTGCTCGAGGAGCGCCCTGACGTAGTGTTTCTCGACGTGCGCATGCCCGACAAGGACGGTCTGGAGACTCTACGCGCGCTGCATGAGCATCTCCCCGAGACTGTACGCCCGCTGGCCGTCTTCACGACCGCGTACGAAGAGCACGCCGTCGAAGCGTTCGCCCTCGAGGGCACCGACTACCTGGTCAAGCCGATTGATCGCGAGCAGCTCTCACGAGCACTGCGACGCGTACGGCAGGGCCTATGGCAGCGGCGGCTACCGCAAGATGAGCCCGACGCACCACCCGCGACGCCGGAAGACCGCCAGCGCATCAGCGGTCACCTGGCGGGCCATCAAGCCGGCAAGATCGTCAACCTGCAGCTCGAGGACATCGCGTGCGTGAGCGTCGAAGACACCATCACCTGGGCCTACACGCCACAAGGACGCTACCGGCTCAAGCAGGCGCTTCACGAGATCGAGGAGCGATTGCCCTCGCCGCCCTTCGTTCGTGTCTCGCGCGCCTCGATCATCAACCTGGAGTGGATCGATCACCTGGCGCCGATGTTCTCGGGTACCTATACGGCCGTGCTGCGACCGGCCGTCGGCACTCAGGTTCACGTTTCGCGCCGCCGGGCGCGCCGGCTGCGCGAGCTGCTCGGATGGTAGCCACGGCAATGGTAGCGGCCGACCGGGTAGCCACTCGGAACCGGCTATCGACCGATGGCACCGCGACGCGGCCATTCCGCTTGATTGTGTGGGCGCGCCCGAGCAGGGCTGCGATACTGCGAGCTACCGAGCCGACTCACTTGCGGAGCCTCGGGAACCACGTATGAGAATTGCCCCTCAGCTGAAGATCCCCAAGGCCGCCTCGACAACGATGTGCGTCTTGTGCGTCGGCGCCTTCCTGTCGCTGGCACCGACCGGGGCAAGAACGAATGCAGCGGCCGCCGCTACTGTCGCTCCATCGCCAGCACAGGACCCCACGGAGCCGGCGCCCGCCTCGCAGCAAGCACCTGCGGCAGCGATCTCCGCGCCTCCGGAACGACCGCGGTTCATCAACGTGCTGAACGAGCGCGTCCGCGACGTCGGTGGCGACATCTTTCTGTCGGGCCAAGATGTCAGCCTGGCCGGGCGCGTCGGGCACAACGCCTTCTTGTTCGCACAAACTAGCACTGTCGCCGGACACGTTGAGGGCGACGTCTTCGCCTGGGTAGCGGGCATCACGGTGTCTGGGGAAATCGACGGCGACCTCTACGTGGGGACTGCCGGTGCCACGATCCTCGAGGGCGCCGTCATCCACGGTAATATCATCTGTCTCTGCGGTTCCCTCAACGTGGATGGCACGGTGGGGGGAGCGGTCCTCGGCAGTGCCGGCGGTGCCAGCATCGGCGGAACCGTACACACCATTGATATGGAAACCGGCCAGTTGGAGTTGGCGGATACCGCCGTCATCCACGGCGACGTGACCTACGAGTCCAACGAAGAGGCGCGGATCGCCAATAGCGCTCAGATCGGAGGGTCGCTGAGTTGGAACCGTGAGTCCGGCGATGAAAACGAAGACGACACGACGCAGGGCCTCAGCTTCTGGAGCATCGCCTGGAAGGTGTGGGTGTATCTCAGTAACCTGATCGTCGGCGCCGTCTTCCTGCTGCTCGGCGGCGCTGCGGCACGCGCGCCAGCGGCAAGCCTGCGGAATAGTCCAGCGCCGGGGCTCGGCTTCGGGTTCGTGGTTGCCGTGGTCTTCCCGGTCGCCTGCCTCGTCGCCGTCGCGTTGATCGTGACCCTACCGCTGGGCGTCGTCGGGCTGCTGCTCTTCGGACTGGGCGCGTTCCTGGCGCGCCTGGTAACCGCGCAGTTCGTCGGCGACTGGTTGTTGAGGCGCCTTGGGCTCGGCGATTCGTCAGAGTACCTGTCGCTCGCCGTCGGGTTGCTGTTGCTCTTCCTCGTAGCGGCGATTCCCTATGTAGGCTTCTTGGTCCGCTTGGTGACGATCATCCTCGGAATCGGCGGCATCTACCTGGCCCTCAGAGCCGGTGGCTTCCCGACAGCCCCGGCGCCCCCACCAGCCCCGAGCGCCACGGCAGGCTGAGACGGGCATGGTGATCCGGGTAGCAGGGCTGCGAAAGGAATACGGCTCGACCGTGGCACTCCGTGGAGTCGATCTCGACATCGAGGACGGCGGGGTGGTGGGGATCCTCGGCCCGAACGGGGCCGGGAAGACGACGCTTATGGAGATACTCGAGGGGCTTCGACAGCCCACATCCGGTAGCGTCTCGGTGCTCGGGCTCGATCCCAAGACACACAGTCGCAAGCTGAAGGAGCGCCTCGGCATACAGCTACAAACGACGTCCCTTCCCACTGAGCTCACGGTGCGTGAGCTACTTCAGCTGTTCGCATCGTTCTATGAGTCGGCACAAACCGCGGAGGCGATCCTCGAGAAGGTGGATCTCGAGAGCCAGTCCGGCCAGAAGGCCGATACCCTGTCGGGTGGTCAGAAGCAGCGGCTGGTAGTCGGTATCGCGCTCATTCATGACCCCGAGCTGGTGATGCTCGACGAGCCCACGACGGGTCTGGATCCGAAGGCGCGTCGAGACTTGCACCAGGTCGTTCGGGACCTGCGCGATCAGGGGCGCACCACCTTGATGACCACCCACTACATCGAGGAAGCCGAGCTGCTGTGCGATCGGGTCATCATCCTGCGACAGGGCGAGATCGTGGCAGATGATAGTCCCTTCGATCTGGTTGGCCAGTCAAGTGAGTCCTCTACCATCTGGATCCACGTAGATGGCGCCATGGATCCAGCTCCGATGCTGGCCGCTGGCGCCGAGTCGCTCGGCGAGCAAGGCGTGCATCACAAGTTCTCCACTGCCGACCCCACTGCTACCATTCTTGCGCTCGGGGACATGCTGCGATCGCAGCGGCTGCAATTGATCGACCTCCGGCTCAAGCGCCCAACGCTCGAGGACGTCTACCTGGAGCTGATGGGAGCCGAGATCACCGCAGAGGGGACCGATACGGTGGGCTCACCGTGAGCCGGCTGCGCGGGTTGGGCCCGTTGACGCGCGCCGGGCTGCTGCAGGCCTTCCGCTCGCCGACCTCGCTGTTCTGGAACCTCGTGTTTCCACTCATATTGCTCTTCCTCTATGGGTTCATATTCTTCCGTAGCGCCGACGGCAAGGTGTTGATGATGCCGGGGCTTTTCACCATCACCGTCATGTCAGGAGCGTTCTTCGGCGTCTCGTATCTGATGGTGAACGAGCGCGAGTCCGGCATCCTCCGGCGCTATCGCGCCACGCCCGTATCGCCCACCACAATCGTATTGGCGAACGGTATCCGTGCCGTCGTTACCATGTCCCTGGCAATCACCACGCAGGCAACCGTCGGCTGGCTGGTGTTCCGGTATCAGGTCGACGGCTCACTGTTGCTCACTGTGCTGGTGCTGTTGATCGGTGCGGCCGCCTTCGTCCCGCTGGGATTATTCGTCGGCAGCGTGGCCCAGGACATGCGCAGCGCTCCCGCGATCACCAACCTGCTGTTCTTCCCACTGGTGTTCGGATCGGGTGCGGCACTGCCCGCGTTCATGCTTCCTGGGTGGGCACAGACCGCATCACGGTTGATCCCTTCGAGCTATCTCGTCGAGTCACTCAGTGGGGTGATGGTCAGAGGATATGGATTGGCCGAGCTGGCTGGCCCGATCGCCGTGTTGTTCGCGACCATGGGCGTCGGCATCTGGGCCAATAGCCGGATGTTCCGCTGGGAGAGCAGCGAGCCCATCGACCGCAGCAGCCTATTGGTAACCGTGGCAGTGATCGCGACCGTCTACGTCGTGGCGTCCTTGGTAGCTCCGGCATTCGGCGTGGCCCACTCGCCCCCGGGTAGTTAGCCGCGTTCCATGGGGCCGCTCTCGACGCGGCTGTCCGGGCGACCGGTCGCGCGACTAAGGGCTTCGGCCCGTGGGTTGACCCGGGCTATCCTCTGTCGAGTCGCCTTCTTGAGCGTTCTCGTTTCCCGCCGGGGTTAGCAATGCTGAAGCTCAGCCGCTCCGATCTCGTGTTGGCCATCCTGGGTGTGACCGGCCTGGCGGTCGTCGTTGCCCTGTATCAATCGGCCTTCCCACTGGCACTGGTGGAGATGGAGGTCACCCGCGAGGAAGCAGTGGCGAGCGCCACCGACTTCGTCGAGGAATTGGGAGCCGAGCTGGGCGATTTCCGGCACGCGGCGATCTTCTCTGGCGACAGCGAGGCTCTCACCTTCCTGCAACGCACGGTTGGTGACGATGAGGCGGGACGCTGGGCGCGGGAGGAAGTTCCCGTCTGGCGCTGGGATATTCGCTGGTTCAGGCCCCTCGACGCCGAAGAGTGGCTCGCCGAGGTCGGCGTCGACGGTGCAGTCGTGGCCTTCCGGCACATCGTCGAAGAGGCGGCGGCCGGGGCCGACCTCGATGAGTCTGCGGCACGCGCCCGAGCCGAGGACTTTCTCCGCACCCAGGGATGGGACCTGTCGCAACTCGACTCGGTGTCCGCGTCGGCTGACCGGAAGGACAACCGGACAGACCATCTGTTCATATGGAAGGTTCGCGGTACCGACATCGCGTGGCGCCCGAGGAATTCTCACGCGAGCTCCAGGGCGTGCTCAGCGTCGGTAACCTGCTCGCGGTGGGTAGCATCGTATTGACGGTGTTGCTTGCGCTCGCCGGAATGGGGATCGCGATTGTCCGCTACCGCACCGGCAACATCGAATGGCGCGTCGCGATTACCTGCGGTGTGATCGTCGGCACCATGTTCGCCGTATACACCGCGACGAGTTGGCCGAACGTACTGTTCTCGTATCAGACGCAAATCGCGTGGCCGGTATTCGTCGGGCTGTCGGTTCTCGCGCTGACCCTCGGAGCCGTGTTCTACACGGTATTCGTCATGTTCCCCACGGCTGCCGGCGAGTCCATGGCACGCGACCACTTTCCCGCCAGCATCCTTGGGTTCGCCGACGCCGTCCGCGGCAAGATCTTCAACCACCAGTTCGGAGCCGCGGCGTTGCGTGGCTATGCGCTGGCCGCCGCCCTGCTCGGATTCCTGACCGGCTTCTACTGGTTCGCACAGCGCTACATGGGGGCCTGGTTACCGGCCGAGGGTCCGCACTCGGAGATTTTCAACAACCTGTTCCCGTTCCTCACCCCGCTGACCATCTCTCTCGTCGCGGCGATCTCCGAGGAGACCATCTACCGCCTTTTTGGTATCTCGCTGTTCAAGAAGCTGTCAGGCTCGACGGCGGTGGCGTTGATCGTACCGGCGGCAATCTGGGCGTTTGGCCACTCGAACTACCCGGTATTTCCCGTATACATCCGAGGTATCGAGCTGACCATCGCGGGCGTCCTCTTCGGGCTTGCGTTTCTGCACTACGGCCTGGTGGCGTGCATCGTGGCGCACTATGTGTTCGACGCGGTGGCGCTCGGCATGCCGTTGGTCACCAGCGGCAACTCGACCTACTTGATCAGTGGTTTGGTCATCATGGGGTTGGCACTGGTGCCGGGAGTGGCCGGCTTCTTCGCCGGCCGACGCGCCCCCGGCCCCACAGTCTGCCGAGCAGACCCAGACTCCATCCAGCTGACGACGCGGCGCTGGAAGGAGCCCGACGGCACACGGCGCGCTCACCAATCGGCCGCCGCAGGGGGCCTGCACGGTAGCATGGTGGGCTCGTGTTTTCCCGATCGAGCCCGGAGCAGCCCATGTTACGAGCCCCACGCCGCATCCGTAACGTCGCACTGATTGCCGCTACATCAGCAGCCTTGTACGTACCGGCGTTTGCGACCGGCCAGCAAGGCCCCGAGCGCGGCGCCCTGGTGATCGTCGGCGGCGCCATGCGCGACCCCCAGATCCTCGACCGCTTCATACAACTCGCCGGCGGCCACGACGCTCCGATCGTGGTGATCCCCACCGCTGGCGGCGCTCCCCACTATGATCCGAGCTGGGAGGGCATGGCCGCGTTTCGCCAGGCCGGGGCGTCGCGGCTGACGCTTCTGCACACCTATGACCCCGATGTCGCCGACCGCGACGGCTTCGCGGAGCCTATCCGGCAGGCGGGCGGTGTCTGGTTCACCGGTGGTAGGCAATGGCGCATTGCCGACGCATACCTGGGAACCCGGGTCGAAGTCGAGCTGCGCGCCTTGCTCGATCGCGGCGGCGTGATCGGCGGCTCGTCGGCCGGAGCGACGATCCAGGGCGAGTACCTGGCGCGCGGTGACAGCAGCACCAACACCATCATGATGGGCGATCATGAAGAGGGTTTCGCCTTTGTCACCGGAGTCGCCATCGATCAGCACCTGCTGCAACGCAACCGCCAGTTCGATCTACTCGAGATCATCACGGCACGGCCCGACCTACTCGGGATCGGGATTGACGAGGACACCGCCATCGTGGTGCATGGCAATCGCTTCGAGGTGATCGGCCGCAGCTACGTAGCAATCTACGATTCGCAACGCCGCATCGACAGCGGCGGCGACTTCTATCTCCTCGCTCCCGGGGACCGTTACGATCTTTCGGCGCGAGAGGCCTTTCGACCGCAAACCACCCTGCAGCCGCTCGAGCGAGTCATCAGGCGCGAGGCCGCACAGGAGTAAAGGAGCGTCCCCAGGGACGTCTAACAGTGGCGAGACGGCCAGCGAAGCCCCGCACGGACCAGCCTGGCTCCGCCGCGCGCTGAGTCTGGATGGCCAAGGCAGGACAAGAACAGCCGCGGGCGATTTTTGTCTTCTGATTGCGCTGTCCAAGCGTCAATACTCATCGGTACTGATACCGAAGAGGGCTCGATGGCGAAAGATAACCGACGGCGACTACGCAACTACCTGCTCCGACCGCGGCAACAATTCCGTTACGCGCTGGCGCTCTTCTTCCTCACCTCGATCGGGGCGGGGCTCGTTCAGTTAGCCTCCTACCTGGCCGTCCGCCAGGTCATCGGGCGCGTCCTCAGAGAGGCGGGCGAGAGCGCCGTGGCGCTCGAGAGCGCGATCGACGGCGCCGTCCGCACCGAGCTCTTGCGCACCATCTGGACGCTGCCGGTGCTCGGCATTGCCACTCTGGTGTTTACAGCGGTTGTTCTGCACCGCTTTATCGGACCGCTGGTACCGATCAGCCGGCACCTCGGCAAGCTCATCGAAGGTGACTATGAGGCGCACTCGAGGCTGCGTGCCAAGGACGAGCTGGTCGATGTCGCGGACCGCCTCAACGAGCTGTCGACGACTCTGAAAGCTCGCCATGGAGCCGAGGCAGAGAAAGCACCGCTCAAGTCGACCGGCACCGACAGATTCTCACTCATCGAGCTACTCGTCATTCTGGCGGTCGTAATGGTCATCGGAATGCTCGGCGTGGCGCAGTTCATCACCGCCTTTGACCGCGCCCGCCAGCGCGGCACGTTGGCGGACATGCGCACCATCGCCGCCGCCAACGGCACGCACGCGGTCGACACCGGTGACTACGCCGACAGCTTCGCCGACCTGACGCCGTACTACCTGGGCACGGTGCCTCCCATCGACCGCTGGGGTTATGCCTGGAGCTATGAGCACACCGACACGTCCTACACGCTGTCTTCGCAGGGGTCTGACGGGCTGTCGGGACCGGCGGCGCCGACCGGATGGGACGGCGACCCTTTCGAATGTGACTTGGTGGTTATGAACGGTACGTTTACACAGGCCCCGGCGACGGACTGACATCGCCGAAGGTACCCGTCACGGCCAGCCAATCACAGCAGCAATCAGGGCTCCACGGCGGTCGGCATCTCGACCTGTCTCAGCGGCGTATCGAAAACCACGGCAACCTCGTGACCCGAGCCGTTGAGCTCAGACCGGCTCACCGTGCCGTAGATCATCGTGCGACCGATCTTGCCGGCCCCGTGTGGGAAATGTGTCAGACAGCGGACCCCCGGCACCACCGCCCGATCGAGCTGTGCCATGAGCCCACCACAGCCCAGGTTGACGGTCTCGCCGCTAGCGCGAAAAGGCTTTTCGGTACCGTCGTAGCCGTGCAACTCGACGTCCAGAACGATCGGCAGCGCCAGCGGCCGCCGATCATGCGACCTTCGATCGTCCTGTGCTCGACCCACGTGTAACCCCCTTGTGCGCCCCCAACAGCACCAGATTCGCGCCCAATATCAAGGTGCCGCCAAGCCATATCGACTCGCCGACCGCCTCGCCGAACACGAGATACGCAGCCCACGCAGCAGCCACCGGCTCAACCAAGAGCAACAGACCCGCCGCTGTCATGTCGATGCGGCGCACGCCCCAATTCACCAGAATCATCGGTACCAGATTGGCGAACAAAGTGTACAAGGCAACCAGTTGCCAATGCACCAGGAACGGCTCCGGCGAGAGTCTCGACCACTCGGCCACGCCGGAGCCCAGGCGCAGGAACGGCCAGGCGACGAGCAGTATGGTCGACGACGAAGCCGTGTAAGCGAATGCGGTGGTGATCGGCGCATTGCCACGCAGGCCGCTGAGACGTGCCAGGATCAGCCAAAGCGAGATCATGACGCCGGCGATCAGCGCGCTCAGCATACCTACCCAGGAGTGGTCGAGGCTTGAAGCTCCGGGCTGAAACAGCACCAGCGTGCCGGCCGCCGCCAACCCGAGCGCGCCCAATTTGCGGCCCGTCACCGGCTCGGCCAACAGGATGCGACCGAACACGAGCGTCCAGATCGGCTGCGTGTAGAGCAACAGACCGATCAGAGCAATCGGAACTCCCAGCACGATGCTGCCAAACTGGCTCAACTGCAGCACCGCACCGACAGCGCCGTAGGCCAAGAACAAGCCCCAATCGCGACGACGAGGACGCAGATCGGCTCGCATGGCGAGCAGGCCTCCGAAGGCCAGCGCCGTGACGAGACCCCCCATCAGCGAGATCTCGTAGAGCGAAAAGCCGCGCTGCGACAACGCACGGCTGCCGACGATGAGCCCCGAGAACAGCGTCGCGCCGCCAGCCACCGCGAGGTATGCGAGAGGCCCGCCCATTGTGTCTTCGGGGTTCAGTCGCTGAACCATGCACCGAGCCGCGACGGATCGACGTTGCCTCCACTGAGCACGACCCCGACGCGAAGGCCATGCACTTCGACGACCTGCTCGAGGACGGCCGCGGCAGCAAGCGCGCCGGTGGGCTCGACAACGATCTTCAGACGTTCGAGCAGGAAGCGCATGGTTCGTATCAGGGCCTCATCCGTAACCGTCGCCATGTCGGCCACCTTGGATAGCACGATCGGGAACGTAATGTCACCGAGCGCCAGGGTTCGGGCACCGTCGGCGATGGTGTCGGGGTACTCGACGCGCTGAAGCGTGCCGCTGCGAAACGATCGATTGGCGTCGTCCCCGGCCTCTGGCTCAACCCCGATCACCCGGCAGCCGGGTGCCATGGCATCGGCGGCGATGGCGCATCCCGACAGCAGCCCGGCGCCACCGCACGGCGTCAACAACATGTCGAGTCGTCCTGCTTCTCGAAGCAGCTCGCGCGCAGCTGTTCCCTGCCCCGCGACGATGTCGGGATGGTCGAAGGGTGGCACCAGCACCAAGCCACGCTCGTCGGCGAGCGCCGCCCCAATCTCCTCGCGCTGCTCGGTGTGCGGATCGTAGGTGATCACCTCGGCACCGTAGCCGAGCGTCGCCGCGACCTTCACTTGTGGTGCGTCGACGGGCATGACAATCGTCGTTGGGATTTCGAGAAGCTTGCCGGCAAGCGCAATGGCTTGGGCGTGGTTGCCGCTCGAGTACGCAACCACCCCGCGCGTGGCCTCGTCCGGGGAGAGCTTCGAAAGCGCGTTGTAGGCGCCGCGGAACTTGAAGGCTCCGCTACGCTGCAAGCTCTCACACTTGAAGAACACCTTGCCGCCACACTGTGCGTCGAAGCTGCGTGAGGACAACACCGGCGTCCGATGTGCGACGCCGCGTAGACGCCAGGCAGCAGCCACCACATCGTCATAGCTGACGGCGAGCTCGCTCATTTGTCGTCGCCGCCGCGGCTCGCGGGATCTCTCGCATACAACGGTCGCTGCGACCGTTCGTCGACGCTCAAGCGGAACACGTCGTTGCGGCCGTAGTGTCCCACCGGATCGAAGTCGTATTTGCTGCGGGCTATCTCACGCATGTCGAGCTCGACTACCAGCTTCCCTTCGGCACCGTAGAGCGGTCCGGCAAGCAGCTCTCCATGCGGCGAGTACACGACGCTGCCGCCGCGGCACACCTCCTCCGGAAGCTCCTCGATCTCGGAGCTAGCACGCAGATCGCCCGGGTACATGGAACGCGTAACGAACTGATTGCAACCGAGCACGAAACAGCGCCCCTCCACTGCCACGTGTCGCATTGTCGCCTGCCACGTGTCGCGGCAGTCAGCCGTCGGGGCAACGTAGATCTCGACACCCTTGGCGTACATCGTCGCCCGGGCGAGCGGCATGTAGTTTTCCCAGCAGATAAGACCGCCGAGAGTGCCCCACTCGGTACGCACGGTGCTCAGCGTGCTGCCGTCGCCTTCGCCCCAGATCAGGCGCTCCGACCCGGTCGGCTTCAGCTTCCGATGCTTGGCACACAGCGTACCGTCGGGGCCGAAGTAGGCGAGCGTGCAATAGAGCGTGCCGGCGCCGAACCGAGGGTCCCTCTCGATCACCCCGACCGCCAGGTAGACGTGGTTGCCGGCAGCAATGTCGGCGATTCGCTGCCCTTCCGGGCCAGCGAGATCGACAGAGTTGGCCCAGTAGCGAGCCCACAGGTCGCGCCCCTGCTCGCTGCGGCTACCGACGACAGCCCCAAACGAAAGGCCGCGAGGATATGCCGGAATGAACGCCTCCGGCAACACTACCAGACGCGCTCCTGCGGAGGCGGCGTCGGCAACCAGATCGGCGAGCTTGTCGATGGTCGCATCACGCTCGAACAACACTGGCGCTGCCTGCACGACGGCCGCACGAACGATGGGGAACTTGTTCATCTGCGCTCGAAGAACTCCTGCAAGACATCGATGACCTCGAGGGGCTGCTCCTCGTGCGGATAGTGCCCTGCCCCGTCGATCACCGCCACACGCTCGAGGCCGGGAGCGCGGACCTGCAACTCGAGGTATTCCTCGAGCGGCACCATCAGATCGCCGCCACCAGCCACCACGAGAACGGGAAAGCTCATGCGCGACCAGTCGGCCCGCGATCGGGCGCCGAGTCGCCACCCCTCTTCAAGTTCCAGGTCGCGAAAGTACCGCGCCGTCGCGGCGCGGACGTCGCCTCGACCGAAGGAATCGACATGGCGCTGCACACGCTGCGCCGAGAGCGCGTCAATGCCGCCAGCCACGGTAAGGCCGAGCATCCGCTGCACGAACAGCTCAGCGTTCAACATCAGTGCAGTCGCGGACTCGGGATCATCGTGCAAGTCGCGTAAGTCAGGCATGCGGCTCAGGTCGTAGCGTTCGACGGGCGCGCTGACATGCGCGTAGGCGATGATCCGTTGCGGATGTTCGCCAGCCAACCGCGCGCCGACCATCCCGCCCCAGTCGTGGCCCACCAGGTAGAAGCGGTCGACGTCGATTTGCTCGAGCAACGCGGCGAGCTCGTCTGCCACAGCCGCGACACTGTAGTCGCCGTCACTTGTGCTCGAGAGCCCTGCACCTTTGAGATCGACCGCCAACACACGAAAGTCGAACGCCATCGTCTCGATGAGCTCGCTCCAGGCGTACCAGCTCTCCGGAAAGCCGTGCAGGGCCACGAGCGGCGGGCCCGATCCAGCCTCCACCCAGTGCCAGCGCTCCCCGTCGACGGTCGCGAAGCGATGCACGGCGCCAGGGACGAGCGGCTCCGCGTCGCCATCGGCTGGGCCACAGGCGACAGTTGCCCACACCAACATCGCCACCCAGCATAGGCTTCGATCTCCACTCATCGACGATACTGCCAACCTCAGTACACTGCCCACAAGCCGGGGGTGACCAGCTCGACAAGATGGCCGTCGGGATCGCGGAAGAACACGCTCTCGCCCCCGGGCGACCAGCGCATCCGGCTTTCGACCTCGATTCCGTCCACCGCCAGACGCTGCTCCCAAGCATCGAGCTCGCCTGCCGGCACGGCAAACGCGACGTGCAACTGTCCGGCACCGTCGTGGGGCGGGATCTTGCCCTCCGGCGTTTCCTTCCCATCCGATGAGCCACCGCGGCGAAACAACAAAAGCACCTGCCCTTCGCAGATCGCCAGCACCCGCAGGCGCTCGTCACCGACGAGTCGCTCGAAGCCGAACAGGTCTCGGTAGAAGGACTCGGCGCACTCCAGGTCCGACACGTAGAGCGAAGTCTCTACGATGCCGCCGACACGGAGCTCCGGCGCGGCGGTCACAGCCCGCCTGCCGATGGCAGCGAGTCACCGTCGCCAAAATAGACCGCCTGATTCAGGAACGGTACGAGCGTGACCACGAGCCCCGCCACATACAGGGCACGGCGGTCCATCACGCCGCGCGTAAGAAACCCGATCGCTCCCCCCTTGTGCTTGCTGTTGTGCTGACCGGTCAGCTCGTCCATCACAATGCCCAGCTCGCGTCCGGCCAGCACCTGGCGAGCAACCTCGGGCGGCAGCTCGAAGTGGGGCGAGCTTCCCAGAGCTTCGCGGCCGTGCCGGTCGGTGACGCACATGCCACCGAAGGCAAACACTCGCCCTGCCTGTTCGACGATTCCACCCTCGATACCGACAAAGTAGTCGACATCGGGGACATCGCGCACGGAGCGCAGCGCCGTGGCCCGATTGCGTGCACCGATCAGCGTCTCGTCATTCACCGGCTGATCAGGCACGCCCGAAGGAACCGCTCGGCCCTGTACCTCGAGCTCGTCGAAGAAAAGGCCGAACGCCTCTTCTACCGAAGCTCGCTTTACCGGGTTCGCGGAGCCGATGAGCACTCTCATCATTGCGTGCTCCCCGACTTCGCGCGTTCGAAGTGCAGGCGGTTGCCGGTCGGGAACCACAGCGTCAGGGCCTCCCCTACTACCGCCGCACGCGCTGCCTCGGGCACCGACTGCTCCGGCCGTCGGGCGATCATCCGAAGCGGCGCCTCGGGCAGGCCCGAGACCGCCTCGCCTGCCGAAAGATTGAGCTCATGCTGGAACGTCAGCTGGTCGCCGACGAGCTCGTATGTCCCGCCCTCGCCTGAGCCCCGCTGAGGATTGCCCGACGCATCCATGACAAAGAACAAGACCTGCCAGTGCCCATCCTGAAAAAAGATGCGGCCACGCACCGGATGGCGGCTGCCGCCGGCAAGCCGGTAGGTTCGAGCGTCCCACACCCCCTCGATGCCCTCCCGCGGCGCCGCCACCGAGGCTCTCGACAAACCCATGTAGCCGAGCGCGACGAGTAAGATCGGCAGAAGCACCCATCGCATCATCGATCGTTCCATCCGCCACCTCCGAGCCTCTACAATGGCCACTCCCTGTCAAGCGGTGCCCTGATGCAATTGCAGACTCGAATCGAAAGCAAGCTACAAGACGCTCTCCACCCCGATCGCCTCGAGGTGGTGAACGAGAGCGGGATGCACAATGTGGCGCCGGGATCGGAAACCCACTTTCGCGTGTTCGTGGTATCGGCCGCCTTCACCGGTGAGACCCTGGTGCGGCGCCACCAGCGAATTTACCAGTTGCTTGACGCCGAGAGGCGGGACGGGATCCATGCGCTGGGGATCCAGACGCTAACGCCCGAAGAGTTCGCCGACGCGGAAGCGGCACGCATCGAGTCACCGCCATGCCTGGGTGGCGACGGCAAGGCCCAAGCCTGACGCGAATCGATACGGAACGCCCCGATGGCCCCCGGCACTCGCCAATCAGAGCGGTGTCGATCTCAGCGCTTGCCGAACAGCCCTCCGAGCACGCTGGCGCCCATTCGCAGGACGTCGTCGGTAGCGTCGCCGTCGCCGTCGGCATCGAGCAACTGCCCCAGCATCCCGGGTGCCCTACGCTCGACACGATCCTGCTCCCCAGAGAGCATACCCGCCAGCCCGCCGGCGTCGAGGCCCTGCTGACGTTGCTGCTTGCCGAGCATGCCCATCACGATGGGCGCCAGCAACGGCAACAACTTTGCCATCGTGCCGGCGTCCAGACCGCTGGAGCGGCTGAGGCTCTGCTCCATCGGCGCACGCCGACTTCCCAGGACATGCCCGAGGATTCCATCGCCATCGCCCGAGCCACCGCTGATCAAGCTACTCAGATCGTCGAGCACGCTCCCATCGTGGTCGCGCTGTAGAGCATTCGAGAGGGACTCGGCACCGCCCGGTGAGGCAGCATTTCGCGCCAATGCGCCGACCAACGCCGGCAACGCCGCGCTCACGGCGTGTCCGGTGGCCTCCTCGTCGGAGCCAAGTTGGCGGGCAAGATCAGCGACAAGGCTTCCGCCCGCCTGTTGGGCGAGCATTTCGAGCAAGGACATCGGCTTCCTCTCTAGGGACCGCTAAACGCGCGGGGTGCGGGGTGGGTGTGGCGCTTCAGGAAAGCGTATCGACGCCCGATGCACAAGGCACGGTATTGTCTGCCCTGGAGCTGTCGGATGGTCGACAGCTCCTCATACCCGGAGGAGGGCTGTGCGAATCGCTACCGTGAGCTTGATCGTCCCGCTGGCCTGTGCCGCAACCCTGTGCGCCTCCCTTCTCCCGGCAACGCAGGCGACACCCGGGACCGACATTTTTCTCGCCGATCTGGATCTTTCGTCGAGCCCGCCGGCCCTGAATGCGACACGCAACCTCACCAACCGGCCGGGCTACGACAACCAACCCCATTTCGAGCCCGAGGGTGGCGGGTTGCTATACACCTCGCAGCGGGGCGACCAGACAGACGTCTTCCGGGTGGATCTGTCCTCGGGAGAACACACGCAAATCACCGATACACCGGAATCGGAATACTCGCCCAATGTAGTGTGGCCCGACAACGAGGGCATTTCGGTCGTGCGAGTCGAGATCGACGGCACGCAGCGATTGTGGACCTTCAGGCGCGACGGCACCCAGCCGAGACTCCTGCTTCCCGACCTCTCTCCGGTCGGCTATCACGCATGGAACCGCTACGGCTCGTTGATCCTGTTCGTCCTCGGCGAACCGTCGACACTGCAGCTTGCCGACCTTTACGCAGGTTCCACCAGGACGGTGGCGCAGGACGTCGGTCGTTCGCTACAGGCGCGCCACGACCCAGACTTCTTCAGCTTCCTGCAGCGCCAAGACGACCACTGGGCGATCCGGTTGGTAAACCCCGGCACCGCAGCGGTGTTCGAGCTCGTCGACGCGCTGGCCGGCAGCCAAGACCTGGCCTGGACTCCGGACGGCCGCATGCTGATGGCCACGGGATCACAGGTTTTCGTGCGCGACCCGTTCCAGGACGATAGCTGGATACCGGCGGCGGACCTGTCGGCGGCGGGTCTGAACGCGATCACGCGCCTGGCAGTAAGCCCGAAGGGCGATCAGATTGCGCTGGTATCGGACGACCTCGAGGACTGAGACCGCGGGTTAGCTGGCGTGGGCGCGCGCCAGCTCCGAGAAACCGGCCACACCGAGACGTTCCAGCACGGCCTCGAGAGTGCGGATGACGTCGCAATCCGTGGGTGTGTTGCCAGCGTAGCGATCGGTGCGATCAAGCAGAATGGCCCTCATTCCGATGCTGCGCGCGCCTTCCCAGTCCTTTCGCAGGCTGTCGCCGACGTGCACGGCTTGATCCGCCCTTACATCCAGCTCTGCCAGGGCTCGCTGGAAGATCCCCGCACCCGGCTTGGCAACTCCGGCGCGCGAGGAAAACACCACTGAATCGAACCAGATGCTCATGTTGAGCGCCAACAGCACGTCCTCGATCCGCGAGTCGAAGTTGGACACAACGCCGAGCCGATAGCCGGCGGAGCGCAACAGGCACAGTACCGATGCCGCCTCGCGATATGGCTTCCACCCCTCGGCACCGCGATACAGCGAGTACAGCTCGGCGAAGAATTCGTCAAAGTCGTCGACCCGCTGATCGGCCGACTCCACCACACGCTCCACCAGCGTCCGCCACCATTGGCGCTCGCGCTGGCGTAGCTGGTCATCGTGCATCGGGGGAAACGCCAATGGCGGCATGTCGGGAAAGACCGCGAAGAACGCCCCTTCGATCGCCGCGGTCGAGAGTTCGGCGCCGTGTCGCTTGGCGACCGCCGCGTATGTCTCGCCGACCGGGAATCGCACCTTCAAGAGCGTGCCACGGGCATCGAACGTGACCACTCTGATGTCGCGACTCATCTCTGTACCCTCAGCTGAGATCCTGGAGTTAGCGTTCCGAGATCAATCGCTCGGCTCGGGGGCCGAACCCTCGTATCGTAGCTGCTTGACGATCCGGTTCAACCCGCTTCGCCGTTCAGATTGGTACGCATGATCGCCGCGTGCGGGCCCCCGAAGTCGCGCTCGAGCGAGAACACATCTCCGCCCGGTCCCGGTTGCCTCGCCAGCACTCCGTCGATCCGAGCACAATCATCCGCGTCGAGCGTCAGCTCGAAGGTCCTCGTCAACTCAGCCAGATGGTCGGCGTTGCGCGCCCCGACGATCGCTGCCGCGACTCCCGGTCGCCCCAGAACCCACCGCGTTGCTACGTTGGCAATCGTCGCCGCGTGGCGCTCGCCCACACTCGCAAGCACCTGCAGGAGCTTCTGAAAGGCTTCCCAGCCGCCAAACTCGTCGATGATGAGCCGGTATTTCTCCAGCGAGCGATTGGTCCACGGAGCGCCCGGCTCCGGCACTCCCAGCCAACGGTTCGACAGGAACCCCCCCGCAACGGTTCCATAACAGAGAAGGTGCGCGTGGGCTGTGGCGCAATAGTCGACCAGAGCATGTTCCGGGCGTCGGTCGAGCACCGAATACTGCACTTGATTGCTGACCAGCTGTACACCGGCGGCCGCAAGCTCGAGCAGACGGTCCACGCCGAGGTTGGTGGCTGCAAGCAAGCGGATCTTTCCGGCGCGCTGCAGGTCGCACAACCACCCAGCCGTATCGAGATAACCAGGGATGTCGGCATCCCACCAGTAGAACTGCACGAGATCAAGCCGTTCTACGCCGAGCCGGCGCAGTGAGCGATGGATGATGCGCTCCACGTAGCCACGATCGATGGCCGCCAACGCATCGCGATCTGGCACGAACTTCGTGTGGACTCGTATCTGGGCGCCGCTCGATAGGCTTCTACGAAGGTCCCCCAGCAGCTCTTCCACGCCCGTGTAGATGTCGGCGCAATCGAACGTGCACAGCCCGGCTTCGACGAAGCGCTCCAGGTCGGCGAGCACTCGCGAGCGATCCCCTGCGCCGGCGCGAGCGTGACCTTCGGAGAGCTGCCAAAGCCCGATGATGATCGGTGGTACCGAATACCCGGGGGCGAGCTCGGTGTGTGGTCCCGTCACTCCGGCGTCACTCCTTGGGCAAGGGCACTGCCGTCACCTCCTGATGACGGAATGTGGTGCGGCCCTGCCGGCTGATGCGGAAGCGGCCGCCGCACAAAGGGTCAGGACAGGCGACCTCCATGTCCGTGGTCATCCAGTCATGGGGGTGGGTATCGCGCTGCTTAGCCGGTAGCAACGGTAGCAGGGCGGCTAGAGGATAGATCGGGAATGTTTGACCGGCTGGAAACGACAGGCTTTCTCCGCACAACTCGAAGTAGTCGCCCTCCCGATGGTCGCAAACCATCGATCGGTCGCCGGCGATCACCTCGACTCGCAGGTCGTACAGGGTGAACTCGTCGCCATGTTCGTTCATGCTGACTCTCCCTCATCCGGTAAGGTTGGTCTCTGGCGGGCAACGGGGAAGTCTGATGGGTCTGGTTACGCTGCCTGGAGCGCAGATGCAAGAACCCCAACCCCTCGGGTTCTTCGGGGGTAGCGTCGGGGCACTGGCCCCGTTCGGGGTCTTCATCACCGGCGTCGCCTGGCTGGGGCTCTCGGGAGCACCCGATGAGCGTGGTCTGTGGCCCGTGCTGATCGCCGCCATCGCGATCGCATTGCTGCTCACGCGCGACCGCAGACGCTATTGTGACACCCTGCTGGCCGGCATGAGCCAGCCGATCGTCATGCTCATGTTGATGGCGTGGATGCTCGCCGGAGTTCTCAGCGCGGTACTCACGGCCGGCGGATTGGTGGATGCGCTGGCGGCGGCGGCGCGAGCGAGCGGCCTGCAAGGCGGCGCCTACGCTGCGGCGGCGTTCCTGGTTTGCTGCTTGTTCTCCGCCGCGACGGGCACGAGTCTGGGTACGCTGATCCTGTGCCTGCCAGTGCTCTACCCAGCAGGGGCGCCGCTCGGGGCTGATCCTGCGATCCTTGCGGGTGCGATCATCGGCGGTGCCACCTTCGGGGACAATGTCTCTCCGGTTTCTGATACGACGATCGCTTCGGCCACGACGCAGGGAGCGGCCATCGGCGAGGTGGTTCGATCCCGCTTACGCTACGCCCTTCCCGCCGCAGGCGTCGCGCTGCTCGGAGCCATGGTGCTCGGCGGCAATGGCGACGGTTTGCCAGCCGAACAGCTGGCCAAAGGCAACGGCGCGCCGCTGGTGTTGCTCGTGGCCCCGGCGATCGTGTTCGTGCTGCTGCTTCGCCGACGTCATCTGGTGGAGGGCTTACTCTCCGGGATCGTCGTGGCGCTGGCGGTAGGTTGGATAGGAGGACTACTCCAACCAAGCGACCTGCTCCGCATCGAGCCCGACGCCTTCGCGGCTCGCGGACTGGTGGTAGACGGTATTGAGCGTGCCCTCGGCATCTCGGTGTTCACGCTCTTGTTGATGGGATTGGTGGCCGGTATCGAGGCCAACGGGTTACTCGACCGTCTGGTGCAAGCCGCCACCCGATCGGCTCGATCCGAGCGCGGCGCCGAGGCTTGGATCTTCGGTGCGGTGTCAGCTGCCGTCATGCTCACAGCGCACTCCGTGGTCGCGATCCTCGCGGTGGGAGCGTTCGCCCGACAGACTGGCGAGCGACTCGGTATCGGGCCGGCACGCAGAGCCAACCTGCTAGACACAACGGTGTGCACTTATCCCTTTCTTTTCCCCTGGTTCGTTCCTACGATCCTCGCCGCCTCGCTTACCGCTTCCGGAGCAGCGACGGGAATGCCCCGACTCGACGCCCTGCAGGTCGGCATGGCCAACCTGCACTCGTGGCTACTCCTGTCGATTGTGCTGATGGCCGTCTTCGGCGGCTACGGCCGACGAAGCCATTGAAAGCTCGACCACGGAGGCTGTGATGCCGGCGCAGAGCATTCTCTACCGGCTGTTCGGAATTGGCGGCGTGCCGGCAACTGCCATGGCAGCGCTGCGCCAGGAGGGGCTGGTATTGGTGGAGGAGGGTGTCCGCGGTTGGATCACCTACCGGAACTTCCGTGCGCCCGGCAAGCGGTCCTCCTATCGGGTTAGCTGGTTCGTAGGCTCGCTGGTCATCACGCAGGCACGTTTCGCTGCGTTCACGTTCTCCAAGCCGATCGTCAACATCGCGCTCGAGGCTGAGTGGCTGGAGAAGCTTCGCTGTGAGCTCGAGGGCGACTCGAGGCTGCTCGTGACCTTCGAGGCAGCAACGTTCGACACGGCTGCATCCGGCACGATCGAATGCAGGTTCACTACGCCCAAGGCCCATCTATTCATCGATCAGATCCGCGCTCGAGCATCCTGAGCGGCGCTCCGGCGAATAGCGAGAGCGCCGCGGCTATTTCCGCGCCCACGTCACAACCACGCAACTTCGGTCGGCGTCCAACCGTACATAGGAGCATGACGACACGCCCGGCCAAGTTTCGAAGACTTCGAGTTTGTACCGGGCAATCCCCCCGCAAGGAGCACCGACCCGTGATGAGCACTCGCCTTCGACTCGCTCTGGTGGCCGGCCTGGCCGCTGTTCTATGGCCCGGCAGCAGTCCGACCGCAGCGCAAGACAATGACGAGTTCAGCTGGTCGGGCAGCGTGGCCGTGGGCAAGACGCTGCAGATCAAGAACGCCCACGGCCCGCTAGTGGCCGAGTACACCGAGGGCAACAGCATCGAGGTGAGAGCCGTCAAGGAAGGCCCTGCCGCTGACCGAGAGGCGGTGACTTTCGAGGTCGTCGAGCACGATGATGGCATCACGATCTGCGCGATCTACCCTGGGCGACTATGGTCGAGCAACGATTGCGAGCCCGACTCGGGTCACATGAGCAGCAATAGGAACAAGACCAAGGTGACCTTCAACGTGCGTGTCCCGGCGGGAGTCCGGTTCGTCGGCGAGACGATGAACGGCCGCATCGGCGCCGACAACCTGCGCAGCGATGTCGAGCTGCTGACGATGAACGGTGCCATCGAGGTATGGACAACGGGCTGGGCAAGCGCTTCGACCATGAACGGCAAGGTCTGGGCACGCATTGGCTCGACCGACTGGTCCGCAGAGCTCGAGCTCGAGTCGATGAACGGAGCCATCGAAGTAGTGCTACCGGTGGGTGCAAGCACCGACGTGCGCGCATCGACGATGAACGGCAGGGTCCAATCCGATTGGCCCCTGGAGAAAACCGGCTGGATCCGCAACAAGGCGAGCGGTACCATCGGATCCGGCGGCCGTACGATCTCGTTGTCGACGATGAACGGCAACATCAGCCTGCGCCGGGCCTCCTGAGCCGGGCTGTAGCGACACCGGGAAGCCGGGTGGCCACCCTCGGCTCGGTCCCGCGGTCCCGGCTGCACACGCCACACCGGGCACTCTATTGCAGGAAGAGATCGACGACCTCCTGAGTCGGGAACCGCGGCGCGCCACTCATGTTGCTGATGACGGCGATCACCAGATCATCATCCGGCAGCAACATGAGCCCGGTGGTACCGCCTACCGAGCCGCCACCGTGGCCAACCGTACGACGGCCTGAGGCGTCCGTGCCGACCGTCCATCCGATCCCGTAGCCGGTCTCGGCGCCATCGCTGGTTCGCTGCGAAGTCTGCCACTCGCTCAGCGTCGCAGCCTGCAAGAACCCTGGCCCGACGTGCGCCATGCCGAAACGCACGAGATCCGTCGCCGTAGAGAGAAACCCTCCGCCGGCCCATTTGTAGCTGTTGTCGACCCAGGGCGCGTTGTACAAGAGCCCGTCATCGCGGCGCTCGTAAGGTCGAACGCGCTCCGGAACAATGAGGTGATTCTGATCGGCAGTCGTGTCGAGCATTCCGAGTGGCTCGAAAACGCGGCTTTGCATTTGTGCCAAGAAATCCGCGCCGCTCGCCCCCTCGATGATGGCACTGATCAGATTCCATCCATAGCTCGAATACAGGTACTCGGAACCCGGCTCGAACATCAGCGGGTCGGCAGCGAAGATCTCCAACCCGGCCGTTACGGTGTCGTAATGAACGGCGCTGAGGAACTCATTGCCTCGGTAGTCACGGATGCCTGCCAGATGGCCGGCAACCTGGCGCGTCGAGATCGCGTGGCTCTTGGCCGGAAATACCGGTACATACTCCTGCACTGGTGCGTCGAGATCGATCTTGCCTTCCTCGTAGAGCAAACCGAGAAGCGACGCGGTCATCGGCTTGGCGACGCTGCCCACACGGAACCGAGAGGTCGGTCGTACGGGCACCCGCTGCTCGATATCGGCCCATCCGAATCCCTCTGCCCAGACGATCTCGTCGTTGATCGCAACTGCGATCGATAGGCCGGGGTACTCTGGCAGGCGCTCCTGCACGACGGAGCGCGCCGCCGCGATGGCGGCACCGTGCCCGGAGTGTTGCGGTTGCGCGTACTGCGCCCCTACCGGAGCGGCGACGCTTGGCGGGCCGCACGCAAGGGCGACCAGCAGCAACAAGGCAAGCCACCCGTGGAACCGAACTCGGCGCGTCTTCATGGCGATCGCTCCCGTCTTCCGTGTGCAACCAAGCTGAGCCGTGTGGCCGGCTCCCGTACATCGACCCCGTACGCTAGGCGAGAAAATCGACCTCCAGACCGACTCCCGCCTTGCGTGCTTGCTCATATACGAGGCGTGCCAACGCAACGTCCTGCACAGCGAGGCCGGTGGAATCGAAGACCGTGATCTCTTGATCGGTCTCGCGGCCGGGCGACAACCCGGCGACGATCTCCCCGAGAGCGGCGTGGATGCCATCTCGAGTCAGCGAGCCATCGTGCAAGGGCACGTTCACCTCGCCGCTCTCGCAGGCCTGCTGCCAATCGTCGATCACCACCTTGGCGACCGCCAGCAGGCCGGACTCGAGCTCCTGCTTGCCGTGCGCATCAGCACCCATGGCGTTGATGTGCGCACCCGGTCTCACCCACTCACGTCGCACAATCGGGGTACGCGAAGGCGTTGCAGTGCACACGATGTCGCAGGCTGATGCGGCGGCCACATCGCCGACAGATCCTCCGATCTCGGCCGCGAAGGTGGCGGCCGCGGCAGCGCTCTGATCGGCCGCCACCACCTGCAGGCCATCGAACACGACGCGCAACGCGTCGAGCATCGTGCGTGCCTGCACGCCGCAACCGACAAAGCCGACGCTGCTGGCGTCGGGCCGCGCCAGAACCTTGGCGGCGACGGCCGCGGCGGCACCGGTGCGCAGCGCCGTCAACAGCGTTGCATCCATGACCGCCAGCGGCACCGCGGTGACGGGGTCGCTGAGGATGTACATGCCAAGAACTGACGGCAAACCATGGCTGTCGGGGTTGCGAGGGTGCGAGTTGACCCACTTCACCCCCGCCGATCCCTCCATGTACGCCGGCATGGCGCGAAAATCCCCATGGAACTCCGGTAGCTCGAGATAGACCTTCACCGGCATCTGAGTCCTACCGCGCCCGTGCGCCTCGAACGCCGCCTCGATCGCCGGCACCACGGCGCTCATCTTCACCACGGAGTGGATATCGGACTGGGTCAGGATTATCGACTTCACGGCATGCTCGCAGGAGTGAGAGGAGCTGGTCAGGTAAACGCGATGCTACAGGCGCTTGTCCACACGGCATAGGGTCTGCGTAGGGGGCGCTCGGCACCCGCCAGTCGCCGCCGGCGGCATTCGGTAGACTGCCGCGCATGATACGTCTTGCGCTCGGGCGCGCCGAATCGTTGGTGCTGGACCGTCCACGGACTGTGCTTACGATCGCCCTCGCACTGTGCGTGGTCTCGCTCTGGTTGGGGACGGGAATCGAGCTGCTGACGTCTCGACAAGAGCTGGTGCCACATGGTGACCCGGACCAAGAGCGCTGGAACGCGCTGCGCTCTCGATTCGCCAGCGCCGAGCCGCTCATCGTCGCGCTGGAGGCCACCGAAGACGGCAACTCGGTCGAGGACCTAGAGACCACCGCGCGTGCGGTGGCGGAGCGCTTGCGAACCGATCCACAGGTACGCAGCGTCTTCTACCGCATCGACGTCGATTGGCTTGCCGACCACGCGCTCGCCCTGGCGCCCGCAGACATGGTCGAGCAAGCGTTTGAGACGTTGCAGGAGTTGTTCGCCGTCGATGGCACACTGACCCTGACCGGCTGGGCCACGCTGAACGTAGGCATCGCCGCGCGCATCGAGGATTCGCTCCAATCCAGGAGCGCCCTGTCGTCGGATGATGCGGCCGTTGGCGCCGCCCGGATACTGCAGCTCGTCGAAGCCGAGTTCGACTTCCTGACCGACCCTCTTGGGTTTGTCGATCGGCTGACGAAGGCGCCGCTAATTCTCATGGGCGGCGGCCAGCGCGGATCATTGACCGGCGATGGCTACCTTTCGACCATCGATGAGCGCGTCGTATTCGTGCTGGTCAGCCCGGCGAGCGCCGATAGCAGCTTGGAGGCACAGCGGGCGCTGGTCGATAGCGTCCGCGGGGCCCTGGCGGACGTACTGTCGGAGCATCCCGGTCTGGGTTACGGCCTCACCGGGCCGGCCGCCATGGCCGTAGAAGAGATGAACGGTATCGGACGAGATACCCGCCGCACGTCGTTAATCGCCATCGTCGGTGTATTCGGAATCGCGTTGCTGGTGTTCCGCCGACGGCGCCACGCTCTCCTTGGCCTGGCGACGCTGGCCGCCGGAGTGCTGTGGGCGATCGGCGCAGTACGGCTCGAGATCGGCTCGCTCAACGTCATCACCACGGCGCTGATCCCCATTCTCGTCGGCTTGGGCATCGATTACGCGGTGCACCCGCTCTCGCAATACGAGCTCGAGCGCCAGCACAAGGGTCGAAGGGAAGCGGTGCGCGCGACACTTCGAAAGACCAGCGCCGCCGTCGTCGCCTCGGCGCTCACCACCGCAGTGGCTTTCGCCTGTCTGCTGCTCATGGACTTTCGCGGTTTCTCCCAGCTGGGTCTGGTAACCAGCGTCGGAGTGCTGCTCTGCCTGCTTGCCGCCCTGCTGGTGCTACCGGCGCTGCTGCTCTTGCGTGGCGCGCCCGAGCACGACGGTGCGACAGCACGCGCCGCCGTCGATCAGATCTGGGATGATCGGGTGGCCAGCTGGGTGTGCGCGTCACCGCGCCTGGTGGTCGCGCTGGCGATCGGTCTGACCACGGTGGCAGGGCTCGCTGCGAGCCATGTCGAGTTGAAGTCGAGCTTACTGGAGTTGCTCCCGGCAGGCTCCGATTCACTCCGCTACCTGGAGATCATCAACGAAGAGTCGGCGCTCAGCCACGACTTCAACCTGGTGGTCGCTGAAGATCTGGAGCAGCTTAGCGCCCTACGCCGGCGCGCCGAGCGCGAGGCCAGCGTCCGTCGATTCGATTCGATACTCACGTTCCTGCCCGAGCAGCCGGCCGCATCGGAGGCTGCCGCCGCTGGCGCCCGCAGGACATTGGAGGCCATCGAGGTTGCCGAGGTCGCCTTCGACGGCGCACGGCTGAGCGACTCGCTATCGCGACTGGAATCCGCCTTGACCAGCGCCGCCGATGACGCCTTCGTCGCCGGACTGGGGGAGGTATCCGGGGCTTTGGAAAGAGCCCGCGAGGTAACCGCATCCGCGCTGTCGCTGAGCGTAGAGGCGGGACCGGAGCAACTCGCCGACTGGGCGACGGCGCACGAGATGCTTCGCAGTGAGGCGCGCAGGCTGTTGCACGAGCTGCGCAACGCCGCCGCCGAGCCTCTCCCGACCCGGGCTTCCCTGCCGCCGGACATCGTCGATCGGTTTCTTACCGAGGACGACCGTTACGTAGGCTACTTGTTCCCGGCGGGCGATATCTACGACACCGGCTTTCTCGAGAGGTTCAACGGGGCGTCGCGTCGCGTCAGCAGCAACGCCATCGGCTTTCCGGTGCTCTTCGAGAGCCACTCTGCCTTGATCACCTCGGGGTTCACGGTAGCGTTCGCCAGCGCCGCACTGCTCGTGTTCTTGGTGTTGCTGCTCGATCTACGCAACACGCGGCACACGATCTTGGCGCTGATACCGGTGTTCGTAGGGACGATATGGATGCTCGGGCTCATGCGAGCATTCGGCCTGTCGTTCAATTTCGCTAACCTGGTGGCGGTGCCGATCGTCCTGGGAGTCGGCATCGACGCCGGGGTGCACGTCGTTCACCGGCTGCGCCTCGAGGGTGGCGACGGCATCATGACGGCCGTTTCACACACCGGCCGAGCGATTCTCATCGCTTCGCTCACGACCATGGTGGGGTTCGGAAGTCTCGTTTTCGCTTCCCACCGTGGCATGGCGAGCTTGGGAGCCCTCCTGCTGCTAGGTGTCGCAGCGTGTGCGATCGCAGCTTTGATCGTCTTGCCAAACCTGGTGATCGTGAGCGGTATCGCGCGCCGCTGACGGGTCGCGGGTATTCTTGCTGACAACATCGGCAACCCTCGCAACGACAACCGGATTGCACCGACGATGAACAACCCTCTGCGCTTGCCGGCGGCATTGTGCGCCACAGCGGCTACGCTCGTTGCAGGCAGCGCCGGTGTGGGCGCATCCGGTAACCAGGAAACTCTCCGGCTGGTAGCTTGCGCGCCGGGGTATCCGAGCAATACAGAGCAGGCGCAGCCCACCATGGACGACTTCGCAGCGATGCTCGCCGCTGCTGCAGGGTGGCCGGTGGGGACATTGGCGGCCGAATACCATCCGGGCGAGGAAGTCGGGGTGAGTCGCCTGCGCGACCACGCCACGTCGATGGCGCTGGTTCCCCTGCCCTTGTATCTGAAGTACGAGCAGGAGCTCGACCTCACGCCGGTGGCGCAGGCGGTAAAGGCCTCCGGCAGCGCCACCGAGCGCTGGAGCCTGGTGGCCCCGGCCGGAGCGATCAGCGGGCCCGAATCACTCTCGGGTTGGGAGCTGTTGGGGCTTCCGGCCTACGCACCCCGCTTCGTGCGCGGGCCAGCGCTGTCGATTTGGGGGCAGCTGCCGGCAACGCTCTCCGTCGGCTTCACTCGACGGGTCCTCGCCGGGCTGCGCCGCGCCACGGCTGGCGAGCAGGTCGCCGTGCTTCTCGATGGCCCACAGACGGCTGCGTTGGCTTCGTTGCCTGGAGCCGAGTCACTCGAAGTAGTCACGACGTCGCCGCCTCTCTTGGCTTGGCTCGTCGTCTTGGTGGGTGACCGCGTCGACGCGCCGCTACGCCAACAGCTGATCAGCGGGCTCCTCGGCGCACACCACGCGGCGAGGTTCTCAGACGTGCTCGAAACGATGCAGCTGGAACGCTTCGAGGCCCTGGATGCCGAGGCGCTGAGCCATGCCCGGGCGACGTACTCGGCGACTCGATGAGCCCTCCTCGTTCCGCCGCCCTGCTGGCCGGCGCGGCCCTCGTCTCGTTCGCTTGTGCCTCGGCGGTGCAGCCGCTCGACACGACTTCGGAGCTCGGCCGCGTCGACCCGGAGAGCATCGACGTGGAGGCGGCTGCGAGCCTCGCGGCCGACGCAGCGCGAGAGTTCGACCGACGACCCGATGCCGACGCGGTGCATCGAGCCGAGGATCTTTGGATCCGATCGGCTATCGCCGATCCGTATAGCGCGCTGGCGATCATCGGCGCCGTACAAGCACAGACCTGGCTCGGGGAAAACCTCGACGATGAGCAGGCCCGCAAGGACAAGGCCACCGAGGCTGTGCAAACGGCCCAGTGGTGCCGCACACGGGAGCCGACAAACCCGGACTGTCACTATTGGCTGGCGATCGCCGTCGGCGTACAGGCCAATCAGAGACTGGCCACCGCTTCGGACGGACTGCGTGTCATGGAGCGGGAGCTCCGCGCCGCGATCGCCGGGAACGAAGACCTCGACTATGCGGGGCCCCGCCGCGTGCTATCGCAGATGTTGGTGCGGGCACCGGGCTGGCCCACCGGGCCGGGTGACGATGAGGAAGGCCTCGAACACGCACGACGGGCGGTCGAGCTGCACCCTGAGTTCCCCCCCAATCTCCTGGCGCTGGCTGAGGCCTACGCCGCGCTCGACGACGTTCCGGCGAGCCGAGCGACGTATCAAAGAGCCATCGACCTGGCCGGCGAGTGGCAGCAACGCGGCCACCCGGATGCAGACGCTTGGATAAAAGCCGGACGCGGCCTCTCAGGCCGAGACTAGCTGCTCTCGACGCCGCTCCGAGGCGCGGCGCGGCCAGCCATCATGCCGGGCACAGCTCGCAGAGCGCTCTCGACATCATCATGTCGATCGTGCGGTGGTCGGAACCTCTACTGCGGGAGCGCCGGCGTCGAGGTCCAGGTTCATGGCCTCGACTATCTCGGAAACATCCTCGCGTGAGATCTTCGCGCCGGGGCCACATCGCTCGACGAGGGCGAGGGCGACGACCGCGAGCCGTGTCGGTAATGCGCAGAAGGCAACGATGCCGCGAGGCGCATTGGCCGCCTGCAGCGCGTTGGTGTAGTGAGCGGCAACGATGAGATCTTTGCGCGCCAGGAGGAAGATCTCCCTGCGCTTCAGCGCAGTTGGCAGGTAGCGCCGCCCCTCACGCCGATCGGAGGCTGCATCCTTCAAAATGTTCACCAGCTGTAGCGCCTCGCCGAACCGCGCCGCTCGCTGGCGTAGGAACTCGACCGACGACGCCAGCTGCGGGCGCCCGAGAACGAACAAGTCGGTGCTGAGCTCACCAACGATACCGGCGACCACGTAGCAATACTCACGCAGGTCATCGAGGGAGTCGAGCTTGAGGACGCCATCAACAGAGCGATTGACGAATCCGGACATACCGGCCGCCGTCCGCAGAGTGTGCTCTCGGATGATCGCCCGTGCTGCCGGTCGCAGACGTTGGTACTCGCGAATCACGGCGGCGGATTCGCCGAGTAGCTCCAGGTAGCCGGGGTGATCGATCGGCACAGAAGCTTCCCATCGGTGTCCCAACTCGCCGGCACGCTGCTCGTCGGGCTCTCGAACAAGGCTCATGAACTCTTCGAGGGCATCGATCCGCTGCTGTCGGTCCCACTCCGACGCATCCTCGAAGGTATCGGCGATACGGAACAGGAGATAAGCGATCCCGAGCTCGCGGCGGGTCGGCTCGGGCAGCATCGGAATCGACAGCGCGAACGTGCGGCTGGTTTTCTCGAGAAGGTCTTCGATGCGATCCATTCGTGCGCCTGGCTTGGGCTGCCCGAGACCCATTATCCACCCTCGCGCTGGCGCGGCCCAGGCGACGGGGTACCGTTGCTCAACGCTCTACAATCGTCCCCGGCACCGGCTCGCCCCGCAGCGCCCGTCGCAAGATACCGGGTCGGCGGCCATCGAGCAGACGGGATCGCACGCCAATGCGGGCCAACGACAGTGCGGTCTCGAGACGATGTCGCATGCCACCCGTCACGTCGGTTGCTGCCGCACCACCCACCAAACTACGGGCATGCCTGGCGTCGCGCAGACGCACTCGAGCAACGCTCGCCCCGGCCTCATCGAGAATGCCGTCCGTGTCACCGAGCCACAGCGCTTCGGAAATCTGCCAATCCGACGATCGCAGTGAACGAGCGAACGTCAGCAAGGCGGTCTCGGTGGAGCAGATCGAGCAGCCACGTTGTCGGTCCATGACAATGTCGCCATACGTGACCGGCAACATCCCGCTATCGAGCGCTCGCTGAAGCGGCTCCAGGTAGACGCGCGGCCGAAGACCGGGGCCACGACCGACAATGGCGCTCGAAGGAGCCACCGAATAGCCGGCCACGCCCGCATCACGTAGGGCCGCCATCACAATCCCGTGGAGCTCGGAAGCGGCAGCCTGGGTTTGCGAAACGCCAGTCAGCGCCCGCCGTCCGACCATTCCGTCCTGAATGCCCGATGCGGCTGCAGCAACGTGCCCGAACGACCCACTGCCATGTCCTAGCAACATCGCGGATGGAGAGCGGCGGGTGAGCGTCGCGATCTCGCGGGCGATTCGTGAAAGCTCGCTGCGCCTGACCGTCCGACGGCGGCGCTTTTGGGTGATCAGGCTTCCTCCGAGCTTGATCATCACGAGATCGCTCAAGACCGCAGCCCATCGACCGCGTCGAGGAGGGATGTCGGTAGGCGCCGTGGGCCCGGGCCCACACCGTCGCGGATCACTGCCTGAACACCGTCGATCGCTGCCAGGCGGGCTGCCACTTCTGCCTCGTCGTCGGCAGAACAGATGACGTGCACGTTGGCTCCGGCGTCCATCGTTGCCCACGCCGAGGTTCCGTCGCTCCGCAAGGTACGCACGTGGTCCAGCACGCGAAGCGTCGCCGGTAGCCAGTAGAAGATCGGAGGCTGCGAAGACATGGCGACCAGGTGCAACTCGATTGCGTCTTCCTCGATCACCGGGCCGAGCCGATTCAAGTCGCGCGCCTCGATGGCGTCACGTACCCGCTCCAGGCGCGCCGGGATCAGCTCCTGCCGGCGCGCGAAGTGTGGACTACCGACAGCGCCGGCGTGTCCGTCGAGTGATGACACCGCCTTCGGGCCAGTCTGTACGATCACGATCACATCGCGTAAGTCCCAGTGTGAGGCCGTCGCCAGCGGCGCAGCACGCCACGGGTCCGTCTCGCCGCCATCCGGCCACTGCACATAGCCACCGAAGACCGATCGCGCCGCGGACCCAGAGCCCGACAGCCGCGCCAGATTCGACAGCTCATCGGCCGCCGGCTCGCGCCCGAGGGCTCCCAGCACCGCCAGGGTGAGGGCGGCGAATCCAGAAGCCGACGAGGCGATGCCCGCGGCGGCGGGGAAGCTATTCCGCGTCGCGACCCGGAAGCCCACATCGACGTCGGCCCAGAGTCGCAACCTACGCAGATGCTCGACGATACGTCGCTGGAAGGTGCCTTGGGCCCGATGCCACCGGTCATCGGTGCACATCCAGACCACGTCCGTGGCTCCCGTCGCGATCGTCTCGACGCTCGTCCGTGTAACGCACTCGCGCAACGACATCGAGATCGAGGCGTTGAGTGGGATGGCTTTTTCCAGGTCAGCCGCCCCCCAGTACTTCACGAAGGCAATGTTGGAGGGTGCCTCGATAGTAGCGCGGCCACTCATGCCACGGCCTCGACGCGGACGCCCTCGACACCTAGTGACAGATCATGCTCCGGAAGCGCGGCGAGCGGCTCAGGAAGAGACTCGATGTCCTCCGGCAGAAGCACCATCAAACACCCGGCACCTGGACCCGCGAGCGACCCCGAACCGGAGATCTTGGCCCCGCCGCCCACTGCCTCGATGGCGCGAACAACCTCGCAGACCGGCGTTGGCACCACCCCGAGCGACTCGAGGTAGCGCTGGGCATCGCGGATCGCCAGAATCGCATCGATCGTCTCCGATGATCCAGTAACGGCGTCCTGGAACGCCAGGACCGCGAATTCGGCGTCGTTCAGCGACTCCTCGAAGTGATTCGGGCTGCGGTCGCGCTGGGCTCGAACTGCTGCGACCACCGTGCCAGTGGGCTCTGCGGAGCGACCCGTGTCGAAGACACGCAACCGCCGCAGCGTGTCGGGGTGCGCCGCCAGCGGCTCGATCGACAGATCTTCTCCGGCCCGACGAGCACGTAAAACGCCGCCGTGGAACACGGTCGCGCCATCCACACCCGACGGTGCGCCGTGCTGGCGGCGCTCTACCTCACGCGCGATCGGACCGATCAGCGACCAGCGCTCCGCCCTGCCAGAGGCGGCACAGATCGCCGCCACCACCGCCACAGCGGCAGCAGCCGAGCTCCCGAAGCCGGTACCCACGGGCACTGCCGAGCTCACTTGAAGGCGTAGCGCGCCCAACGGATGGTCCTGCGTGTCGGGCACCTCGCCGAGTGCGCTGACAGCCTCCGCCAGCGCGATCAGTACCAATCGGTCAGCGCGGTCGTCCTGAAGACGAGCGAACGCCTCAGGTGTAGGGGAGGTGTCGTAACGCTCCCACCGATGCCGCATGCGGCTCGCATAATCCATGATCTCCGGCCAGGAGACATGACCGCAGTGCCCCAGCTCCGGCAGATCCACTTCCACCCCCGCTTCGCATCCACGATACAGATCGACGCGCAACCGCCGGCTCGTGGCCGCCGCCAGCGCTGGGCGACCGTAAACAACAGCATGCTCGCCCATGAGGATGAGCTTCCCGGGGGCCGATACGCGCGTCAACAGGAGCCGTTCGGGCGGCGGCGTTGTACTCATCCGGCGAGTGCCTAGCTACCGGCCCGGGCGCGCCGTCCCAGTCGCTCATGGGCACCGGCGAGATCCTGGGAGGTAAATGCGGCCAGCAGCGACAACTCGCCGGCAAGAACGGCAGCGCCGAGGATCTCGGCCAACCGCAGCACTGCGACGCCAGGTCGATCGGGTTCCGGCTCTACGCCGAGCAAAGCCAGCGCCTCGCGTTGCGTGTCGAGCGCGGTGCCACCGCCGATGGCGGCCAGTGGGACGGCGGGCAAGTACATTGAAGCCACCACGCTGCCTTCTTCACCCGCTTCGATGGAGGTGACTCCCATCGATCCTTCCACCACGTGCGCCGGATCCTGTCCGGTGGCAAGGAACACCGCCGCAAGGACGTTCGCCACGTGGGCATTGAAACCGATAGAACCGGCGGCGATCGAGCCCAGCAGGTTCTTACGGTACTGCACCTCGAGCAGCTCGGGCGCACTGGTCTTCAGGCGCTCCAAGACCTCGGCACTGAGCGTGACCTGGGCGTGTATGCGCTTGCCGCGGCCTTCCTGGAAGTTGACTGCGGCGGGCTTCTTGTCCGTACAGTAGTTGCCGGACAGAGCCACGCAGCGCACGCCAGTGGCGGGCTCGATCAGCTCGCGTACCAGCTGATCACAGGCGATCGTAGCCATGTTCATGCCCATGGCGTCGCCCGATCGAAACCTGAAGCGCAGGAAGATCGTGGTCCCGAAGGCATATGGGCGGATATCCACGAGCTGCAGGAAACGGCTCGTGCCTTCAGCCACCGTGCGAATCTCTTCCTCGCTGTCGCTCACCCACCGGAGAAAATCGCGCGTCTGCCGGAGGCCACTAGAGCGAAACACGGGCGCGCGGGTCATGCCGACATCCTCCACATACACCGTGGCACCGCCAGCAGCCCGGATCGCTGAGCAGCCTCGGTTGATACTGGCGACGAGCGCGCCCTCCGTTGTAGCAAGGGGAACATAGACCTCCTCGTCTACATGGTCGCCGCGCACGAGGAGTGGCCCAGCCACTCCGATCGGCACCTGGGCCACACCGATCATGTTCTCGCAGTGGCTGTCGGCGACGCGCGACGCGTCAAACGAGTACTTCCCGATGTTTGTCAACGCGGCACCGGTAAGACGCTCGAGCGCCTGTCGCCGAACGGCGGCGGCATCGTCGGCGTTGAGATCGGGCGGCAGCTGATGAAAGCGCCTCGTGCCCTGGACAATCTCTAGTACCAGCGAATCCAAGTCGAGTAGTCCGTCCTTGCGAGTCATGGGCGGCCTGCTCGATCGATCAGAGTTACCTCGCGCAGATCGGCCAGCGTCCGAGTCCCGGCACAGAACATCGACACCCTGAGCTCAGTCAAGGCACGCTCGATCCGTGCCACCACCGCATCCGCGGACTCCATCGCCGCCCCGAGAAAGGGATGCGCCAGGCCCACCATGTGAGCTCCGAGCGCCACGGCCTTGGCCACGTCGATGCCAGTACGGATCCCGCCGCTACCGATGACGGTAACGCCCGGCACTTTAGCGACGGCCCGTATGCTGTCGGGTGTGGAAATGCCCCAGTCGGCGAACGTCGCACCGAGCTCGAGGTCGGCGGCACGCTGCGCTTCGATGCGCGCCCAGTTGGTGCCCCCATGCCCCGCGGTGTCGATAATGCGGACACCGGCCTCCGCCAGCCGCTCGGCCACCGCCAGCGATATGCCCATACCGATCTCCTTGACGATCACCGGCACCTCGAGCTTGCCGACAATCGCCTCGATCTTGGGCAGCAGGTTGGCAAAGTTGACATCACCCTCAGGCTGAATGGCCTCCTGAAGAGGGTTCAGGTGCAGCACCAGCGCGTCGGCGTCGATCATGCGAACCGCCGCCTGGCACTCGGCAAGACCGTAGCCGCAGTTCAGTTGAACTGCTCCTAGATTAGCCAGCAGCGGCACCGTGGGGGCGTAGTCGCGAACCTGGAAGGTCGCCTGCAGCGACTCGTCCTCCAACGCCTTTCTTTGCGAACCTACGCCGACGGCAACGCCGGCACGCTCGGCGGCAATTGCCAGGTTGCGGTTGATTCGCGCCGCGTCGGCAGTGCCGCCGGTCATGCAAGAAATCAGCAGCGGAGCCATCAACGGCTTGCCGAGAAACTCAGTGCTGAGATCGATTTCGGCCAAGTCCAGCTCGGGAAGCGCACAGTGTTCCAACTGCCAGCTGTCGAAGCCGCGGCCGTCCTGCTGCATGCGGTCGTCGAGGGCTAGCTGGATGTGCTCGGCTTTGCGGTCGCGCTCGGCCGGCGACTTCGCAGCCGGTGAGTCTGTACTGCTCATGCGTACTCGCAACGCGGCATCGGCATCGGCATCGGCATCGGCGACGCACGAGAGGCGGGCGCGCGGCATTCTAGACCAGCACAGCGCGCCGAGGGCGTGAGGATCCGAGTGTCGTTGACACCTTGGGGCATGTCAATGCCGCGTGCTGACACCGGGCGGCGATCACAACTACGCCAACGTGGCAACCAATCCCTCGGCAAAATCAGCCAGCGTGCCGGCGCACTTGCGCATGCGCGACCGTAGCCGGACGATGCTGCCCCACGAGCGTGGTCGCCAGACCGTCTTCCAGAACACCTGGCGCTTGTCGATGCTGCCGTCTTGCGCACGGCAATCCTCCAAGTAGTCAGGCAGCACCTCATCGGCGGCATCGCTGATGGCCCGCGCGATCAGGTACGGAAGATTGTAGGCCACCGCCACCCTGGCGAAACACGCCGACTCCATGTCAGCGGCGGCGGGCTGATCGCGCCATGTGCGCCCCCACCACTCCGACTTGCTCGAGGGCGTCGCCAAGATCTCGTCGACCGTAACCAACCGTCCGAGGTCGTAGTCCAAATGAAGAGTTGCTTCCTCCAACCATTGCAGGTCTGGACAGGCGAGCGTTTGTTCTCCCTCCATGACCTCGCTTGATACCACCAAGTCACCAACCGCAAGATCGACCGACAGCGCGCCTCCCAGACCGACGGCAAGGACGCGTGTCGGAGCACATGTCTGGATTAGCCGTCGAATTCCGAGGTCGGCGTTGCGCTTACCGTCACCGGTAACCGCAAGCACTACCTGAACCCCGCGCAGCTTGCCGACCACGTAGTTACGGGGGCCGTCCTTGATCTCCTCGGACACCAACACGCGCTCGCGCAATGGTGCGAGCTCATCCTCCCGCGCCGCGACGATTGCCACGAGCTCTTCGCGATCTTCTGCCATCATGAGAGTCTATCCGTAGGAGGCTGCGTGCAGCGGTCACCCCCCCTACCGCGCAAGGGATGGGTCACAAGACAGGGAGCCAACGGATGGTGATGCGGTACGCGGTCTACCTCCCGTGCGTAACGGTCGGGGTGATGATCGGCGCGGTAGCGGCGATTCATGTCGGCGCCATCGGCCCGTTGGGCGGCTTCAGCCTCTTCGTTCTGTCCTGGGCCCTGGGCGGAGTGCTCAGCGGCTTGCTGGGCCTGCTCACATGGCGACGGGCCCGTCGAGATTCGCGATCCCCGGCAGCAGGCCAACGGGGACTCGCCGGCGGCGCACTATTGGTGCTCGCGCTCATCATCACGGTATTGCGGATCGACGCACCCGCGATCCACGACATCACCACGTCACCCGACGATGCGCCCTCATACCGCGCTGCCCTGGACCACGAGGACAACGCGGGCCGTGACCTAACCTACCCACACGGCGGCGATGATGTCAGCGTCCAGCAAAGACGTGCCTACCCGGATCTGCGAACCATCGTGCTCGACCTCGACGCCGGCGCGGCGCATTCGGCCTCGCTCCAGGCGGCGGAGGCAATCGGCTTGACCATCGCCTTCAGCAGCCGCATGGATGGCCACATCGAGGCCTATGCCGTATCGAGTATCTTTGCCTTCGTCGACGATGTCGTGGTGCGCATTCGTCCTTCGGCGTCGGGATCTGCGGTTGACGTACGCTCCACGTCGCGCCTCGGCCGAAGTGATCTGGGGGCCAACGCAGCGCGCATTCGGGCGTTCGCGTTGGCACTGGGAGCGCCGTTCGATTCCGGTAGCTAGCTGACGGCTACAGCCCGCGCCATGGCCTCGACAGGCCGAACGAGCCTCTGCGGGTCGCATTGCGCCACGGCTGCTAACGAGATGGTCGCGCTACGCGCGGCGAAGGCTCGAAGACGATGGTGCTGCCGGCGGGAAGCAACGTCTCCAGCCCAACCCGCCACTGGTGGGCCCCGAGCCGCACAACTCCGGAGCGTCCCTGCAGCCACGGCTCGATGGAACCCAGGTCGTCAGGCGAATCCGGGTCCGGCTCCAGCTCCGGCAGCCGATAATGCATCGGCACCAAGTGCCTCGGCTGCACCGCCGTGACCAGCGCGGCGACTTCGTCGCGCGCCAGGATGTGAAACTGGGCGTCGATGGGCACCATGAGGATATCGACGGCGCCGAGATCGCGCAGGTTGTCGCACGTCAGCGGACCGTTGTCGCCGAGATGCGCGATCCGCAACCCCGCCGTCTCGACCACCCAGATGGTGTTGCGTTGACCGAACTCTTCGCCGTAGGGATCGGCGTGTCTGCCGCGCAGCCCGATCAAGCGAACGTCGTCGACCATGAACTCGCCGGGGGCATCGAAGACGCGTGCCTCGGGCCACGGGAACGGTGTACCGCGAAACCTTCCGGCATCGTGGTCATAGTGCGGATGGGTGATGACGACCGCGTCGGGATGCAGACCCTCGGGGAAGTCATAGCCGATCCACACTCCGCTGGCGAAGGGATCCAAGAGGATCCGCGCACCACCCGGCGACTCGACCAAGAAGCTGGCGTGCGCGATGTACTCGATCGTAAGCGTCGTCTGTGGCGCGCTGGCGCCGCTGCACAGAGCTGCGAGGAGGGCGCAGATCGTCGGCCGGCTCACCCTCAGCCTTGCCGCCGCCGGAACAGGGCGATCGAGCTAGTGTAGCCATGTACGAAGGTGCGGCGGTCTACCGGTCCTATCTCGCCGTTGCAAAAGAAACCGCCGATCGGCATCTCGCCCAGGCGCGTGTTGATCATGCGACTATCGTGATCCGGCTCACCATAGAGGGTTTCGCCGCGGCCCAGGCAGGAGAACAAGAGGGCTCCGTCAGGCGTCGCGCCATTGTTGCTCTTGTATTCGCGCAGCAGGGCATCGAGATCCTCGGCCGACGTATCGGCATCGCGCAGGTGAAACTGAACGACCTGGCCCGGCTCCACGAGCTCACCCACCGTTATGACGCCGGTCTCCGGTTCGACTCCCACGAGGTTGCGTACCAGGAAATCGCCGCGCGAGTAGGCCGAGCGACCCTCCGCCATCACGACGCCGAGGAACAGCGAGTGTCGAAATAGCTTCCGATCCGCAACCGACAGCTCGTCGTACAACTCGCCGAGCAGCTCCGTGGGTCGCCTCCCATCAAGCTCGAGAATCCGATTGCGCACCGCGCTGGTGATAAACAGCGGCGGCCCGATGGGTCGGCAACCCTGCGCAACGATCGTGTCCATCGCGATATCGCCGTTTAGCAGTAGTCCCGCAACTCCCTCAGTGCGCACATCGTCGTCGATGAACAGCGCGTTGTCTCCGGGTCGGCTCGCACCGCTGGCAAGTCCACCCACCTTCTGGCTCTCCGGATAAACCGAGTCGAGCGATGTGAGCAACCCGCGCGCATCACAGCTGAAAGGGTCCGCCAGAAGCACGAAATGCGCCGGCTTCGACATGTCGGCGTCGAGGCGCGAGGGCCACTGGCCAGGCCGCTCGATCAACTGTTCGCTCTCGATCGAGTCGAGGTGAAACAGGTCGATGTGGACGTCTGGCAGCAGAGCTGCGGTCATTGACAGCGCCGGAGCATGCTCGATCTCGCGACCACCACCGACTACACCACCACCGGAGCACCCAAAGAAGCGCGTTGACGGAAAGTAGCGGCGCACCTCTTGAGGCACCGTTGGATAATCATCCATGTGGTGCTCGGAGGCGAACAACAGCAGCAAGTCAGGTCGACGTCCACCCAACGCCCGCTCGATCTCGCCGGCCGACTGCTTTACGGCGACGTCGAGACAGGCTTCCTCCGACAAGAACGAGGCCCATTTCATGGGCCGCAGTGTACACGCAATCGATTCGGCTCCGAATGTCCGCGGTGACCTCGCACAACGACGGTGGCGGCGCAACGATCAGGCTCGGTGCCTTGCTACAATGGCGGGTCATCTTCTCATCGTCCACCGAGAGAACCGCGTGCTGAGATCGCTCAAGAGGGCCCTTCGTCGTCGCAAATACGGCGACGAAGTGATCATCGTCTCGGGGTTACCGCGCTCGGGGACTTCCATGATGATGCGCATGCTCGACGCCGCCGGTCTGCCCATCCTGACCGACAACGAGCGCGTTGCCGACGCCGACAACCCGAAGGGTTACTACGAGCATGAGAGGGTCAAAGACCTCGAGAACGAGACCGACAAGTCATGGCTCGGCGCCGCACGCGGCAAGGTCCTGAAGGTCATCTCGCACTTGCTCAAGGACTTACCCGCCGAACATTTCTACAAGGTGATCTTCATGCGCCGCGACCTCGACGAGGTCGTCGCCTCACAGAACAAGATGCTCGAGCGACGCGCCGAAAATAACCCGCTCGACGACGAGCAGACGAAACAGTTCTACCTGCGTCATCTGGTGCAAGTGCAATTCCTGGTCCGCGATCGCCCCAACTTCCAAATGATCGAGCTGCACTACAAGGACGCCCTCGATAACCCCGCCGGGTTCGTTAGCACGATCGACGAGTTCCTCGAACGGAGTCTCGACGCCGGAGCGATGGCCACGGTCGTAGACCAGCAGCTCTATCGAAACCGTAAGGCAGTCCTCAAGAAGCAGCCGCCAGGCTGACGCTAGCCGCGGGCGATGAGATCCGTCACCGAATCGACGACCACATCAGCGGTGTAGGGATCACCACCATCTGACTCGCTCGCGTCCACTGCTCCCTCTCGATACTTGCCGGTACGTACGAGCACCGTACGCATCCCGAGCGCCGAGGCTGCAGCCGCATCGGTGATCGGATCGTCGCCGATCATGGCGACCGACTCCGCCTTCATGCCCATCGTGCCGAGCACGGTCTCGAAGATGGCGCGCTCGGGCTTGCCGAAGATCATCGCCGTACGACCGGTGGCATACTCCAGCGCCACCACAAACGGACCCGCGTCGAGGCGCGTACCGTCGGCTGATAGCCAGTATCGGCTACGCACCAATCCGATGAGGCGAGCACCGCGCTCGCGCACCAGAACGAAGGCACGGTTCAGTAGCTCGAACGTCCAACCATCGCCGAGGTCGCCGACGACCACATAATCGGGATTGTCAGGGTCGAGACGCACGCCATCGAAGTCCGCTAGCGCCGCCGGGGCCACGAGTAGCCACGCGCTGGCATCGTTGTCGCGCAGGAAGCGGCCGGCGGCCGTGGGAGCACAGAACACCTCGTCGGCGCCTACCTCGAACCCCAATCGCTCCAGCTTGGAGGTCAGCGCGTCGTGTGCCTGCGTGGTGGTGTTGGTGAGGAAGCGCATTGGAATGCCGGAGGAACGAAGCGCCGCGATCGACGCGGCTGCCCCGTCGATCGGACGGTCTCCCACGTAGAGGGTCCCTTCGAGATCGAACACCAGTCCGGTCACGCCCTCCAGTTCCGGAATCAGAACTGCTTCGTCGCTCATGCCGTCAGTCTAAGCCGATCAGCAGCTGGACAACGACACTGTCTCGCTAGCGGGATGATGTGTCCGTATCCGAACGGCCCCAGCGTCGCCACAGCCACGCTGTCAGCGCCAACATCAGCATGCCGACAGCAACCCACGACCAGATGCCCAGACGCGGCACGGGATCGCCGCGAAGCAGCGTGCCAAGGCCGGTCCCGGTCAGCGTGAAGGCAACGGCGCCAGGGAGGATACCCAGTGCAGTGGTCCACACGAAGGTCCGGCGCGGAACCATGGTGAGCCCGGCGGCCCAGTTGACCGCTGTGAAGGCCACGGTCGGAAGGAAGCGCAGGGTCAGCAGCACCGGCCAGCCCGCAGACTGCACGGCGTGGTCGGCACGTTGTAGGACACCCGCTGGGACGAGGCGCGAGCCTAGCGGACGCCCGAAGCGGCGGGCCAGCTCGAAGCTGATCTGTGCCCCCGCGAGGGCGAAGAGCCAGGTAACGACTGTCCCCCAGACGGGACCGAACACCATACCGTTGAGCAGCGCCGGGATCTCGGCCGGGATGGGCAAGATCGCCACGGCCAGGGTAAGTAGGGGCGCCAATATGTACACCAGACCCCCCGATCCCTCGATCCAATGTGCGAGCGATTCGAGCATGGCTTCCTCGTACGAATGGTATGGCCCTGGTGCGCACCGGGTCATTAGACCGACGCGGCCAACCCTACGTTCGCAATACTCGGCGCGCAAAGCCTCGGCAGGCGCCACCGCCAAGCCGCGTCATCGGATCATTGGCGCGGATGCCGTACAGCAATCCATCTAGCCATCGGCGATGGTCGCCGAAGTATCGCGCAATTACCCAACGCCGAAGGCTCGGCGGTAGCAAGAGCTTCAGCCAGGCGGCCCACCACGCCGGCATCATCGGCCCTCGGCCTCGGAACCGATTTGGACGCCGTCCCAGACACGCTCGAGCTGCTGCCTCGATCGCCGCAGAGCCTCCCGGCCGGCGACCTCGATCCGAAAACACTTGGTCAGCAATACACACCAGTCAAGCGCCTAGGGCAATCTGCTAGGCTCACCGGATGCGTGAGGTACGAGCGGTGATCTGGGACTTCGACGGCACATTGGTGGACACCCGTCAGAAGAACCTCAACGTCACGCGGACGCTCGTCCAGCTCATCAAGGGAGAGTCTCCCGACGGCCACGACGCGCTGCGCTCCCTGCGGCACTACGAGCACGCCCTCCAACGGCACCGCCACTGGAAGGACTTCTATCGACAAGAGCTGGGAATGACCGGCGATCAGATCCAACTGGCCGAGGCAAGCTGGCTTGATCAGCAGCTAGCCGACGAGACCATAGCGGCTTCCTACGACGGCATCCTAGAAGTTCTGGAGGGCCTGGCTCACCTGCCTCACGGCATCGTGTCGCTCAACGCCACTCGCAACATCTTGCGCTTCCTCGAGCGCTTGCAGCTCGAGACGCATTTCGACGAGGTGATGGGGGTCGATGCCGTCGATCCCGGTCGACAGAAACCTCTGCCGGACGCACTGCTGGCGTGCATCGAGCGTCTGACGGGAACACGGCCCGGCCGGATCATCTACGTCGGTGATCACGAGTCGGACATCGAGTGTGTTCACAACGCCAACATCCACTACGTGGAGCAGGAGATCGCAATCGAGATCATCGGCATCAGCGCGGTTTATGGGCCGCTGTCCGACGATTCCCATTGGTCGGTCGAGCCCCATTACCGTGCCGAGCACCCACGCCAGATTCTGAAGTTCGTCGACGAGCTACTCGCCGCTGCCAGCTGAGTCCAACGAGCGATCTGACCCGGGTTCCCCGTCACCGTCCGACGGCACATCCGCGTCCGCTCGCGACGCGGAGCCAGATGCCGACCCGTCGTCAACTTGCCGCCTGGAGCCGGATGTCGGCTCGTCGTCAACTTGCGGCGTGGAGCCGGATGTCGGCTCGTCGTCAACTCGCGACGTGGAGCCGGATGTCAGCTCGTCGTCAACCGCGGGTGTGAGCGCTGCCGAGGCCGAGGCGGACGCCGTGGGCCCTGCCGCCGGCTCGGCGGGCGCTTCCGGCTGGCGCGCTTCTCCGACGATCTCAGAGGATCGTCCTATCTCGGCTCCAGACCAGAAGAACAATACCGCCAGCGCGGCCTCGAACAGACCGGCGAATAGCGTGTGTGCCGCCAACCCGTCCATACCGAGGCTAACGACACGACCAGCGAGCAACCCGCTGTAGATAACCCCGACCGCGTAGAGCCACTGTCGTCCGAACCGTCCGCCGATCGCGCCCCTCAATACTGCAGCACCAAGGGCGACCACCAGGCCGCCGGCCAGAGCGCGGAGCTCGCCGCGGGCGCCAGTATTGAGAAGATCGAACCCCAAGAGACGCGCCACCGCGTCGACCTCGTAGAGAAAGTAGAGCCCGAGCACGACGTGCCCGATCCCGGCAGCAAACAACAGCGGCTTGAGCCACTTCATGTCCCCTCCTTGCGCCATCCGAGATTTCCCCATCAGGCTGCGCTGAAAGTGTACCGGGTCACCAGCCTCACGCGCAGATGTGACGAGATAACTCTGAAGCCTGGCGCCTGCGGACCCGGCGCGCCGGGCCATCCCAACACAGCGCAGCAGCGTAGCCACCGCGCACCTCGGGGGTGGCGAAGTGCCACAGCGCGGGCTCGTCGCCCGGGTAGCCCGTCTCCATCAGGCGCGGTGGATCACACGCCAGCTCCATGGCGAAGTGACGCGAAGAAAAAGCCAGTCCCGTACCGATCGCTTTCAGATACGACTCTTTCAATGTCCAAGCCCGATAGAAGCCAGCGGCGCGGTCGGCCGCCTGCAGCCCGTGCAGCCAGCGGTCCTCGGCCTCGGCGAAGAAACGTCGCGATAGTCTACGGAAGGGGCGCCGCGGGCGCCGCTGTTCGACGTCCACACCCACCCGCCCGCCTGCTGCCACAGCTACGAGGGCCCGATCGCCGGAGTGCGAGAGGTTGAAGGTCAGCTCGTCGCCCGGCAGCCGTGGCTTGCCGTGCGCCCCGTATTCGATCAGCACCTCCGCCGGACTGACGTCGAGCACGTCTCCGAGGACGGTACGTAGCATCGATCGCCCGACGAGAAACTCGAGTCGCTTCGACGGCGACCGCATCCGCCGGAGTCGAGCGCGCTCGACGCCGTCGAGCACCTCGGGTGCCGCCAGAGCGCCGTCGAGGACAAACGACCAGACGTCGATCGTCCGTGAACCCCCTAGCGCGGGCAACATGGACAGTTGCGACCGCGGAACGCATCCCATCCTTCGCGGACGATGATCGGCGCCATCACGAGCGCGGCCAGTGGATCTGCCCACCACCAGCCGAACAGGGCATTGAGCAGCAGCCCACCGAGAAGAATGGCCGACAGATACGTGCACAGCATGGTCTGGTTGGCCTCGAGGTGCAGGGCGCTACTGGACATCGCCAGCGCTACCTTGCGCTTGGCGCGCGCCAACACCGGCATCACCAACACCGAGCCAGCGGCCACAGCGATCCCCAGCAAGCTCGCGTCCGGCGCACGGCCTGACGACAGCATGAGCAGCGCCTCGAACGTCACGTAGGCGGCCAGCACCAGAAAGCTCCCACCGATGAGCCGCAGTGAGACCCTCTCGGCTTGGGCTCGCCGGAGGGGATCGGCGTCGGCGTGTAGACGCCACAGGGCAACCGCGGCCGCCGAGAGCTCGATGGTGCTGTCCGCGCCGAAGCCCACGAGAGCTACCGACCCGGCGATGGCCGCCGCCACGAGCGCCAGCACCGCCTCGACACCGTTGTATGCCAGCGTGGCCCAGGTCAATGCGAGCCCGCGCCGTACCAGCGCGCTACGTTCCAAAACCAGCTCGGTCATGACTGGATCCCCGGCCTCAGCACTCTGCGCATCGAGTCAACATCGATTCAACCGACTCCGTGAGCCCCGCTCCGGAACAGCCGTCGGCGCCCGCACTGCTACTCGATCACGCCGAGAATCAGATGAGACGGGTGCTCAGGGGTTCGAAAAACCGCCTGTGTAGCGACCTGATAGTCGTTCGCACGGGCGTGATAGATATCCACGAAGGTCTGCGGGTTCCGGTCGTAGGCCGGGAACCACGAGCTTTGTACCTGAACCATGATCCGATGCCCGGCCTTGAACGTATGGTATCGATCGCGCAGGTCGATGGCGATCGGGTGTCGCTGTCGGGCGCGCCGCCCGGGTAGACATCGATGAGCTTCACTACCCAGTCGGAATCGGTGCCCGCAGTCGACACGAAACGGGAATACGCAACGCCCACCGGGCCACGCATACGCCCATCGTGGCACGCACAGGCACCGACCGAACAGCTATCGCTGTGCTATCCTTCCGTCTCTCGCCATTCGGGTGACGCTCCTTGTCTGTGAGCGCCCGGAGGGTTGCCGACACATTCGAACGATTTCAGAGATCAGAGTCATGGCCAGAAGGTGCGCGATCACCGGGAAGGGTCCCCGCTCGGGAAACAATGTTTCGCACGCGAACAACCGCACCAAGCGGTGGTTCCGTCCGAACCTGGCGAGCAAGAAAGTGTGGATCCCCGAGCTCGGAAGGTCGGTCCGTCTCAAGCTGTCGACCACGGCGCTCAAGAGCATCGACCGCGACGGTCTGTTGCGCTATCTGAAGAAGAAGGGCCTCACGTTGAAGGACGTGACCTGAGGCTGACGGCGTCCGCGGCGAGCCCCCTGAGCTCGCGCCATGCCCTGTAGGGATGTCACCGGCGCGATCTGTCTCGAAGCCGCGTCCGTTCCTGACCGCCGATGTCTCGGCTTCCAGGCCACTGCTATTGAACGGTTGGCTGCCAGTGTTGCAGCTTTCAGGTTAGAACTCCCCGAATCAGTCCCAGCACGACCCACATGGCGGCGGCCCGACTCGACGCGAGCCATGTGGACAGACCATGGTGGCCCGGACTAACTGACCTGGAGCACCGGATCGATCTCCAATGCGCAATTCACGCGCTGGCCGCTCCCACGTCGCCTCCGGTGTTGCGATCGCGATCGTTGTCCTCACCGTGGCGACGGCACACGGTGCCGCTCAGCACAGGATCGATCGGGCGCAGGTTGTGCGCGCGCTTATCAACCTCGAAGCCCAGGCACTGGACGGCGGCAACTGGACTTACGACCGTATCCAGGGGCGCATCACTCTGGTCGACTTCTGGGCGACCTGGTGCGCTCCCTGCTTGCGCGAGCTGCCATACCTGAAGCGGGCTCGCGCCAAGTATGGCGACGACTTCCGTGTGCTCGGAATCAGCCTCGACCGCATGAGTCGCCGCGACCTCACGAACTGGCTGCGCCGCCATAGCGTCGGGTGGCCACAGATTCACGCCAACGACGGCTATTCGGACGCCATCGCAGTGGACTTCGGTATCGACCGGTTGCCGACGAACCTGCTGCTCGATCGTCACGGTCGGGTGCGTGCGCTGGACGTTCGTGGCGACGACCTGTTTGCCGAGGTCGACGCGCTTATCGCTGAAAGTCTGGTTTCCGAGTAGGCCTACGGGCACATCACGGCGGGCGTGCAAAGTCTACCTATGTCGATATAGACTTATATCGTATAAGTACGACATGGTGCCCACGGGATAGTGCCCGACATACGCCCACGGAGAACGCGATGCGCATGACGTACGCAACAGCCATGGTGCTGCAAGCACTCGATGCCGGTTATCGGTACGGCTTCGAGATCATCGAGGTCGTGGGGGTGCGCAGCGGGACCGTGTATCCACTGTTACGTCGACTCGAGGAAGCAGGCGTGCTGCGCTCGCGATGGGAGCAGGTTCGTGTGACCCGCTCCAGCAATCGACCGGCTCGCAAGTACTACGAGCTCACTCGACGGGCTGCGCCGCTGATTGCCCAGGCCCGGGACCGCTACCCTGCCCCGGACCTCGCTACGGCCAGCGAACAGCAGCATGTCTAGGCGAACCGTGGGATCGTTCACGCTCCGGCTCCTCCGGCGGCTCGTACCGAGTGCGCGGCGCCGCGACTGGCATGCCGAGTGGGCGGGCGAGCTGGCCCAGGCCCAGGCCCAGGGACATGGACGTTGTTTCCGAGCTCGACGCCTCCTGGACGCTGCTGAGGACGCCATCCGTCTAGCAATGCGGCGTGGCATTCGGCGGCCCGTGGCGGGTGTCGTGGACGGAACCGTCCAGGACCTGCGCTACGCGGTGCGAGCACTTCGGCGCCGACCGTCCTACGTGGTGGGCGCCGTCGTTGCCCTGGCCCTCGGCATCGGCGCAAACACAGCCATCTTCAGCATCGTCAACGGGGTCCTGTTCCATCCCCTGCCGTACGCGGAGTCCGACCGTCTGATGCTGCTGTGGGGCGACGGTGGGCGCCGCGGATTGTCTGCCCTCGCCGGAGCCCCCCGGCGGACTTCCTCGAATGGCGCGAGCGCGCGTCGTCGTTCACCGCCATGGCAGCAATGTCGAACAACAGTGTCGCCTTCACTGAGCTCGATGAGCCGGTGGTGCCCTTGACGCATATGGTGACCGAAAACTACTTCGACGTGCTGGGGGTGGAGCCACATCTTGGACGTACGTTCGAGGCGGGCGACGCCACCGGCAACGGCGTGGTCGTCGTCAGCCACGGTATTTGGCAGCGCGTGCTGGGCGGGGATCCAACGCTCATCGGTAAGACGGTGGTGCTCGATGACGAGCCCTTCGTGGTGATCGGCATCCTGCGCTCTGACTTCTACTCGACACATCAGCTACCCGTTCAGCCCGATCTGTGGCTGCCTACCGCGTTCGTGGGCCGCGAGCAGGATCGCACGGCCCGCAACAACGCCGTGTTCGCGCGGCTCAGGCCCGGGGTGACGGTAGCTCAGGCACAGCAGGAGATATCGGCGATCGCCGCCGAGGCCGAGGCCGAGTTCCCGGAGTCCAACAACGGCTGGGGCGTCAGGGTCACTCCGGTTCGCGATAACGTGGTCGGCGTCTACCGACGAACATTCAGCTTCTTGCTCATGGCGGTCGGACTGGTCCTACTGATCGCCTGTGCCAACGTCGCCAACCTCGGCCTGGCGCACGCCATCGAGCGATCACGCGAGGTGGCGCTGCGCAGTGCCCTGGGTGCCGGCCGCGCTAGGCTGCTCCGACAGATGATCAGCGAGGGGCTGGTACTCGCAGCGCTTGGCGGCGCCACTGGGGTGCTGCTGACATTCGCGGCCCTACCGGTCCTGCTGCGGCTGATTCCCGGGACCGGAGCCGGGGGGGGGTCGACGACCATCGGAGGGCTCGCCGAGATGCCGTTCCTCGAGCACGTAGCAGTCGACGGCACCGTGCTGCTGTTCGCTGCCGTGTTGTGCGTTGCGGCGGGGATCCTCGCAGCGCTGGCGCCGGCGCGTGTCGCCGGGCATCAAACGCTATCTTCAGCACTCCAGGAGGGAGCCCGGGGGAGCTCCGCCGGAGCCCGCACGGGAAGATTGCGCGACCTGCTGGTGATCACTGAGACGGCGGTCGCGGTAGTGCTCCTGGTAGGAGCCGGCCTGCTACTTCAGAGTTTCCGCAACTTGCAGAACGTAGAGCTCGGCTACGATGCTCACCAGCTCATCACACTACGAAACTCCTTGCGGATCGGACCCGACCCTGCGGCCTGGATAGCTCACTTCGAGCAGGCCGCGGCCGCCTTGGAGGAGCTGCCGGGCATCGAGTCGGCCTCCGCCGTGAGCTTCGTACCGCCCGAGTTCGCCAATTCCCGGATTCGCTTCTACCGGCCGGGCGAGGCGCCCGACGCGGCGCGCAACCCCACCGTCGTGATGCGCGTCGTGATGGGTGGCTACTTCGAGACCATGGGAATCCGCCTGCTGCGCGGTCGCGCGATCGGCCAATACGACACCGCCGAGACGGCTCCCGCGCTGGTGATCAATGCGGAGTTCGCGCGACGTTATTTCGACGACCGGGAGCCTGTCGGCGAACGAATCATCCCCGACCTCGCCGGCAGCGGAGCCACGCTACGCCGCATCCCCGACACGGAATGGGAGGTTGTCGGCGTGGTCGCGAACGTCCGCGGTGCCGGAATCGATCCCGCACCGCATCCGATCGCCTATGTCTCGGCAGCGCACTTGCCAATGCCGATCATGAACCTCGTCGCGCGCACTCGCGAGGCACCGGCAGGCATGCTGAAGGCGGCCGAGCAGGCGATCTGGTCGCTCGGTAGACGCATGAACGTCTACAGCATCGAAACACTGCAACAGCGGCTCGGCAACTTGATGTGGCAGTCACGATTCGCCATGCAACTGCTGGCGATCTTCGCCGGCCTGGCACTGCTCCTCGGTGCCGCGGGCCTATATGCCGTGTTGACGTACACGGTGTCGCGGCGCACGCAGGAGATGGGCGTGCGATTGGCCCTCGGCGCCGATCGCGCGGCCGTGCTCTCGCTAGTGATCGGCGGCGGGCTACGCCTGACAGCACTCGGGGTCGCACTGGGCACGGCAGCCAGCCTGGCGGTGTCGAGACTGCTCGCGGGCCTACTCTACGGCGTCGCTCCGGGCGATCCGCTAACAGCTCTTCTGGTCGCCGTCACGCTGCTCGCCGTGGCGTTCGTCGCTTGCCTTTCTCCCGCACTGCGCGCCACGCGGGTCGATCCAGTGGAGGCCTTGAAGGCCCAATAGACGCGGCTAGTTGCTCGACACCGGTTGCGCCGTCGTCAAGCGTCGATCGGCACGTGACCGGACTGTGCCGCAACCCGGGCGAGCCACGAAGCAACGTTGGGGTGCTCGTGCAGGTCAATGCCCGCCTCATCGGCCACATGGGTGTACGCGTATAGGGCAATGTCGGCAACCGTATAGGTGTCCGACGCGAGAAACTCCGATTCGTCCAGGCGACGATCCATAGCCCGTAGCGCCTTGCGTCCAAGCTCTTGCTTCTGGGCGACGATGTCGGCATGGCGCGCCGGATTATCGCTGTAATGCAAGAGGAACCGCGCCACCGCGATACTGGGCTCGTGGTCGTACTGCTCGAAGAACATCCACTGCAGCACCTGGGCGCGCTCGTAGCGATCGTCGGGCAGGTAGGAGGTGCCCTCGGCGAGGTACCAGATTATGGCGTTGGATTCGGCCAGGAAGCGGCCATCGTCCAGCCGTAGGACGGGGATCCGGAGCGCTGGATTCTTGCCAGCGAAGAGACCCTCGCGATTGCTGCGATCCGTAACGCTGACCGGGATCCGCTCATAGGCCATCTCCAGATGCGCCAGCATCAGACGAACTTTGTAAGCGTTCCCCGAGACGGCGTTGTCATACAACTGCAGCACTTGCGGCTCTCCTGTCCAGCACAGTGGCCCCGCCGCGCCCGAAGCGGATCTACGCTGACTCCTCACCGAAGAGCGCCTCGAGTCGCCCACCCATCGCCTCGGCGATCGGTGCGGTGTGCTCGAGGCGAGCCAGGAAGATCTTGATTACCGCTGCCATCGGAGCTGCGAGGAACATTCCGACGATGCCCCAGAGCGTTCCCCAGAGAACCAGCGACATCAGCGTCACGACGGGGTGAAGATCCAACGATTCCCCGTAGATCTTGGGCTCGATGAAGTTGCCCATGGTGATCTGGATGGCCCCCGGAAGAGCAATCGCCAGAACCGCCGCCGCACCCGAGATCTCCGGCTGCACCAGAACGACCGGCAGCGGCAACAGGGTGGCGATCACCGAGCCGATGCTGGGAATGAAATTGAGCAGGAAGACCAGCAACCCGAACATCAGGGCAAACGGGATCCCGAGTAGCTGCAGAACGGTACCGACCGAGAACGCTGTTGCCAGCGAGATCAGGAACTTGACGCCGACATAGCGTTTGACGCGCTCTTCGACCTCTGCCAACAAGGCGCTGGTGGGTGCCTGGCCACTACGGCCGATCAATAGAAAGATCACGAAGACGACGACCAGGAACCCATTGGAGAGAATATCGATCAATGCGTTGCCGGTACCCAGGAGCGCCGCGCCGACCTGGCTGGGCATCTGCCCGAGCAGATAGGACTCGTCGATTCCGAGCTGTTCGAGCGGGAGTCGATCCAAGGCGTTGGAAATCAACACGCCGATCTGCTGCTGATAGAGACCAACATTGCCGACGAGACGCGTTACCGACACCGAGGCAATGATTCCGACCAACATGAGCAGCAACACGGTGAAGATCACCGAGCTAGCCACGGCGAGCGGTAGGGGGACGCGCAACGATCTCGTTTGCAGGTCAATAAGCGGCATCATCGCGACGGTCACGAACACTGCCAGTACGAACGGGACCAGCACCGGGCGCAGCCAGTAGAGCACTACTCCGATGGCAAACGCCGTCAAAACGATCAGACAGATCGTGCGGATCTGGCTCTCTCGATCCTGTGGAGTCATCGACTGCCGCTGGAGGTTGGAGGCGCCGCAACGGCGGGTGGCAGGCCATCGAGGATCGGATACCGCTGATGAAAGTCCGTTGCCTGCTGGTAGGCATGCGCCACCGTCAACGCCTCGGCGTCGCGGTACAGATTCCCGATGAACGAGATGCTCACCGGCGTGCCATCCTCCTCGAAGCCATTCGGCACCACGACACACGGATGCCCGGTCAGATTCGTGGCCCCGACCACGCCATTGCGGAACGACGGCGCGACCACGACATCGAAGCCGCGCCACGCTTCGGCGAGCTGCGACATGTACAGCGTCCGTGCGCGGTTCGCTTGGATGTACTCGACCGCCGGGATCAGCCGCGCAGTACGGAACGAATTCGGCCACGAGCGACGCGTTTGCCTGGTGAGCTCGTCGTCCCGCCCGCTGCGTGTGAGGGAATCGAATGCCGCCGCCGCCTCGGCCATGAGTACGAACCCCATCGCTTCCACCGGGAAGTCAGGCATCTGTACGGGCTCCAAGTGCATCCCGAGATCCTCTCGAAGGACTCGCAACGTCTGCAAGTCGAACTCGCGGTTGGTGTACTCCTCGTCCTCCTCGAAGGCAGCCTCCAGGTACCCCACCCTGACGCCGCGCACGTCGCTGTAGGCATCCCAGGAAAACGGAATACTGCGGGCGCTGGGGTCAATACCGTCTGCCCCGTGGATCGCCGCGAACACCAGGGCACAGTCCTCGGCGCTGCGGCACATCGGTCCGATCTTGTCCATGCTCCACGACAACGCCATGGCCCCGGCGCGGCTCACGCGACCAAACGTAGGCCGGAAGCCCGACACGCCATTTCGGGTGCTCGGCGACACGATGCTGCCGCGCGTCTCGGTGCCGATTCCGAATCCCACGCAGCCGGCGGCCGTGGCCGAGCCCGAGCCTGCCGAGGATCCACTGGAGCCCTCCTCCGAGTTCCACGGGTTTCGAGTGCGACCGCCAAACCAATAGTCACCCATCGCCAGCGCCCCCATGGTCAGCTTGGCGACCAGCACGGCGCCTGCCTCATCTAGCCGACGAACGACGGTGGCATCATCCGAGATCATCTGCTCGCGGTACGGCGCCGCTCCCCACGTCGTCGGATACCCCTGCACCGCCAGCAGGTCTTTGGCGCCCCACGGGATGCCGTGCAACGGCCCTCGGTGGTTGCCCGCGGCGATCTCTCGATCGGCCACCCGAGCCTGGCGCTGAGCACGCTCGACGGTCAGGCTGACTGCAAACAACAACGCCGGGTCATAACGCTGCAAGCGCTGCAAGTAGACGTCGGTCAGCTCGGACGAGCTCACTTTCCGGCTGCGCAGCAAGCGCGCCAGCCGGGTCACAGGCATGAACGCCAGATCATCGTTGTCGACGGGCCGCGCCAACCTTCGCCAGCGGGTCGGGCGGACGTGATCCGGCCCCACGGGCGGTGTTGCGTCCACACCCGGCATGTCCGGCTCGAAGCCGAGAGCCGGCGGCACCTGGTTGGGTATCTCGATGCCACGCAACGCCCGATACGACTCCAGGTAGCGACCCAAGCCAGAGCGCATCATCTCGCGCTCATCCGGCGTCATCTCCAAGCCCGCCACCTGCTCGGCTCCCTCGATCATCGTGGCAGTGATCGGCGACTCGGGCTCGTCCTGCACCGCCTCCCATAGCGCCTCGGGCAGCCGCGTGCCGGAGAACGCGGTGCCTGCGAACAAGCCCACGAAGTGCCTGCGATCGAACATCCGGTTTTCCCCTCTTCAGATGGCCACTACTTCAGATGGCCACTATCGGCCGGCGGTCGGATGTTAGCCATCCGGAGACCGCGAACGCCACGGCGGATGCTAGCAGCCCGACGAGGTTAGGGTTCCATAGCCCGGTGGTCGGAATGTAGACGAGATACCGCGTCACGACGAAGACTCCGACACCCGCCACGATCGCAGCAATCGCATCGCGGCTGCCGGCACGTGCCCAATACACCCCCCCGACAACGGGAACGAACAGGCTCATGGACAGCAGCGAGTAGAAAATAGTGATGGACTCGATCACCGAGCCCAGTGCGATCGCCAGCAACGTGGCGAGGGCACCGCCGGCAATGGCGCCGAGACGTGCCATCTTCAAGACCTGTCGCTCACCGGCATTCGGGGCCAAGAACCTGCGGTAGAGATCCTCGGACAACGAGGTGGAGAGCATGAAGAGGACAGCGTCGGCCGAACTCACCTCGGCGGAAAATACCGCCGCCAGCCCGAGGGTGCCAATGGCCAGCGGCAACCCCACCGTCAAGATCACCGGCAGAGCCATGTTGATGGCATTGCCGGTCAGCGTCGGGTCATAGACGCGCGCCATCATCCCGAGCATCGGAGGAATCGCCGCGAACAGCAACAACCCGACGGCGCTGGCCCCTACACCGATTCGAACGGTTCGCTCGCTGCGTGCTCCGTATACCTTCTGCAACAGTCCCGGCGAGACCATGAAGGGCGGAATCAGCAACGCCATGTAGTGCCAGCCGGAGGCTCCCCCCTGCGTCCAGCTGAAGAAATCCGGGTTGTCGACCGGGGCGGCATCTACGATCGATTGCCATCCGCCGGCGTTGCCGAGCGCGACCGGCAACGCCAGCGCAAAGCCCACGAGCAATACGACCAGCTGCACCAGGTTTACCCACGCCGAGGTAACCAGGCCGCCGGCAGCGAAGTA
>DASCOT010000034.1:0-6287 GCA_036012155.1 Acidobacteriota bacterium
CGTGGTGCGGTAGACGCAACGCTCCGGGTTAGGGCCGAACATGTCCCCCATGGCCGCCACATAGACGGTGTCGGGATCGGTCGGATGAATACGGAGCGTGGAGATGTGCCGGGTCGCTTGAAGACCCACGTGGGTCCACGAGTCTCCTCCGTCGCTGGATTTGTAGACCCCATCTCCGGGCGAGATGAATTGCCGTTGAAGCCCCTCACCCGTACCCGCGAAGATCACCTGGGGATCCGAAAGCGACACGTCCAGGGCACCCACCGCAGGGAAATTGAAGAACCCGTCCGACACGTTCCGCCAACCCCTTCCGGCGTCGGTGGTCTTCCACACTCCCCCGTGGGCAGCCCCGAAATAGAAGACGAGAGGGTTGTCGGCATCTCCAGCCACCGCAACGACGCGCCCTCCCCGGTACGGCCCCACGAACCGCCACTCGAGGGCTGAGAGAAAGCTTGGATCCACGGTGGGATCGTCGGCAGGCGCGGCTTTGCCCATGCCCACGGCACTGGAGTCGCCAAGGCATCCAAACAGGACAAGGACGGCAAGACCCGTGGTGGAGAACATCTTCGAACAACCTCGTGTGGCATTGCGAACCGCGTTCATCGCCGTCTCCGTGTCCGGGGCGCGGGGCCCATCTCAGCTGGCCAGTAAGTCGCTATGAGTGGTCGGCGCGTTGTCTCGACGCACCTCGTATACAGGTACGCCGTGCGGACAGCCATCTCAGGGGTGTACAAGATACGGGGCGGAGGTTTCCAGCACATCGCGATAGGCGAAACCGACCACTCCCAGGACATGTCGCCTGCCCTCGATTAGGATGATTGAAGTCTGAAATGCTGGGCTAGTAGTCGTCGCCCGGCACCGCCACCACGACAGGCGCCGCGCGTGGCGTACCGATGGCCGCGAGGGCGGCCTGCCAATATAGAACGGAGAAGGTATTGAGCCAGCTGACCGGGATCAACCTGGCGATGCAAACCCCGATGCATGCCGACGGCAGCATTGACTATGCCCGCTGGGAAGAGCTAATCGACCTCTATTGCGACGCCGGCGTGCATGGGCTGGTGCTCGGTGCCGGCACCGGGCAGCATCCCTACCTGACCCAGCAGGAGTGCATTCGGCTCTACGAGCTCGGCGCCGCGCGTCTGGAGGGACGCTGCAACCTGATTTGTCAGACCTCGGCACTGGTGATCGACGAAGTGATCGAGCGCAGCAAACATGCTCAGGGATTGGGCGCCGATGCGTTGATGATTCTGCCGCCCTACCTCGAAGGTCCCCAAGACGACGACGGGTTGTTGGCGTTCTACGAGGCCATCGATGCCAAGATCGAAACCGACATCATCGGATACAACATTCCACAAGCCACGGGCATCGGTGTTTCGGTGGACCTGTTCAAGCGCCTGAATCAGCTAGATCATTTCAACTACATCAAGGACAGCGCTGGCGACCTGGCCACTCACCAGGAATACCTCGCCACCGGCTACAAGGTGTTGAATGGCTGCGATCCCAACACCGTGTTCAGCTTCATCGCCGGGTCGCCCGGATGTATCTGGGGCGGGGCAAACTACATGCCGCACGAGAGCGTGCGCCTGTTTGAGCTGGTCGCCAGCAATGACATCGCCGGAGCAATGGAGCTGTGGTCGCGCATGATCCCGTCGCTACTCTGTATCTGGAGGAGCAACTATGTTCCCAAGGTCAAGGCTGCCTCTCGGCAGCGTGGCTTCGACGGCGGTGCCCTGCGTGCGCCGCTGCAAGACCTATCGGTCGACGAGGCGCGTGAGCTCGCGGCCGCGCTCGAGCCGCTCGGCTGAACCGCATGGGAGCGGCAGACGCAGACGAGCCGGGAAACACTTCCGTAGGTCCCGCGGTCAGGTTCGCTCGGCCCACGGATACTGGAACTCGGGACGGATGACGTCGGTCAACAGCTCCTGGACCGCCCGGTGTGCCTGGTCGATGGCGGCGTGGGTCAAGCTGGTGGCGGCGGCGTCGGAGTTGGCCACCGTGATGCGACCGAAGCGCTGCCGCCCGCGTACCCAGGGCACCTCGTCATAACTCCATTCGGGGTCGTACAGGTCGTTGGCGCCACCGGCGTAGCCGTGCGGCCAGCGATTCACCGTGATGGCCTCGATGTCCCGCGCCGCATCGAAGCCGCCATCTGCCAGGGCACGGCCCAGCTGATCACGAATATTGCGTTCGAAGGTCTCGAAGGAGGTCGTTTGCAGCTCCTCGCGGCCGGCGCGGAACTGGTCGCGGGCCGTCAATCCAGGGTGGATCGGAAAGCGTTGCAGGTGCAGCACCATCGGATCCTCGGGCGTCTGGGCGCACTGGTAGTCGCCTAGGCTGCGACCGTAATCCAGGTCGATTGCCTCGTGGTATCCGCCTGGGCTGAAGATGTTCGCCACGCCGAGCTTCTCGAAGGCCTTCCAGTCGCGCAGCACGACGCTGGTGTAGACCAGCGGCCTACGAACGGCCATGTGGAGGGCTTCCTTCTGCTCCTCCGGAAAGTCGGGACAGAGATGGGGAATCATGGCGTTGTAGCAGGCCATCACGCAGGTGGCACCCCGCGCACGGTGCGCCTTTCCGTCGCGCACGTAGGTCACCTCGACCTCGCTGGCGGTGCGGCGCTCACCGATATGGCGGGCATTGACCACCGTGCTGTTGAGCCGAATGCGAACCGGGCTGCCGTCCTCGTCGATGGCGGCGTAGTTGACCGGCGTCGCCACCGAGTCTTCCATCGTCGTGCCGGGAAGAGCCTTCGGGATCAGCCACCTGACGATCAGCCGAGCAACCGCGGCGTTGCCGTCGGGGAAGTGGATGCCGGGGCCGAAGTCGTCGCCCTCGCCGAGCCAGCTCTGCGGCGGCCGCTCCACACCGAGCCCATCGAACCCCGGGAACCATCCGGTGCGCAAGGCCCCCCATGCGCTACAGGAGTCGATCCCGGCCGAGCCGTTGGCGTCGCCACGCCGCATGAAGTAGGGGATTACCCCCGGATCTGCCTTCACGACCTCGAGCAGATAGTCCTGATAGCTGATCTTGCGCAACCGCTGTTTCTTCTCCTCGAGCGACAGGCCGGGCAGGTAGTCACGCTTACCCTCGTAGAGTCGCAGCATGTCCTTCTTCACGTTGTCGGACAGCGGCGTCTTGGCGAGGAACTCCTCCCAGGTAAGCGAGCCGGGTCGGGCCGGCCCGGAGCTCCGTTGCGGCCTCCCGACCACTAGCCGATCCTCGCCGAAGGTCTCGCGGTCGAAGAAGACACCTGGTTGCAGGCCCATCCTCCGGTACAGACTGCGGTCCGACTCGGTAGTCGCCAGGTACCGCGGTTTGTCGATGCCGATCTCCTCCAGCAGCTCCTTGGCCTCGTACGTGTAGCTGTTGGCGCCGTGGATCGACATCGTGCCGCCGAAGCCGATCACCTGGCGGCCGTTCACCATGAACTCGTTGCGCTTGGCATGGCCACCGAAGTCGTCATGGTTGTCGAGCACCAGCACCTTCGATTCAGGTAGCGCTTTCTTAAAGAACCACGCGGCTGCCAGCCCGCTCAATCCTCCCCCCACCACGATGAGGTCATAGCTCTCGCCGGTGTCCTCCGCGTCGTCCCAGGTCCTGCCATCACGCATCTCGTGCGCGACTTCGAACGACCCCTCATGGCTGCCGCGCATCCCGGTCAACCTTGGCGGGTAGTAGTCGCCGGCCTCCGGCGAGCCCTGAGCAGGCGGCGTCCGGGGGGCGGAGATCGTGGGCGGCTCTGCCGCGGTTGCCTCGGTACCCGAGAGCACCGCCGCACCGATCGCGCCTGCGCCGCCAATCGCTGCGCTGGTGCCGTTCAGGAAGTCGCGCCGGGTGATCTCCCGGTCCATCCCCAGCTCACGGTCGGACTTCTTCATGCGACTCTCCTCGTCTCCGCCCGCTCTAGTCGATGCTCGAAGCACCCAGCGTAGTGTGCGGCGCTTGGACCTGCTCAGACTTCTTGTAAAGGTGTCTACCTGCCTCTTTGCTCGGCTAGTCTCCCACGACAACGAGATCTAGGGGCGACTCCAGAGGCTGATAAGCAGTATCCGCTTTGAACATCAGCGTATCAATGTAGTAGGTGATTCCCGACATGCGGGGAGAGAAGAACTGACTCTCGAAGTTGACCACCGTCCCCGGCTCGAGAACCCTGTCGGTGTCGGTATCCGTCATCTCATAGACATAATTGCCGACCCAGTCGGGCGGAAAGGCGAGTCCGAGCTCATACCCGCCGACCCAGGCAGCATCGGACCAAATACCGGCTTCGTCGTAATACGCCCTCGTCTTGGCCACGAGCTCGGCAACCGGCAGGTTCGGACGCAGCATGTCGGCGATCATGTCGAAAACACCCGTCGATCGCCGGTGATAGTCCATCACGTCCTTGGCGGGCTCACCGACATGAAAGGACCGTCCCGCATTGGAGTGATATCGGTTGAACACACCACTGACATCGACATTGACTTGCTCACCAGCTTTGATGATTTTTCGGCTAGCCAGTGCATGTCCGCAGTTGGCTTTCGGGCCTGAATTCACCGGCAGCGTGAGTCCCGGGTTTTCTCCACCTGCCTTGGCCATGGCGCTGGCGATCTCCCCGTACACGTCAAGCTCGGTGACACCGGGGCGGATGGCATCCCGCGCCGCCTGCAAGCCGATGTCGGTGATCTCCGACGCCTTTTCAAGACACGCGATCTCGGCCTCCGACTTGACCCAACGGATGTCGCGCAAGATATCGCTACCATCTATCACGCTCATACCCGCGCTCTCGAAAGCACCGCGGAACCGCTTGCTGATGACGGGATTGGGCCGATAGCTGTGGAACTCCATTCCGACCGTGCCAGCGGAAAGCCAGCCTTGAGACTTCAGTTCGCCGATGATGAACGAAATACCATCGCGCCGCCCGCCCATCGGGAAGATCCGGATGTCCTTGGCACACGTCACGAAGCGGCACATGATCCTCTCGCTCGGCGTGTCGAACAGGATGAAATCGTCTCGATCCTTGTGGATTGCGATTCCGCTGGTGGCGGGCCATTGTTTCGGTCCTTGCGCCTGGTACCAGATGCACTTGTAGCCGCTGACGTAGAAGAGGCTCTCGGGAGCCATGAGCCACAGAACATCAATACCATCGTCCTCCATTCGCGCCCGGATGCGCTGCAGGCGATGCTCGAACTCTCCCAAGCTGAACGCCAGTTCCATCTCCGGCTGGCATTCCTCCAGGGCATGATCACGATTGACTCCCAATGATGGCTCCTTCAGTTTCCGGACTGCTGCTGTCTGGCCGCCGAGTCCAGGAGTGTCCAATGTATGAGATTGATCCGTTGAGAACAGACCTCGCGGAAGAGTTTTGCAACAACCCTGGCGGACCCTACAGCGCTGAGCTCACCCTCGTGGTGAACCGGCTCCGAGTCATGCCTATGGCTGACCGCCATATTCTCGTGTGCACCCAGCGTGGCCGCCAGTGGATGCTGGCCAGAATGCCGTCGAAGCGCGGCACCAAGTTGGAGCTCTTCGAGGATCATGTCTTTGATGACTATTACGAAGGTGTGTGGGAGGTGTTCAAGAGGCGCTGGCGAACCGTTACCGGGACAGATCTGTCAGGGCTCGATCGCCGAACGCCCGGAGTTGCATAGGTGAAATCGATCCTCGGATACGGCAACGTGTGGGGCATCGCGCCGGGAGAGACGCTCCGCATCATGGTGAGCACGTATGGTCCCGAGCGCTATCGGGCGGATCTGGTTCGCATCATCTGCGGTGACGACGACCCCCACCGTAGTATCTATCGTGACGAAGCCATCGAAGCACCCTTCAGCGGCGAGTATGCGGCCCGGTCGCAGCCCAGCGACTGCGGATCCTACGCTGTCGTGCCTGCCACCCCTGAGCTTGCAGCACTCGATAGCTTCACCGTTCAGGCGTGGATATGGCCGACCACACCACACAAGGGACAGCAGGGCCTCATCACCCGCTGGCAGGATGGCCCGGACCTCGGGGTCGCTCTCCTGATCGACGACACCGGCGCGCTTGCCATGCGGGTCGGCGGCGGTGGCGGAAACGTCGCCGAGATCAGCACCGGCGAGCCCCTGGCCATGCGGCGCTGGCATCTGGTGAGCGGGTCATACGACGCACCGACCGGCGAGCTGAGCGTTACCCAGGAGCCGCTCAATGTCGACCATGAGCGCCATAGGGCCGTCCATGTATCGACTCAGGTCGACCTGGGCGGAGTGGACGAATCGAACGCGCCGCTCATGTTTGCCGCCTTGCCCATCGCGCTACCGAACGGGTCCACTGGATCT
>DASCOT010000035.1:0-15375 GCA_036012155.1 Acidobacteriota bacterium
CCCACGTCGCAGCGAATTTCGCCGACGCCAGCCGGCGCGAGTACAAGGCCGACTACGACAACCTTTCGGCCTACTTCAACGTCGATCACGGCGGCGGCAGAATCCGCGGCGTCTCCATCATGGGCAACGAGGTCATCCGTTCGATCTTCAGCGAGTGGATGAAACCACTCGGTAGCCTCGGTATGTCCCACCTGTTCACCACCGGCATGCAGCACGAGGCCTACGAAGAGGTCGGCCTGCCGGGCTACTACTTCGTACAGGACGACCTCGACAGCGAGACCCACAATCACACCAATATGGACGTCTACGATCGCCTCGTGGAGGAGCACCTGATGGCCAACACGGTGATCCTGGCAACCTTCGTTTACCACGCGGCCATGCGCGACGAGAAGCTGCCGCGCGTCGCCCCCAGACCCTGGTAATGCCACCCCGGCCAGCCCCATCACTCGAGTGAGCCCAAGCCATGAAGCTACGCGCCATTCTTGTACTGCTCGCCATCTCGGTACCAACGTTCTCGCAGGCGCAGATAGCCAACCAAACCGCCAAGTCGCGCGCCGAGATCCTGCACCTGATCCAGCGTGGGAAGCTCGACCTCATCCTGCCGGGAGCCATGCGTGACAACAACGTCGACATGTGGATCCACGTGGTGCGCGCCGGCAACCCCGACCCCATGTCGGTGCATTTCGGGTCGGCCTCCGGCTACCTGATCTTTACCGACCGCGGCGGCGGCCGCATCGAGCGCGCCGTTCTCGGCGGCGGCGGGCACCCGGACCTCTTCGACATCTTCGGATCCGACGCGCTCGCCCGCGCCGTCGAAGGTTACGACTATGGCAATCAGGATCCCGGCGTCTACGACGAGCTACGCGAGTTCGTGGCCGAGCGCGACCCGCAGAGGATCGCCGTCAACACCTCGGATTGGCTTGCCATCGCCGACGGGATCTCGCACTCCGACTACGTGAAGCTCGAGGGCATCCTCGGGCCCGAATACTCGTCGCGCATCGTCTCGGCAGAGAACGTCATCACAGATTTCCGCAGGCGGCGCGTACAGCGCGAGCTCATAGCGTTTGCCAACGCGCTCGAGGCCCATCGCGAGATCCTCGAGCGGGCCCTCTCACGCGAGGTCATCACGCCGGGCGAGACGACCCTCGGCGACGTCGGCTGGTGGGTCCGCGAGGAGATGTTCCGTCGGGGGCTCAACGCGGGCACATCGACCGGGGTCAGCATCCCCAGGATTCTCTTCTCAGCCAAGTCCGAGCCCATCGACCCGCCAGATGTGCGCTGGTGGATCCATCACGACGACTACGTCATCCAGCGCGGCGACTTCATGACGTACGACATCGGGGTGCGGTACCTCGACTACTTCGCCACCGACTACAAGCGCAACGCCTACGTGCTAGCAGAGGGCGAAACCGGAGTGCCCGACAGTATCCAGCACGCCTTCGATCAGGCGATCCGCGCTCGGGAGTACATCCGCGCCAACATCCGCATCGGCAGAACGGCGCGACAGACGCTGGATGCCATCGTCCATTCCCTCGAAGAAGTCGGATACATCTACACCCCGTTTATCGACATCGGCACCGAGGACTATGAACAAATCCAGCAGGCGTTGGCCGGCACCGACCAGTCGGGCTTTTCCATCGATCTTCACAGCCAGGGAAACAACGGCGGCAGCCTGGTGACCGTCGGCCCGTCGGTGGCGCCCTTTCGCTCAGATCGCGACCACCTGGTGATCCAGGAAAACCACATCTTCTCGTTGGAGTACATGGTGCACACCAACCTGCCCGAACGCCCTGGCTTCCCCGTCTCCCTCAACATCGAGGGGAATCACGTGGTAACCACGCTCGGTGTCGAGTACCTGTACCCGCCCAACGAGCGCATTCTGATCATTCGCTAGAGTGATCCGTCCGCCGGCCCTCATCCGCATGGGGCCGGCTCTTAGCATCGAGACAGCCCCGGAGACCAAATCGATGACCTTCCGACTCAGGCCGCTGCTGGCAGCCGCGCTTCTCACATCGATGCTCACGGTAGAAGGCCAAACACCCTTGACGCTGCCGCACATCGACACATCAGTATCGCCCAACGGCATCGTCGAGCTACCGGCCGATGTTCCCGCTGTCTTCCGCGAGGTCTTCGTCAAGTACACGAAGCTCATCGCACCGAACGGCAAGCCGATCCATTTTCTGGCGCAGGACGGCTGGAGCGACGACCGCATTCTCAAGGCGCGCAACGTCATGCAGCACGTGCTCACCGACGTACCGGGATCCCGCTACGGAGCCGACAAGAGCGTCGTCGCCAACTCGATGTCGGACCGGAAGGCGACGATGGTGCTGTTCAACACCGAGCCCGAGCTGCGCGCCGCGTTCGAGAACACCGACCTGCGCAGGGCCGACCTCAGCATGCAGGACCTGCGAGCCAACGAGTGCCCGGTGGAGGGCGCCGAGGATTACATGGCACACCGCACGCGCGATGCCTCATTCGAGGAGATCATCCACCTGGTGCACGACTACGGGATCAAGCCTGCCTTACCCGAGATGCAGGATGCCCTGCGCGAGATCGACGCCGAGGCCACGGCACGAGGAATCTGGCGCGGCTGGCCCGACGATGAGGTCGAGAACCACCCCAACGAGTACCTCGGCGTGATCAACGACAACTATCTCGATCTGTGGACCGTGCTGCCGACAGTGTACGAGGGCCGACCGATCGAGGATGGCTCGGTTCCCCCGGGACACACGCACTTCGGACGCTACGGCGCCCGCGGTCGCACCGGGATGCGCGCCACGGATCCGAAGGGCCTGGCGATCGTGCAGGAGTTCTTTCCGCCGTTCCTCACCTACAATCCGCACTTGCCAATCGATTTCGAGGGCACCTTTTCGCTGACTGTCGATCCAAGCTTGCGCTACACCACCAAGGCACAGCACCTGCGCGACGTCACCCTGACCGGCAGCAACAACGCCAATCTCGTTGGCAACGGCTGGGACAACACGCTCACCGGCAACACCGGCAACAACTCGCTTCGTGGCCACGGCGGCGACGACCTGATCGACGGTGGCGCGGGCACTGACACGGCGGTCTTCTCGGGCAACGCGGCCGACTACGACGTGGTCCGTAGCAGCGGTGCCGTGCGCGTGCTCGACGGACGCATCGACCGCGACGGCACTGACTTGTTGCTGAGCATCGAGCACCTGGAGTTCGCCGATCAGGTCATCGATCTCTCGTGAGTGCCGCTGGGAAGCAAGCCATGAAGAACCGCCGCTGGACCGCCGTGCTCAGCACGTTGGCTTTGCTGTCGCCTGGCGTCGGAGCTGTCGAGGGCCTGGCGGCGCTACGCTCGCAGCACGGCTTCGGCGCGGAGCTGCCACTCCAGCCTACCCGCACCGTCGAGCTGACCACCGATGCCGTCACTTGGATGTCGTTGGACGTCTCTCCCGACGGACAGACGATCGTCTTCGCGACCCTCGGCGACCTGTACACGATGCCGATCTCCGGTGGCCGTGCGCGCCGGATCAGCTCCGGTATGGCCCTCGACGGCCAGCCACGCTTCTCGCCCGATGGCACCCATATCGCCTTCACCAGCGATCGCGGTGGATCCGAGAACCTGTGGACGCTGGAGGTCGGCAAGACGATCGATGACAGTACCCTCGAATCGGCAACATCTGGTCTGCGCGCCCTGACCGCTGGCCGCGACGCCTCCTACGCCTCCCCGGAATGGAGCCCGGACGGTTCCACGATCGTCGCCTCGCGCACCGATCGCTTCACCTGGATCGACGTGATGCACACCGTGTGGAGCTATCCGTCGACGGAGGGCCCCGGGACCCAGTTGCTTGTCGGCGACCAGCCAATCTACGGGATGGGCGCGGCGTTCGGACCCACCGGCGCTTTGTACGTGTCCCACCGATCGGGACGCGACAACAACCCCTACGGCCATCGTATCGACCGCTTTGATCCCGCCACCGGCACGACCACCCCGATCACCGCTCCGGCTGGCGGGGCGGTGCGCCCGGCGATCTCACCCGATGGGCGCTGGATGGTCTATGCCTCACGCCACGACAGCGAGACAGGGTACCGGCTGCGTGATCTCCAAGCGGAGACAGAACGCTGGCTAGCTTTCCCGGTGCAGCACGATCTGCAGGAAAACAACTGGATGGGCACCTCGTCGGATCACATGCCCGGCTACGCGTTCGTGCCGGACAGCTCGGCCATCATCGCCGCCATTGATGGCAGGCCCCATCGCGTCGATCTGGCCACCGGCGCGCGATCGGCGATCGAGTTTACGGCCGACATCTCGCTACCGATCGGGCCGCTAGTCCACTTCGCTACGCCGGTCGCGCGCGGACCGCTCGTGGTGCGCTCGATTCGCTGGCCATCGTTATCGCCCGACGGCACGAAGCTGGCCTTCGCTGCCGTACATCGCGTATGGATTCAGGACCTCGGCAGCGGCAAGACGTCGCCTGTGGTGCCCATGGACGAGCTCCAGGCGATGCCGGCGTGGAGTCACGACGGCTCGTCGCTGGCCTTCGTGACCTGGTCGGACCTCGAGGGCGGCCACCTATGGCAAGTAGCTGCTGACGGCAGCGATCTGCGTCGCCTCAGCCAGCAAGCCGGCTACTTCACGGAGCCCGTTTGGGTACCCGGTGACCAGGAGATCCTGGTGACGCGCGGTCCCTGGCAGCAGCGCGGCGATAATCTCGAATGGGTCCGGATACCTGCCTACGGGGGCCCGCGCACGATGGTGGCAGCGGCCAGCGGCCAGCGCGCCCACTTTGCCGACCGCGACGATCGCTTCTACGCGTACGACCCGGACGAGGGGCTGTTCTCACTGGCGCTCGACGGATCCGACCATCAGACACACCTCATGATCAGTGGCTGGCGCGAGCCTCTCGGCCCAGGCGGCCCCCGGGCTGCCGACGCCATCGTCATGGGACCCGAAGGCGACGCGGCGTTGGCGCTGGCGGACATGCGGCTGTTTCACGTGCCGATCCCGAGCAGCGAGCCCCCCGTATCGTTGTCGGTCGCAGATCCGCCTCCAGGCTCGGGCATCAGACGACTCGATGAGCTCGGCGTTGATTTCTTCGACTGGAACAGGCGCGGCGGCGCCACCTGGTCGCTCGGCAACGCGGTCTTCGAGTGGCAGATCGAGGACAGTGACCCGACACCAACCGAACGCCGCGTCGAGATCGAGCTGCCGCGAGATCGCGTCACCGGGACCTTGGTGCTACGCGGCGCCCGAATACTGACGATGGACCCGGCACGGGAGGCAGATTCAGCTCGCCAGGACGACGGCATCATCGACGACGGTACTGTGGTGATCGTCGATGAGCGCATCACCGAGGTGGGGCGCTCGATCGACGTGGCTACCCCTGCCGGCGCCCACGAGATCGACATCAGCGGCGCAACGCTGCTTCCGGGCTTCGTCGACCTGCACGCGCACCTGCGCGCCGCCCGTGGCATGCACCGCAACACCGCCTGGGACTACCTCAACTACCTGGCCCACGGCGTCACCACGACGCGCAATGCTGCCGATGGCATCGATGTGATGACCTACGGCGATCTGGTCGAGATCGGCGCGATGGTGGGGCCGCGCACCTTTTCCACCGGCCGGGCGATGTACCCCGACGTCCACATCGGCTCGCTACAGGATGCCCGTGATTTGATGCGCCGCTATCGCGACTACTACGGCCACCACACGATCAAGCAGTATCTGACCGGCGACCGCACCGTGCGTCAATGGATGGCCATCGCAGCGCGCGAGTATGGGCTGACGCCAACCACCGAAGGCGTCGACATGAAGACGATGATCACCCAGGTCATCGACGGCTACTCCCTGGAGCACGTGCTGCCCCACTTCCCGCTGGCTCCCGATGTGGTGCAGCTGCTGGTGCAGTCGGGTACGTACTACGACCCGACCCTGGTAGTCGGCACCGGGCCACGATCGATCTACTACTGGTGGACGCGAACCAACGTGCACGATGATCCCAAGGTGCGCCGCTTCACGCCGCACGAGGTGCTCGACAACCGCACCCGGCGGGTCGAATGGTTCCACGACGGTGAGTTCTACTGGCCCGAGCACTCCAAGGACCTGGCGAGGATCGTCGAGGCGGGTGGCAAGGTCACCGCGGGAAGCCACGGCGAGATGCAGGGGATCTCGTTCCACTGGGAGATGTGGAACCTCGGAGCCGGCGGCATGCCAGCGCTCGACGTGCTGCGTGCCGCCACGCTGACCGGCGCTGAGGGTATTGGCTTCGGCAACGATCTCGGCTCGATCACCCCCGGCAAGCTCGCCGACCTGCTAGTGCTCGACGCCGACCCGCTCGACGATCTGCGCAACACAACCTCGCTGCGCTACGTGATCAAGGGCGGACGCCTGTACGACGCCGACACGCTGGACGAGCATTGGCCGAGGAGGCGCCCGATGGGGCCACTGTACTGGCACCGCGATCAGCCAACCCCGTCCGAGTAGCGGTCCCCGTCCGGCTGCCGTGCAAGATGACTCGGATCAGAGGCGGCAACCAGATCCCGCCGAACTGCTGCCGGCAAGCCTGCGGCTAGGGTTCGAAGGTAAAGACAATCTCTACCGTTTCGTTCGGGGCTACTGTGACCTTCTGCGCCATAGAGCCGAGAATCTCGTGCCGCGCCGCCACTGTGTATTGACCGGGAGGGAGTGGCCCGAGGTCGATTCCGAAGTCCTCGCTGGCGACCGAGAAATACGGGTGGTCGAAGACGTGAATGGTGGCAGTCATCCACGGATGCACCGTACAGCGGACCGGGATTCCGACCTCGGCTCGCGCGAACGTGTGCTGATGTTCCGACCCCGGCCGTGGTTGGCTTACATCGAGCGTAGAGCCGTCCGCCAGACGAGCGCTTAGCGTATGCAGCGTGTCGTCGCCGTTTCGGATGGTAAGCGTCTGCCCGGTTCGCAGCGCGAGAATCGATGGCTGGAACATACAGTCGACGTGTTCGAGTAAGTCGAGAACGTTGAATCCGAACTGCGCATCTTCCGGGGTCGGATCGGGAAACACGAGACCGTCGAGCCCCTCGCTCACGTAGACGAGCACGTCGCGCAGAGTGCCGTCGTCGTTGAGCCGGACGCGCGGCGCGGCATGCTGCTCCCAGCGCTGCATCCGCGCGCAGGCCGGATCGGCGTCCATGTCGAGAACAACCCTCTGCTGTTCGACCTCTCCGTCGAACAGCGCGTGGCCAACGATCCTGCCGGCTTGACTCAGATCGGGCGGCACACCCGCCGGCCGAGGCCGCTCCTCCGTGTCGGGCTCGATGCCCGGGCCGCAGGCGGCCACAGCGGTGAGCAGCACGATCAGGGTGTGTGGCGGCAGCCTACCCATCCTCATCGAGGACTTCCTCTGGAATCTGGTGCAGCGTGTACCAGCTCTCGGTGGTCCACAGGTGTTCGCCGGTGTCGCTCACCGGGTCGGTCATGATGTAGACGACGCGGCCGGTCTCGCGGCCCGGCACGGTGAGACGCACCGACATGCGATCGTCGGAAGGAATCGCTTGCGTCACAGGAAGCTCCTGCTGTCCCAGCTTCACGCCTCCGTAAGCCGGCGTCCGGCGGTAACCCCACTGTTGCAAGTGATAATTGCCCGGCTGCGCGAGGTACGCCCATGGAACCGACTGGGTGAACTCGAGCTCGAATCCTTCGGGGGTGACGCGAACAGAGCGCATCTCGAAGGCGAGGACACCAGTTGGCCTCAAGCGCTGCAACCCTGCAAAGGTCCGCTCGCCTTCGTCATTGACCCACGCCCAGCTACCGGCGTGATCGCCACCGATTCCACCAGCGTACAGGGCTCCATCCGGGCCCCAGGCAAGGCGGTTCACACCGGCTTCCAGGCCCATCGAGTAGCGGAACGCCGCGCCTTGCCACACACCGTTGACCCTTTCCAGCTGCAACCGCTGGATGCCGCCGTAGCGCATGTCTCCCACCAGCATCTGACCGGCGTAGGGCTGCCCATCAGGAATCAGGATCGGCTGGGTGGGCGAGTTGGCGATCTCGTCCTGCGGCAGCTGGATGGCCGGCAGCGTCGCCTCCTGCCCCGGGCTCTGCCGATCGGCCGGATCCTGGTACGGCGTCGGATGGTCGTCCGGCCCTTCGATGGCGTGCTCGAAGCCGTAAAAGTGGCCTTTCTGCACGTGGTTGAGCTCGTTGGCGGGGGTCCACTCACCCTGGTTGTCGGTAACGAACACCTCACCCTCGGGGCCGAAACCGAGGCCATTGGGCGTCCGCAGCCCGCCGATCAGCGGCTCGACGTTGTCGCCCGCGGGGCGCCCCAGGTCGATCCTCCACACCGCGCCGTGATCGGGTGGATTGCTGAAGCGCCCCAGCCCTGTGGATCGCGACATATACAGGTAGCCTGGATGTCCCGCTTCGCCGGGCTCGTGAAGGAGCCCGAACGCGAACGAGTGCCAGTCACGCGACTCCCAGCCACCAGCCACCGTGGTCCGAGTCCAGTTGGTGCTGGTGTCGTCGAAAGCGAAGCGCGTTACCTCATCGCGGTGGGATACGTAGATGTCCGCACCGACGGTGGCCACGCCGAGCGGTTCCTGCAGATCGTCTGCGAGCTGCAAGGCGACGATGCCCGACAGGTCGTCGGCGTCGACATTGTCGACGACCCAGAGCTCACCGTTGAGCTCCGTCGAGGGATCCAGCGGCAGCACTTGCTGGGCATCGAAGGTGGCAACCACCAGGCGCCCATCGGGCAGCACGCTCAAGCCACCCACCCCGAGCGACATCCCCGGAGGTCGGATCGCGGCAATCTCCAACCCCGGATGCACGCCTTCCACCTTGCGACCGTGACCGGGTCGCGGCTCACCCGGCTCGACGACGGGGCCCGCGGCCCGTTCCGGGCCGCATGCGCTGGCCGCCAACCCGGCCAGCAAGGACAGCAGCACGCGCGCGTATGACCTGTTGTCTCTAATCACTGGCTCACCAACTCGTTGGGGCATGTCTGAGCGTCAAGCGGCCGGCGTCTCTCCCTGTCGGGCACACGCTTCGGAGATCTATTGCGAGCCTGGCCGAGGTGCGGTGGAGCGTACACGAGCGCTTATACTGCCGCCAATGAGACGCTTCGCCATCAGCGCGCTACTGCTCGCGGGACTCGCAGTGGCTGCCGCCTGTGCGCAGGATTCGGGCGAGCCGCCCCCCGACGATAGCCTTGTCGCCGCATCCTGGAGCGCCCTCGACGTCCCGGCGACGCCGGCCGTAACGCGCCCGTTGATCGCCGAGGGCGCTTCCCTCTTCGCCGACCACTGCGCCTCCTGCCACGGTCCTGGCGGAGGCGCCGACGGTCCGTGTGCGGCGCTGCTGTCTCCACCGGCACGTGATCTGACCTCGGGCATCTTCCGGTTCAAGACCACGCCGGGCGGTGACATGCCGACCGACGAAGATCTCTTCCGCACCGTCACCCTGGGGTTGCACGGCACCTCCATGCCGCCGTCGAGACGCATCCTCTCGACTTCCGAGCGCTGGGCGGTCACCCACTTCGTCAAGACGCTGAGCCCAGAGTTCGAGAAGTGGGGGCCGGGAGAGCCGATAGACCTCGGCTCGGAGCCCGGCGGGCCGCTTGCCGAGAGCGTGCGCCGTGGCGCGACCCTCTACATCGACGCTCAATGTCCGCTGTGTCACGGAGTGACGGGAGCCGGCGACGGCCCCAATGCGGCGACCCTGATGGACGCATTCGGCAACCCCATCCTGCCGCGCGATTTCCGCGACCCGCGGCAGTTCAAGCGCGGCGTGACCCGGCGCGACAACGCCCTGATGATCGCCATCGGCAACAACGGCAACTCGATGCCCGGGTTCACCGAGGCGTTTTCCAGCGAACAGATCTGGGACCTGGCCGCCTATGTCCGGAGCCTGGCGGTAGCCGAGCCCGGTGCTACGCAAGGTGCCCTGGCCGGTGCGGCCGAGCGTGGAGGATTCGTGCAGCGCGGCATGACCGCCAGCCGTGATGCGCTGACTCCCGACGTCACCCGACTGCAGCTCGGCGACCGCGTACGGATCGATCTCGAGGCCACCGACAACGGTGCCGGCAGAGGCCACGCGATCGAGATCGACGGTTACGGTGTCAGCGTCGGGCCGGCGATGGTGGAACGTCCGCAGTCGGTCACCTTCACCGCCGACCGGGCCGGCACCTTCGAGCTTCGGAGTCCCGTTCTCTGCGGGTCGGGAGGGCCCCAGGTTCGCGGCCGGATGATCGTCGAGCCTGTCTCTGTGGCCCGATCGAGCGGTCAAGCTGACGCCCCGCACGTGGTCTTCGTGACTGGCGACGACGAGTACAGCTCGGAGCTCACCATGCCGATCATCGCCGCGGAGCTCGAGGCGAGCTACGGCATGCGGGCCAGCATATTGAGCGCCTACCCGGACCCGCACGCCGACCACATTCCGGGCCTCGAGCTACTGGAGCAGGCCGACCTGATGGTGCTTTTTCTACGCAACCGCATGTTGCCGCGCGATCAGGTCGAGCGCATCGTCGGCTATCTGGACGACGGCAACCCACTGGTCAGCCTGCGTACGTCGACGCATGCGTTCCTGTACCCAGACGGCCATGAGCTTGAGGCGTTCAACGACTTCGGACCGCGATACGTCGGCGCCCCCTACGTGTGGGACTACGGCCACGAGAACGGCACCGACGTGCGGCCGGCGGGGACGGCCACCGATCATCCGATCTTGACCGGCGCACCGGCGGAGTTCCACGTACCGTCGTGGCTGTACACGCTTCTACCGAACTACCCGGTCGCCGGCTCGCAGATTCTCATGACCGGCTTCCCCGTCGGCGACTCCTTCGACCCTGAGGCCGGCGACCCGGTGGACACTCCGGTCGCCTGGACTCGCCGTACCGACGCTGGCGGCCGCGTGTTCACGACGACGCTCGGGCATCCGGTCGATCTCCAGCAGGAGGGCCTCCAGCGGCTCATTATCAACGGCATCCACTGGGCGCTGGGACTCGACGTCCCCAGCGAGTGGGCCGGGCCGCTGCCAATGAACGTACCGTATAGGGAAGAATGAGGGTCGGGGGCACCCCGGTACGGTCAGATGGGCTGGCGCTTAGCGCTCGACTTGGAGGAACGACGCAGATCTAGTCGGCGAGCGGCTGATAGGTACCGAAGCTCCACAGGTTGCCTTCGGGATCACGCGCGGTGTATTCGCGCGATCCGTACTCGGTGTCCTGCAGCTCGCGAAGGATCTCGGCGCCGGCGGTGCAGGCGCGCTCGTAGTGCGCCTCGATGTCCTCGATATACACGTAGACGCCGTGCCGTGCCTCCTCCCACGGATTCGTAGGATCCGGCTCGGCGGGCGCCGACCCGAGCATGATCACGCCTGTACCGAGTTGCAACTGAGCATGGGCGATGCTGTCCTCCGGGCCTGGAACGACGAAGCGCTCTTCGAAGCCGAAGGCCTGTCCCAGCCAGGCGATCGCATCGGGCGCATGGGTGTACCGGAATCCCGGGAAGATATTCGGCTTTCCGCTTTTGGTGTCGTCGTTCATTGCGTATTCCCCCTCCGAGTGGTCTAGATCGCGATTCGACCGAGGGATCGTACTACCGTACGTATTGGATCCTTGGCGAGCTGAAGTGGAGATCGAGATGGTTGGTGCCCGCTTTGCACTGGTTGCCGCGGCGGTTGCGGCGTTTGCCGTCGGCCCGGCCGGCGGCCAGTCTGCAGTGGTCCGATCCGCTTACCACGACTTCCGGGTAGTCACGGTCGTAGACGGGCTGGAGCACCCATGGTCGATGGCGTTCCTTCTCGATGGCGACATGTTGGTGACCGAGCAACCGGGACGGCTCCGCGTTATCCACAACGGACGGCTGCTCGCCGATCCGGTGCCGGGCGTTCCCGAGGTTCTGGTCGAGCCGCGAGGCCGGCGCCTGGCCACCGAGGGTGGGCTGTTGGACATCGCTCTGCATCCCAACTTCGCTGCGAACCGGCTCATTTACCTGAGCTTCTCGAAGCCGAACGCCGATCGCTCTCAGGCAACCACGGCGGTGGTGCGTGCTCGCTTCGAGAATCATCGCCTCACTGCTGTCGAGGAGGTTTTCGAAGCGGTCACCGAGGGACGCGGCTCGTACGGCTCGCGGCTGGCCTTCGACGGCGACGGCTTCCTCTTCATCACGATCGGAGACCGTCAGACCCGACCGCGGGGCGACATGGCAGCGCACCCGGCACAGGATCTCTCTAACCACCAGGGCACCACGGTGCGACTCCACGACGACGGCCGCGTTCCGATCGACAACCCGTTCGTCGGCCGCGACAACGCCCGCCCGGAGATCTTCAGCTACGGACACCGCAACGCCCAAGGCCTAGCAGTGCATCCCCAAACCGAAGACATCTGGCTCAACGAGCACGGGCCGCAGGGGGGAGATGAGCTCAACCTGATACTCCCAGGGCGGAACTACGGCTGGCCGGTGATCGGCTTCGGGGTCAACTACACCAGCGGCCTAGCGATCCACGCAGGGACCCACCAGGACGGGATGGAGCAGCCCGTCCATCTTTGGGTGCCGTCTATCGCCGCCTCCGGACTGCTGATCTACGACGGCGACCGCTTCCCTGGATGGCGCGGCAGCCTCTTCGTGGGCGGCTTGCAAGGTGAGCAGCTCGCCCGCCTCACCTTGAACGAACGGCGGGTCGTTCTCGAGGAAACGCTGCTGCACAGCATGGGTCGCATCCGTGACATCCGCCAGGGACCCGAGGGGTACATCTACCTGGCCATCGACGGCCTACCGGTTGACGGCAAGACAACGCCGACGCCGATCCTCCGCTTGCAGCCGGCCAACGGCAACTGAGGGTCTCGACCTGATGCCGGAATCCCGGCTCGATCACAGATCACACGCCCTGAACGAGCTCCTCCTCTGTGGGCACATGCGTGAGCGCATCGTGGTTCGGCGGTGAAGAGCCCTGCGTGGCTCTGGCGACAATCACGAACAACGCCAGGCTGACGAGCGGTGGAACCAGCGTCTCCAAACCAGCCCATGCCTCGGCGACCGCGAAGTGCAGGGTCAGCCGTGCCGCAGCTCCGCCGACGATCGCGGCCAGCGCCGCCGGAGTATTCGACTTACTCCAGAAGAGCCCGAGCACCAGGGGCACGAAGCAGCTCGCCAGCACGATGTCGAACGCGAGGATCAGAAGAACCCCCGGATCCGGGCGGAAGTAAGCGAACACCACCGACGCCGCCATCGTCGGCAAAGCGATCCAGCGGGAGACGCGCAACAGCTCGGAGTCATCCCAGGTACCCGAAGCGTGCCCCTGGATCACGTTGCGGGTGAGCACGTTGGCCAAGTCGAGCACAACACCCGCTGCCGTCGACATGCTGGCGGCAATCACCCCGAGCAGGATGAGGCCACCGATGATCATCGGCATCTCGTCGAGCGCTAGCTCCACCAGTAGGAATCGGCTCTCCGGCGTGCCGAAATGGAACGCCGCGAGTCCGATGAAGCTGACCATGAGGCCGATGGTCAGCGTGATGACCCCGGCCACATAGCAGCCGCGCTTGGCGGTGCGCGCCGAATCGGCGGCGATGACGCGCTGGATGAAGTCGATCGCCACGACGTCGCCAAGCGCCAGCGACACCAGTGACGCCCAGGTGACCAGTGATCCCTGCTCGCGGCTCATCAGGCCCGACAGGTCGGTGAAGTTGGCCGGGACGTTCGCCATCAGCGTGCTCCAGCCGAACGTGCCGGTGAGCCACGCGAAGCCGATGACCGTGCTGAAGATGAACATGCCCACTTGCAGCACGCTGGTGGTGATGGTGGCGTAGAGTCCACCGGTCACAGCGTAGGTGAGGATGCAGAGCCCGATCACCACGAGCATGGATAGGTAGCCGGCACCGAATACTAGATCCAGCAACAGCCCGAGCCCGGCGAGGTTGCCGGCAACCAGCACGATGTTGCCAACCAGCATGTTGAGCGCCGCCAGTGTCTCGGTATTCCGGTCATATCGACGCCGGTAGAAATCGGCCAACGTCAACAAGCGCATGCGGTGGATCGGCTCGGCGAACACCGCGCCCGTGAAGAATAGGCACAGGGCCAGGCCGATCGGAATCGCCGCTCCCGCCCAGAAGCCACCCGCATGGGCGAGCGACGCGTTGCCCATGGAGCCGTTGGCGTCGAACGCCTGAGCACAGAGCGTGATGCTGATCACCGACACGCCCATGGCGTTGCCGGCGACATAGTAGTTCGTCGCCTGCCCCCTGATCTTGGCGTAGGTACGGATGCCCACCCACATGGTGGCGGCGACGAACAGGATGATGGCGACACCGATGGGGCTCATGAGGCCGTCCTAGTCGGCTGCGGCGGCGCGCGTACGCTGGCGCCGGAGAGCCACCATGGCCAGGATCACGATGACAGCGAAGAGCGCTCCATTGAACGCCTGCGCCGCAGCCACGCCGATGATGGCGGCGAGGGCCCCGATCTCGAGTTGACCGAGCGGCCCGACTCCGCGGCTCAGATTCCATATGCCCATCACCGCACCGCGGTCAGAATCGTCGACGTTCTGCTGCAGCGCCGTTGGCAACAGCGCGTCGACGCCCGCCCAAGCGATTCCGACCAGGCCCATCAGGAGCAGCGACAGTAGGTACGAAGTCGACATCGAGAAGGCCACCAGCATGATGCCGAAGAAGACGCTGACGATCGGCAGCAAGCGATCGGCGCGGACTCGGCGCGCCGCCGCCCCGAGCACTATCGCGCCAAGCACTCCCCCTCCATTGCGCACCGCCACCAGGTTGCCCAGGCCTTGCTCGCCCGCCATCAGAACGTCGCGAGCAAACGACGGCGCCAGAGACTCGTGCGAGTAGGCGAACACCTCGGCGGCCATGGCGATCATTGCGAAGATGAGCACCACGGGGCTTCGCATGATTCCGAACACCGAGGCCCACGCACCGGCGCGCTCGCCGGCGTCCTCATCCCTGCTGGCGCTGGCCAACTTGTAGTTGGCTGCGGTGTCGGGAGCGAGTCTCGGGATCATGGCCAGCAGCGCGGCGCTGCCGAAATAGGTCACCACCATCATGACAAGAGCCCCGACGCCACCCCACAACCACAGGGCCAAGCCGGTAGAGATGCCCCCGACGACGCCGAAGAGGCGATTGGCCAACTGCTCCAGCGCCAGCCCGTTGACGGCGTCCCTGGGGCCGACGACGTCGTAGACGTACGCCTTGGCGAGCGTTGTCTGCGCCACGTCGAAAACGCCAACCATCGTCGACACCAGCATCACGCCGCCGAATCCGAACCACCCCTGAACGCTGACAAACACAGCGATCGCCGACATCGCGGCGCCGCCCCAGTTGGTGTACTCCAGCAGGGTGCGTCGGTCCATGCGATCCGACAGGCTGCCGAACGGCACGGATAGAAACAGCTTCGGGAGCATTCGTGTCGCCC
>DASCOT010000036.1:0-9363 GCA_036012155.1 Acidobacteriota bacterium
CGGCGCGCAGTTCGACGCGCAGGTCATGCGGCTGATGAAGCGGATCCCCGCGCTGCGCAAGGGGCCCGCCGATGGTTTCGGCGCCCTCTACGATACGACCACCGACGACTGGTACCCGATCTTCGACCGCAGTGACCTCGATGGCTTCTACCTGGCAATGGGAACCAGTGGCGGCTGGTTCAAGGGAGGCGCACCGATCGGCTACCTGATGGCGGACCTGATCGATCGGGTCGAGAATGGCCAGGACCACGACGAGGACCCCGTGCGCGTTCGACTGCCGTATAGCGGCCGCGAGATCGATCTCTCCTTCTTCTCCCGCAACCGTGCGCCCCACAGAACTAGCATGTCCGTCACCGGCTAACTGCCCAGGCACGTGAGCCAAGCTACTGGTGGTCGCGCTCGATCACCTCATTCCACGTCTTCTCGCGGATCAACTGGTCGTTCTCGAAGAGCCGACGCGTATAAGTGTAGTAAAAGTTCTTCAGGTCGCTCTTGAAGGTAAGGAGCCCCTGCCACTTGAGGAGCCTGTCCTCGAGCTGAAAGGTCCTCTCGTATTCACTCGACATCAATGCGGTCTCGAAGTGGTCATCCTGGGTTTCGTAGGTGATCAAAAGAATAGGAACTTGCTTTTCTAGCACCAGCACATGAGGCGTGCTGGGGGCATTGTCAACTTAACGGCGATGCTGGCAGAGTGGGGTCATGAGCACCGCCGCGGGCCACTATCGCAGACACCGTTTCCCAGTCGAGATCGTCAGCCACGCCGTATGGTTGTACCACCGCTTCTGTCTGAGCTTCCGAGACGTTGAGGATCTCCTGGCCGAGCGCGGGGTCGAAGTCACCTACGAGACGATTCGGCGGTGGTGTGGGAAGTTCGGCCCTGACTACGCCCGGAAGCTACGTCGGCGGCAGGGTCGTCTGGGTGACACTTGGTTCCTGGACGAAGTCTTCGTGAGCATCCGCGGCAGGCGCCATTACCTTTGGCGAGCGGTCGATCAAGACGGTGATGTGATCGACATCTTGGTGCAGCGGCGCCGCAATGCCCGCGCTGCCAGGCGGTTCTTTCGGAAGTTGCTGAAGGGGCAGGAGAGCGAACCGCGATGGTTGATCACCGACAAGCTCGGAAGTTACGGGGCCGCGCACAGGGATGTGATGGTATCGGTGGAGCATGTCACCAGGCGCTACGCGAACAACCGAGCAGAGGTCTCCCATCAGCCGACGCGACAACGGGAACGGCAGATGCGGCGGTTCAAGTCAGCGGGACAGACTCAACGTTTCTTGGCCGTGCAGGGTGTGGTTCTCAACCTCTTCCGACTTGGACGGCACCGCTTGCGAGCAACAAACTACCGGCTGCTGCGCGCCCGATCCATGATGGCTTGGCAGCAAGCCACCGCTCCCTGAGAACCCGCTCTCCGGCTGCGGGACTCATCAAGCGAAAGGCTCGCGTGGTTAAGTTGACAGTGCCGGCCCGAGGCCCGTGACAGGGACAGAATAGGGACAATCAGCCCGTATGAGACCACAACTCGAACCCGCGCCGCCGCGTAAGTCCTTTGTTTTCAAGTACCGAGGGAGGGACTCGAACCCTCACGAGCGTAAGCCCACCGGATTTTGAGTCCGGCGCGTCTGCCAATTCCGCCACCTCGGCTACATCCCTTGATCGATGACTCGCTAGCCGTTCAAGGGTTGCTCAGGACCACTTGCGAACGCCTGGCGTTCGGCTTGGAACGGCGATTGGTCGTCGGCACGATCCCAAGGTGGTCACCGCATCGCTGTGCCCAAGAATAGCCGCAGGCTGGGCAGGGCGCCATTCAGCAGTCCCCGAGCCTGGGCGTATTGCTGCGGCGATACTTCCTCATCTCAATCAGTCGGTGTTTGCCCACCATTCCGGCCGTGGCCGTCTTGCGGTAGCCGAGCTCGCGATAGAAACTTTCGAGGGACGCGTGTGGGTGGAGCACGAACCTGACGGCGCCGGCCTGCCGGGCCAATGCCTCGAGCCGCCGTACGATACGTCGACCTATGCCTTGCCCGCGGTAGTCCGATCGGACTGCGATCCGGGCGAGGGTCGCTTCGCTACCCTCCACGCAGACGCGACCGGTGGCTACCGGAGTTGAACCGAGGCTTACGAGGAGATGCAGGCTGCCGAGATCTCTGCCATCGTCGTCCACATCCTCCGGAATTCCTTGCTCGTCGGTGAAGACTTCCCGACGTATTGCCACCGCCTGAGCTAGCTGCTCGGAGGTGTGAGCTCTTCGGAGGTCGAATCGATCGGTCACGGTGGAACCCTGACTGTTGCCGCGAACCGCGCGTAGCGCGTCGAGCTCGGTTCGCGGCGGCGACGCTTGGAGGAGCGCATGCCGGAGATCGGGGAACTCGTGGGTGCCTATCGCATCGAGCGCAAGCTTGGCGAAGGCCGCATGGGCGAGGTCTACCGTGCGTTAGACACCCGACTGGAACGGTCGGTGGCGCTGAAGTTCCTGGCGGAACGTATCGCTGGCTCTGCGGAGGACGTCACCCGGGTGGGGCGCGAGGCGCGTGCCATGGCGGCGATCAACCACCCGAATATCGTTACGGTCTACGCAGTCGAGCAGGTGGGCGAGGTGCACTTCCTGGCCATGGAGTTGGTTGAGGGCGACAGCCTCGATCGCCTGATCCCCGAGCGCGGGATGCCGGTGCAGGAGTTCCTTCAGCTGGCCATTCGGCTTGCCGACGGACTCACCGCGGCACACGGGGCCGGGCTCGTGCATCGCGATCTGAAGACAGCGCACGTGATGGTCAGCCGCGCCGGGCGTGTGAAGCTGTTGGATCTCGGGCTGGCAGTACACCACGGAGTGATGCCGCTCGTCTGGGACGATCGCAGTGTCGAACCTGCGGTCGATTCGACGGCACTTGCCGAGCTCACCACCAACGATGGGGCGGTCGCCGGCACACCTGCCTACATGTCACCCGAGCAAGTGCTCGGTCAGGCGGTCGATCATCGCTCGGACATCTTTTCGCTCGGCGTTGTTTTCTACGAGACGTTGACCGGCGAAAGGCCGTTTCAAGGGCCGACGTTACGTGAGCTCGCGGCCTCGATTACCACGCAGCAGCCGCGCTCCGTATCGTCGCGCAAGCCACTGGTGCCGCGAGTGCTCTCCGACCTCGTGGATAGCTGTCTTGCCAAGGATCCGACAGACCGACCGCAGCAAGTTGCAGAGGTCGCCGCGGCGTTGGCGCGCCTGCGGCGCGGCGAGGGTGCCGGGCGGTCGGTGGCAGTGGTGCCGTTCGTCGATCTGAGCCCGGGTGGCGATCAGCGACATTTCTCCGAGGGCATCGCCGAGGGGATCCTCGACGGGTTGGCCGACGTGCCCGATCTGCGGGTGGCTTCACGCACCTCGACCTTCCGTTTTCGTAGCACCGACCGCGACGTCGGGGATATCGGCCGACGGCTGGGTGTGGAGACGGTGCTCGAGGGCTCGGTACGCAGGGCGAAGGATCGGCTGCGAATTGTCACTCGCCTGATCGACGTAGCCGACGACTCGGATCTGTGGTCGCAGCGGTTCGAAGGCGACGTCGAGGAAGTATTCGCGCTCGAGGACGAGATCACCAGAAGTGTCCTCGAGGCGCTACAGGGCGTTCTCGGCACCCGCCCGCCGCTCAGCCAACCGCCCGACTTCGAGGCCTACGATTACTATCTACGGGGACGCAGCTTGCTGTATCGGGGTACGACGCGGGAGGTCGCGCTGGCGCGCGACATGTTCAGTCGTGCTGTGGCGCGCGACCCCGACTACGCACCGGCGCACAGTGGCCTCGCCGATGCCGGCTCGTATCTCTACATGCACGCCGGAGGCGATCGGGGCGTGCTGGACGAGGCGATTGCTGCGGCGGAGCAGGCGGTGCGCAGTGATCCGCGGCTTGCCGAGGGGCATGCTGCCCTCGGTCTGGCGCTATCGCTGTCGCAACGGCACGACGAAGCGCACCGGGCGTTCGCCACTGCGATCGAGCTGGATCCGGATTCGTTCGAGGCGCGCCACTCACGCGCGCGGGCGGCATTCGCGCGCGGGCGCCTGGAGCTTGCGGCGCGCGAGTTCGAGGTGGCCGGCGCATTGCGGTCGGAGGATTTCCAGGCTCCGGCGCTGCTCAGCCAGGTGTATCGTGATTTGCAGGATCCGTCCCGGGAGGTCGCCAGCGCTCGCCGCGCCGTGCGGCGCGCCGAGCGGCAGCTGGCCCTGCAGCCGGGCGACGGCCGGGCCTACTCGGTGGGTGCTCGCTGCCTCTTTCAGCTTGGCGAGCGCCAGGCTGCGCTGGAGTGGGCCGAGCGGGCGCTGGAGCTCGGAGCCGGGGACGCCGCAACCCACTACGCGGTGGCCTGTCTGCTGGCGCAGGCGGGGCAGATCGACGAAGCGCTCGCCCGGCTGGAAGATTCGATACGCTTCGGCTATGCGCATCGAGACTGGATCGAGCACGACGGTGATTGGGCCCCGATTCGTGACGATCCTCCCTTCAAGACGATTCTGGAGTCGATTGAGCTTGCTAGCACCTCGAAAGTGCCGGTGCGATAATCGCGGGCACCCTCCCTTGCAGCACCTCTAATCCTCGGTATACGTGCGCAGAATTCCGGTCGCTATCTGTCTGGTTGCTGGCTCGACGCTCACGGTCGAGCTGCTGCTGACGCGTATCTTCGATGTGATCCTGTACCCCAACCTGGCGTACATGGTCATTACCGGCGCCGTGTTCGCGTTCGGCCTGGCGGGCATTTACACGACGTTGCGCCCGCTGCCCGCCGGCGCTGATCCGTCGGCTAGGCTGGCCCGCCTGACTGCGTTGATGGCCGCATCGTTGCTGCTGATTCGACCGTTGCTCAATGCCATTCCGTTCCGCTTCGAGGCTATTGCCTCGGACCCGGTCGGACAGGGCATTTGGTTCCTGGCGATGTACGCCGTTATCACCATTCCGTTCGTACTGTGCGGCCTGGTGCTGGCCCGGGCGTTCTCGGCGTGGGCCGAGGTCATTCAGCGGCTGTACTTCTGGGATCTGGCCGGCGCCGCTGTCGGCTGCGTGGCGATCATCCCGCTGATTCCGATCCTCGGGCCCGCCGGGTTGCTCCTGGTTGTTTCAGGAGTTCTGGCTCTGGCAGCTGCTGCGTTTACCGGAACACGGCGGGCGCTGATCATCGCTGCCGTTTATGCCGTGGTGATGTTGGCCATTCCGCTGCTGTCGTCCGGCTACCTGTCCTTCGTGGAGCACAAGGTCGACCGTGGGCTAGCCGAGGCGCGCACCCTGGGCAATAACGAATACGTGCGCTGGGATCCGGTATCGAAGGTCGAGGTGATCCACTTCCGTGGCGTCAAGAACATCATCTACGACGGCGGCAGCCAGAGTAGCTTCCTGTACCCGTTCAACGGCAACTGGGCGGATTTCCGCCGGCGCCTCGATCGCGGCGTTCAGGCCAACGCCGAGGGCTTCTTCAAGACCCACTTCTGGACCCGTTCGGTATTGCTGGCGCACTACATGAAGCGCGACACCGATCAGCAAGTGCTGGTGATCGGCAGCGCCGCGGGGCAGGAGGTCAAGGGAGCGCTGGCCTACGGAGCGGGACAGATCGACGCCATCGAGATGGTTGGCGCGGTGGTAGCGCTGGGCAAGAACGACTACGCCGACTTCAACGGCGGAATCTTCAATGATCCACGCGTCAACAGCGTGCGCGGCGAGGGACGTGGCTTCATCCGCTCGCGTGATCGTATCTACGACATCATCCAGATCTTCAGCAACCACTCATCGTCTTCGGTGGCCGCCGGGGCCGGGGCGCTCGATCCCACCTACCTGCTTACGGCCGACGCCTTTGTCGACTACTTCGATCATCTGTCCGACGACGGCATCCTGCAGATCAACCACCATACCTACCCGCGCATCGTCTCCACGGCGGCGCTGGCCTGGAAGTGGATGGGGCGCGACGATTTCAGGGCCCACGTGCTGGTCACGTCGCGCACCATGCAAGATGACGACACGTTGCCGACGGTGCTTGTCAAGATGAGCCCCTTCACTCGCGATGACCTGGTCGAGGCGCGTAGGTTCCTGGGTCTGCGCGAGGGCGTAGAGATACAAGTATTCAAGCTCGAGGAGAACCCGCTGCGGCCGCGAAGCGGCTTCTTGTCGCCGGAGTTCTTCAGCGGCGAGCTCCCCGACGAGATCATCGATCGGGTGCCCTATCGGGTAGCGCCGACTACTGACAACAGGCCCTACTTCAAGTTCCTGCGCCGCGGGTGGGAGGAGCTGCACGCAGATCCCGAGCGCTTCGTGCCGGAGGCGGTTGCATGGTTTCTCAACGTCGCGCGCGACCAGGGTGGTGGGGTGCCCCTCGATGTCATCCATCTGTGGGTTACTGGTTTCGTGTCGTTGGTGTTTGCCGGTGTGTTCGTCGTGGCGCCGTTGGCGCTGTCGCCGGTTGCACGGCAACGATGGCCTGGCTGGGGGGCTTCGCTGATCTATTTCGCCAGCCTCGGAGCCGGCTTTATCCTGGTGGAGTTGGTGTTGATCCAGCTGCTGATGCACTTCGTCGGCTACCCGCTCTACACCTACTCGGTGGTGCTGTTTACGGTACTGCTGGGGGCGGGGCTAGGCAGCCTGGCATCTGACCGTTTGGAGATCACTCCCGATGCGGCGAATTGGTGGTGGCCGTTCGTGGGAGTCTTGCTCACCGGAGCGGTCTTTCTGCTGGCCTATGCTCCGGTCACCGACGCGCTGCTGGCGATGCCGATTGGCGCTCGGTTGGTGGCGGCTGCGGTCATGGTGTTTCCAATCTCGTTCTTCATGGGAATGCCGTTCCCGCTCGGCGTGCTGGCCGTCCAGGATCTGTCGCGCGCCGCAGTCGCCTGGGGATGGGGGGTGAACGGGCTGTTCACGGTGGTTGGCGGTCTCGGCAGCGTTTTGGTCTCGGTGAACTACGGGTTCCGAGCCGCACTCATAGTCGGGCTGGTGATCTACGCGATCGCCGGGCTGTCGTTTGCCAGCATGCGGCGCCAGCGACCCGCCTGAGTCGCGTTTTCGTATCGCATGCCGTGCCTAATAGACGGCGAGGCGGCGCGGGTTGGGCCGTCTGAAGGCACCCCTCCGCGCCCAATCACTAGACCGGCCGTGTCCAGTAGTCGATCATGTATAGATGGACTCCCCGGATGAATCTCAGAGGCGCTCCCGAAACCGATAGAGGAAGCTCGCTCGTGAACCCGACTCGCTCGACTCTCTGGCTCTCCGTTACGGCCCTCCTGGTCGTTTCGATTCCGCTTCCAGTGCTGGCACAGGGCCCAATCCCGCTGACGCCGCCGCCGGTAATCGCCGATCCTGCCAGTGGTGCAACGGCGCCGCTCGAGGCGCCAATGCCTCTCGATCCGTTGATCACCGTGGGCGAGCTTGAAAACGGGCTGCGCTACTGGATCCGCGAGAACAGCTATCCCGAGAAGCGCGCCGAGCTGCGGTTGGTGGTGCGGGTGGGCTCGTTGCAGGAAGACGACGACCAGCTCGGACTGGCCCATTTCGTCGAGCACATGGCGTTCAACGGCACCAAGAACTTCCCGAAGATGGATCTGGTGAAGGCGCTGGAGTCGTTCGGGATGCGCTTCGGCGCCCACGTCAACGCTTCCACCTCCTTCGACGAGACGATCTACTTCTTGCAGATCCCGACCGATCGCCAGGACATCATCGATACCGCGTTCCAGATTCTCGAGGACTGGTCGCACGATCTCTCGTTCGACGACGAGGAGATCGACAAGGAGCGTGGCGTGGTGATCGAGGAATGGCGCCTCGGGCTGGGAGCCGGCTCGCGAGTTCGGGATCGTCAGCTGCCCGTTCTGTTTGCCGACTCGCGCTATACGGAGCGTCTGCCGATTGGCAAGGTGGAGGTGCTCGAGAGCTTCCCGTACGAGGCCGCGCGGCGCTTCTATCGCGACTGGTACCGCCCCGACCTGATGGGTGTGATCGTCGTGGGCGATATCGATACGGAAACGGTAAGGGCCAAGATCGAGCAGCACTTCAGTGGGATTCCGCGTGCTGAGAACGGCCGCGAGCGCGCCTATACGACGCTGCCGGACCACGAAGGGACGCAGTTCTCGATCGTCACCGACAAGGAGGCGACGAACTCGATCGTGGAGTTCTTTCAGCTCCAACCGCTGCGCCGGCAAGCGTACCACGGCTCCTATCGTCGCAGCATGGTGGAGGGACTGTTCAGCCGCATGTTTAATCGCCGGCTCACCGAGCAGGCACAGCAACCCAATCCGCCGTACCTCGGAGCACGGGCCAGCCAGGACATCTTCATTCCGACGGCCGAGGCGTTCGTGTTGGGTGCTGCCACCCCCGACGGCCGCGTTGCCGAAGGGCTCGAGGCGGCGTTCCGAGAGCTCGAACGGGTCGCTCGCTTCGGGTTCACGCAATCCGAGCTGGATCGCGACAAGACACAGTTGTTGCGAATGTTCGAGCGCATCTACACCGAGCGGGAGGACCAGGACTCCACCCAGTTTGCCGAAGAGTTCACGCGTGCCTTCCTCGAGGGCGAGTCGACTCCGGGCATCGACTACGAGTGGGCGCTCTATCAGCGATTCATGCCGGACATCACGCTCGAAGACGTAAACGCTGTGGGGGAGCGCTGGTTGCGCGAGAACAACCGCGTGGTACTGGTCACCGCTCCGGAAAAGGAGGGTCTCGAGCTCCCCACGGAGGACGAGCTGCTTGCGGCGATCGATCGAGCCGACAGCGGGCGCCTACGGCGCTACGTCGACACGACCACCGACCGTCCGCTACTTGACCGTACTCCCGAGCCTGGCGAGATCATCGAGGAGTCGACGGTTCCGGAGCTCGACCTGACCGTATGGGAGCTTTCCAACGGGGCTCGTGTGATCCTCAAACCCACCGATTTCCGGCAGGACCAGATCCTCTTTCGCGGTTTCAGTCCCGGAGGCACGTCGCTGGCCGATGATGAGGACTGGGTGGCCGCCTCGAGCGCAGTTCAAGTGGTAGCCGCCAGCGGCTTTGGCGGGCTGAGCGCACGACAGATCACCAACATGATGTCCGACAAGGTGGTCAACGTGCGTCCGTTCGTCGGCCCCCTCGAGGAGGGCGTAGGGGGCTCGGCGTCGCCGCGTGACATCGAGTCGCTGCTGCAACTCACCTACCTGACGTTCACGGAGCCGCGCGCCGACGACGGCATCTTCAACCTGATCCAGGAACAGATGCGTGCCTCGCTGGCGAATCGCGACGTCAGCCCGGAGATTGCCTTTCAGGAGACACTGCAGCGCACGCTCAGTCAGGATCATCCGCGCCGCCGCCCGATAAACGTCGAGCTGCTCAACGAGATGGATCTAGGCAAGTCTTTCGACTTCTACATGGACCGGTTTGCCGACG
>DASCOT010000037.1:0-46066 GCA_036012155.1 Acidobacteriota bacterium
CGTCGCTAGCCGATACGGCAAACAGACAATCGAGTAGTGCCAGCTTCTGGCCACGGTCGGCCAGGCGCTCGAACTCGCGCGTGACCAGGAAGTTCTCGGTGCCGCCGAACAGCTCGTTGTGCTGCTTTGCCATCGCCGCCACCAGTACCGCCTGATCGGCCGGCAATGCTGCGCGCTCAGAGATCAACTCCTCCATCGCGCGGGTCTCGTCCTCGCTGATATCGAGGTCGGCGTGTGCTACGCGGCCGAGGACGTAGGCGAAGCAGGCAACATAGCGCGCGTGGTCGGGCTCGAGTTCGTCGAGCTCCCGCGTGATGCGTCGCACCGTCTCGACGTCGGCCTCGCCCGATTGCGGTCGCGGCGCGCGACCGGTGAGCCACTCGAACAACCCCATCAGTGCACGGTGCTCGAGTCGCCGCCCTGTAGCACGGCCATGTTCATGATCGCGATGACCAGGCGGCTCCGGTGCTCGAGGTTCGGTGCTTCGAGCAAAGCCTGTTTCTCGGCGTTGTCGAACGGACACACCATCGCCAGTGAGTTGACGAGCTCCTCGTCGCCGCTGTCGTCGATGGCCCGCCAGCTTGCATCGAGGCCGAACGTCTCGAAGTAGGTGCGCAGGTTCGCCACGAGTCCATCACGGTCGATCTCCGCCGGCCGGGTGGTGCCGATGTCATAGGTGAAGCGCTCCCACTGCGGCTCGACCAATCGGTAGAGCCGATCCGATGCGACCTCCCGGATGACCTCGAAGCGCGAGATTCCCACCAGGCTGACCAGGTAGTGGCCGCCTTCCGCCTCCTTGAGCGAGGCGATCCTTCCAGCACAGCCAACCGACTGAAGAGACGGCTCGACCTCGTCGGCGCCGGAGCTAGCCGGCTGAATCATCCCGATGAGGCGGTCGCCCGCCAGGGCATCCTCGACCATCTGCAGGTACCGTGGCTCGAAGATCCTCAGTGGCAGGCGGCATCCGGGAAGCAGCAGCGCAGAGGCAAGAGGGAAGACGGGCAGAAGCTCGGGTAAGCGCTGCGTCTCATGATCGTCGCTTTCGTTGCCCATCCCCCTGTTATAGCACCCTGAGCCACCGCGCTGCCGGACGCCGGGCGAGACGGCCGTGGCGACTTGCTAGCGTTGGTCGTTAACGGCTGTCATGAACAAGGGTCCGCCGCGCTCTTGATATTCTTGCCGGGGCTCCCCCGACCGAGCAGCGTTGAGACAACGGCGCGGAGATTTCGCATGACCGACGAGCGGAGGTGCACTCCCAGCACGGTATGTTCCGTGGTTGCTGCGCTCCTTGCCTCGACGATCGCGGCAGCGGCAATGGCCGGACCGACACCGCTGCTGCAGGAAGAAGACATCGATGTCTTCATGCAGAAGGTGCTGCAGCGCCGGGTGACCAATTGGGAGGATCTCTACCGGTACACGGTTCGCGATCGCGAGAGCTTCGAGGTGAAGGGCCCATCAGCGGTGGCCCTGGGCAGCTACCGAGGCGAGTACACCTGGTATGTCCGCGACGGGTACATGGTCCGCAGCCCCGATCGCATAGACGGACATGCGGTCAGCGATACGGAGCGTCAGAAGTTCGAACGAGATTGGCTGCGGCGTGCCCGCGAGCGTGAGCAGAAGCGCCAGGAGCAGCGTCAGGAGCGAGCTGCTGAAGCCGCCGAGTCGGGCGCCGAGCGTCCGCTGGAGCGCGACTATTTCCTCGGGTTCCCGTTCGAGCCGGGTAACTACTACGTTGCCGGTTGGGAGGATCTCGAGGGCATGAGCCTAGTGAAGATCGAATACTACCCGAAGAAGCTCTTCGAGGACGAGGACGAGGACGAGGACGAGGACCAGCCTGATCCGGAAGACATCGAATGGGCGCGTCGATTCCAGAAGACCTCGGTGGTGACGATGTGGGTGCTTCCGGAGGAGCACCAGATCATCAAGATCGGCTACGACAACATCGGTCTCGACTTCATGCCGCTGCGCTGGCTGGTGCAGGTGGGTGACATCGGTGCCGAGATGATCATGCACAAGCCCTTCCCGGAGATGGACGTCTGGCTGCCCCGTGAGATCCGCGCCTCGGGCGAAGCGACGTTCGCCAACGGCTCCTACGATGTGCGCTACTCGCTCGAGTACCACGACTACCGCGAGACAGAGGTCGACGCCAAGGTCCGGTTCGGCATCCCGGGGTTGGCGCAGCAGAATGACTGATGCTGTCCGCGGCGTCGGCACGGCGCGCTGCGGCCCGGTATGGCGATGCGCATCGTTCGCCATCACAGCCGCCGCTCTCGGCGCCGCGCTGCCGGCGATGGCGCAGGATCCCCGAGCCCGGTTGGCGTCCGAGTTGGTGGTCGAAGTGCGAGTGCACGGGAACTACTCGCTTTCCGACGAGGAGGTGCTACAGATCGCCGCTGTGGAAGTGGGCGATCGGGTAACCACAGCCGATCGTGCCGCGATTGCACAGCGGTTGCTCGACAGCGGCCGTTTCGCGACCGTAGAGGTGCTCAGGCGCTATCGGTCACTGACCCCGACCGACCGTGTGCAGTTGATTCTGTCGGTACAGCAGAAAACGTCGACGGGCGACAAGCTACTGCTCATGCCGGAGTTGCAATACAACGAGAACGAGAAACTCAGTATCGGCGCGCGCATCGCCGCGAAGAGCCTCTTTGGTGGCGGTGAGCTGATCTCTGTTCCCCTGACCTACGGCGGCGTCGATCAGCTGGCGGTCGAGGTGACGCGTGACTGGGACAGTGGCTATCGGGTAGGTGGCTCGGTCGGTGCACGTCGGTTCGAGAACCCGCATGCTCGCCTCGACGACGCCCGCCTGCACGCCGCGGCGTTCATCGAGCGCAACCTTACCGACACTCTGCAGCTTCGATTCGATGGCGAGATTGCCGACGTCGATTTCGGTGGCCTGGACGAGACCCTGTGGACCTACGGAGCAGGGGTGCGCTTCGACACGCGCCCCAACCTGTCCTTCCCTTATGATGCCGTGGTCGTCGGGGCTAGGTGGCAACGCCTGGATCCAGCCACCGGCGTCAGCGCCAACCGGCTCCGCTTTGAGCTCGCAGCGTACAAGACGATCGTCGGCCAGCTGGTGCTGGCGGCACGGGCTGTTCTGCACACTGCCGATGCGCCGCTGCCGGTCTACGAGCGGCCGTACGTGGGCGGCATGGTGTCGTTGCGCGGCTACCGGGCCGGCGCGCTCGGCGGCGACAACGCCATCTTTGGAGGCGCCGAGCTGCGCCTGCCGGTCACGACCTCGTTCAGCGTTGCGCGGTTGGGTTTCACGGCCTTCTGGGACATCGGCACCGCATACCCGTATGGCCTGCCGATGGCACGCGCCCAGTTCGAGAACGGCGTCGGCGCCGGAGTCTTCCTGGTAGCGCCGCTAGTGCGCCTGAACCTCGATGTTGCCAACAACCTGGAGGGCGACACACGCGTGCATTTCGGCCTCGGTTTTCGCTTCTGAGGCGTGCCGCCGGGTAAGAGCTGCCGGCCGGCTGCGGCCCGTAGTCAGGAGGTCGGTCCCCGTCGTCGGCGCGGTCAATGCTACCTGCCGAGGTGCCGAGCCAGCAGCTTCACGCCGCGCCGGGTGCGCTCTGGTCGTGCTGCCGTGAAACAGGCGCGCACGTGTGTCGGATACGGTCCGAAGCTGGGTCCCGGCGCCACCAGAACTCCGTCGTCCAAGCAGTCCTCGAGGAACCCCATGAGGCCACGCTCGTCGAGACGCTCGGCAACGTCGAGCCAGAGAAACTGGCTACCCTCCGGAGCTGATACGCCGAGTAGGCTCGCCGCTTCGGCACCTAGTTGCTCGTAGAGGGGCTTGGCGGCGGCCACCCAGGCCGCACCGCGACCGTCCAACGCCTTCGCCGCAGCGATCTGCGAAGCCGTCGGGGTGCTGTAGAAGCTGTGGACGCTCACCTTACGCAGCTCGCGCATATGCTCCGCTGGCCCCACGACGTAGCCGCAGCGGTTGCCTGCCATCCCGTACGCCTTGGAGAAGGAGTGCACCGAGAACGTTCGCTCGGGCGCCAGGGTGCGCGCGTAGCAATGCGCGCCCCGGTACACGTAGTCCTCGTAGACCTCGTCGGCGAGGACCCAGAGATCGTGTCGCCGCGCCCAATCGACCACCGCCGCTACGATCGGCGCCGGAATCACCCGGCCGGTAGGGTTGTTGGGCGTGCTCAGATAGATCGCCGCCGAGCGCGCGGTGTGCTTCGCGTCGAGTACCTCGACGGCAGCCTCGGCCGAGTCGGCGACACCGATGAACGGCACCGCGACCGGAGTCCCGGAGAACGACTGGACGATCCCTGCGAAGAGCGGCCAATAAGGGGCGAGCACCAACACCTCGTCGCCGGGATCGACCGTCGCGCCGACGGCAGCCCCTAGGGCGCCGGTGGCGCCGGCGGTGATGAGGACGCTCTCGGCAGTCGTGTCGGTGGCAGTGTTGGCACGATGTCGGTCGACGACGCGCTCGAGCAGCAGCGGCAACCCGTGCGGCGAAGCGTAGCGGTGCATGCCCGGATGCTCCTCGACCCGCAGGTCTTGCATGCGGCACCCTTCGGCCGGCTCCATCCAAGTATCCCCGACGTGCAGAGGGAATATCTCACCCTCAAGTGTCTTGAGACGCGGCGCTAGCTTGGAGAACAGGGAGCCCTCCATGCCGGCGACCGAGCGAGCTATGTCGGGGTGTGCGGGCATGGCGGGTACGATAGGGCATGTGAAGCAGCACTTCTATTCGAGCTCGTGGATCGATCGCGCCGCACAACTGCGCCTCGATGCGGACTGGCTCCGGGAGCGTGCCGCTGACCCTGAGTCGGTGTTCGCGCCCGTGTGGCAGGATCGCAGCCTGGTAACCACAACCGATGTGCCGGCGGCCGGATTGCTGCGCGCTGCGGAGTTGCCGGCGCAACTCTTGGCGAAGGAGTTGGTCTTTCTCGGCTTGGCCGAGGGCGGCCCCGCCTGTTTCGCCCTGTTGCTCCCGAATGCGCCGGAGCCCGACCCGTCCTGGCTCGACGGTGCGGCGACCTTCGGCGACCTACGGCGGCTCGGCCCGGTGATGGCGCCGCAGGACGCCGGTCTATTGGCCTACGCCCGCGCGGTCGCTCATTGGCATGCGACCCATCGGTTCTGCGGCGCCTGCGGCGCGGCCACGGACTCGCTCAATGGCGGCTGGCTACGACGCTGCAGCGATACCGGCTGTGGGCGTCAGCACTTCCCTCGCACCGATCCGGCGATCATCGTCCGTGTGGTACATGGCGAACGCATTCTCCTTGGCCGACAGGCGTCGTGGCCGGAGCACCGCTACTCGGTGCTCGCTGGCTTCGTCGAGCCTGGCGAGAGCCTCGAGGACGCGGTGCGTCGCGAAGTCATGGAGGAGACGGGGATCGTCTGTGACGATGTTCGCTACGTGAGTGCGCAGCCATGGCCATTTCCGGCGTCGCTGATGCTCGGCTTCAGCGCCGTGGCCGCAACCGACACGATCACGCTCGGGGACGAGGAGCTGGAGGACGCGCGCTGGTTCTCGCGCCAACAGATTGTCGCCGCGGTCGAGGCGGGTGAGCTACGCCTGTCGCCACAGATCTCGATCTCGCGCAGCCTCATCGACTCCTGGATCGATCGCCGGCCCGTCTAGTCAAGGGGTCGAGCTGCGCCGCAGGTGGATCTGCCTGGATAGAGCCGCGCGGGCTTGACGAGTTGAGATGTGTCGTCTAGAGTCGTAATGAAATTACACAATACGGAGAAGTCGTATGACCGAAAAAGATAAGGACGACGCGGCGAACAGCCTCTGGGAACGGATTCGACGCAAGCTGGCGGAAAACGGCGTCTACCTCGGCGTCAGCAGCGGCCGCGGCCTGGAAGGCCTCGACGACGTCTTGGACAACCTGATGGTCGATCTGGGCGAAGCGGCCGATGGGATCAAGGTGGTTTGCGTGTCGCCGGACCTCAAGGCACATGCCGAGGAGATGAGCGAGACTCAGCGCGATCAGGTGGTCATGGTGCGCGTCGACGAGGAGACGCGTGACCGGCTTGACGACTGGGTCAAGACCGGCGCGGTGAAGAGTCGTTCGGAGGCGGCGGCCCTGTTCATTCGTGAGGGTCTCGGCGTGCGGGCCGACGAGCTCGAGCGCCTGCGCGAGGCGCTGCACGAGGTCGAGGAGGCGCAGGCGCGGCTACACAAGAAGGCGAGCGAGATCTTCGACGCGTCGGCCGCCGGCTGAGCTGCGACCGGAGCGTAGACCGCCAGCGTAGATCGGCGGCTCGCTACTCGTTCCCTTGCAGCCGCAGCACGATGCGGCCTTCGCGGGTTCGGGCGGCCAGGCCGGGTCCCCCACCGTTCAACGTGCCGCGGATGACGCGGCGATCCAGCTGACCATCGAAGCTCACCTCGCTGCGCATCGAGAGCTGCTCGCCGCGTAGGTCGAGGTCAGCCGCCAGGCCCTCTGCGGCGCGAATCGTGATGTCACCCTCCGCGGTGCGGAGGCTGGTGTCGCCCAACTGCTCGATGCTCACGTGAATGTCGCCATCGGTGGTCTGTGCTTCCATCGGCCCCTGGACGGCGCTCAAGACGATGTCGCCGTCGGAGGTGTCGATGACGATCCGCGTCGCCTGCAGATCGCCCAGGCTGACGTCGCCATCGGAGGTGCCGATCTCGATCTGGCCGCCAACCATCCGCTGGACACTGATATCGCCGTCGGAGGTGTGAATGGTGACGTCGCCGGTCAAACTGTCGGCCGTAATATCGCCGTCGGAGGATCGCAGCCGCAGGTCGCCCGACAGGCTCTGTACCGCGACGTCGCCGTCCTGGGTACGCACGTCAGCGTCGAACTCTTCCGGCACGGTTACCTCGACCTCGATCGCGAAGCTGCCCCAGTTGCGCCAATCCCAGTCGACACCACGCTGCTCGTCGGACCGTACGCTCACCTCGTCAGCGTTGCCTTCGGCGCGGAAGTTCATCGCCTCGAACCTCACCCGGCCACGCTCCATCTCTCGTGCCCTGAGGTACACCTCGAACGTGACCTGGCCCCCGGCCCCGTTGCGTACGGTCACGTCGGCGTCAGAAACGTCGATCGTCAGGTGAGCACCCGGCCGCGTGTCGAACTCGGCCGCCATGATTAGCTCGCGGGATTCTTGCGCGTAGCCTGGTATGGCGAGCAGCAGGGCGGCGGCGCCAATACCGGCTGTGACTCCCACTCGAAGCGAAGCTGCCGAACGACTGTGCTGCATGATCTCCTCCCTTCATTCGAATGTGCGGCGCATCTTCGCCGGCTCGGGACCCAGGCGGCCTCGAACGATCGTCGTCGCCGTAACGCCGTCTCTATGTGTCTGACGTTCGAAATCATCGCCAGGTTGCAAGGCTCCCGACATAGCCGTCGCGAGTCCTCAGCGGCCGCACCGTCGGCAACGCCGGCTGATACTCTCTGCGATCATGAGCCGCGCCCGGTGTTTTCAGGCAGCCGTCATCAGCTTGCTGCTCGGTGTCACCCAGGTTCCGCAGGTTGCGGGGCGTACGGCAACGCCGGCGCAACGGCCCGCCGCGCAAGGGCACAACATCAACGGCATGACGGTTTCCACCCCGCGTGGTAGCGCCGAGTGGGGCAAGGACGCCATCGTCGGCACCATTACCGAGCTCAAGCAGCTCGGGGTCAACTGGATCTCGATCCATCCGTACGCCCGCATCGGTCGGGATGGATCGGTCAGCTGGAGGCGAGGCGAGGGCGATGACACGGCGACGGCGCCCACATGGCTGCGCCGACCGATCGAGGAAGCCCATCGACAGGGCCTGAAGATCTTCATCAAGCCGCACCTGGGCCACTGGGGCAGCTTCTCGTGGCGGGGTGAGATCGCCTTCGACACCGAGGCCGAGTGGCAACGATTCTTCGACGGCTACCGCCAATGGATCACGGCGATCGCCACATTCAGCCACGACGCCGACGCGTTCGCCGTCGGAACCGAGCTCGACAAGACGGTCGGCCACGAGGCCGACTGGCGTGAAGTGATTCGAGCCGTTCGCGAAGAATATGGCGGGCCGCTCACCTACGCGGCCAACTGGACAGACTACGAGCGCATCCCGTTCTGGGACGCTCTCGATGCCATCGGCGTGCAGGCGTATTTCCCGGTGCTCGAGGATTCCGGGAATACTGACCGCCTGCCACCGCAGGAGGCATTCGACGCCGGATGGGTACGCATCATGGATCGCATGCGGGCGTTCAGCGAGCGCTACGGTAAGACGGTTGTCTTCACCGAGCTGGGTTACAACCGCTCAGCGCGAGCCCCCTACGAGCCCTGGGCCTACGAGGTAGGCGGACCCAACGCCGACGAGCTGCAGGAGCGCTGCATGCGCGCCGCCCTCCGGGCTTTGGAAGGGGAGCCGAGCGTGGTGGGAGCGTTTCTGTGGAAGTGGTTCCCGGGGGACGCGCGACCACGCGACTTCGAGATGTCGAGCACCGCTATGCGCCAAGTGATCTCGCGGTACTGGAACGTCAACGGCTAGCTGCGTCCCCCGAGAACGGCGTCTGCGCCCGGGGTGCTAGTGTGCCTCGGCCATGGCCAAACCGACCGACGACAACAAGGCGCCCGCCAAGACACCGCCTCAGCCGAAGACACCGGCTCAGCCCGAGGCGGTGCTCACCCGTCGTGGAGCCCAGCGCGTGCGCGGGCTGCACCCGTGGATCTATCGCAGCGACGTGCAATCGGTTCGCGCTGCCGGTGGCGATCTGGTGCGCGTCAAGGGGCCGCGCGGGCGCGAAGTCGGATACGCGCTCTACAGCGACGCCTCTCAGATCGCGCTACGTCGCTTTGCTGGGCGCGGGCCGCGGCCAGGTCGCGAGGTGTGGCGGGATCGCCTGGAGGCTGCCATTGCCTACCGCCACTCGCTGCAGATCGACGCCGACGCGTACCGATTGGTGCACGCCGAGGCCGACGGGTTACCCGCGCTGATCGTCGACCGGTACGCAGATTGTCTGGTCGTGCAGTTGCTCACCCAGGGGGTGGACCGCGGCAGCGACGAGATCGTCGAGCTGCTCGTCGAGCTGCTCGAGCCAACCGGCATCCTCGCCCGCAACGACCGGCGAGTGCGCGAGCTCGAGGGGCTGGAGCGACGGATCGACGTGCTGTACGGCGAGGTTCCCAGTCGCGTGCGCATACGCGACGGCGCCGCCCACCTGGAGGTCGACCTCAGAAGCGGACAGAAGACGGGTCTGTTCCTGGATCAGCGCGAGAATCGCGCCGCGGCGCGTGACTACGCGCACGGCCGGTTGCTCGATTGCTTTAGCTACCACGGCGCGTTCGCCCTGCAGCTAGCGGCGCGCTGCGACGAGGTGATCGCGCTCGACATTTCCGAGGATGCCGTGGCGGCGATTCAACGCAACGCCGCCATCAACGAGGTGGCGCTCGAAGCACGCTGCGTCAATGCCTTCGACCACTTGCGCGAGCTCAGCGACCGGGGCGAGACGTTCGACACGATCGTGCTCGATCCGCCGGCGTTCGCCAAGAACAAGGCGGCGCTGAAGGGCGCGCTCGGTGGCTACAAGGAGATCAACCTGCGGGCTCTGAAGCTACTGCGACCCGGTGGCCACCTGGTGACCTCGAGCTGCTCCTACCACGTTGGCGATACGGCGTTCCTGGGAGTGATCGAGGCGGCAGCCGCCGACGTCGGGGCCGAGCTGGTTCTGGTGGAGCGGCGTGGCCAGAGCCGCGACCATCCGGTTCGCATTGGCATGCCAGAGAGCCGGTACCTGAAGTGCATGATCCTCAGGAAGCGCGCCTGACGATCTGTTTCGACGCCGGCGCCACGTGACGACCGGCGCGCGGTCCCTGTCGGGACCGACCCTACGCCGGCAGTCGCCTCAGTCGGGGTGAGAGGATTTGAACCTCCGGCCCCCTGCTCCCAAAGCAGGTGCGCTTCCAAGCTGCGCCACACCCCGCGGTGAGCGCTCAGGATACAACGCCGAGCCGCGTTGGTTGGTGCTATGCGCCGTGCCTGGAATCCGGCGACCAGCCGCGCAGAAACTCGGTCATCGCGTTGATGGCCTTGCCGCGATGGGAGCGTCGCGACTTTTCCTCGCGGCTCAACTCGGCGAAGGTGCGCGTGTCGCCAACGGCTCGAAAGATCGGGTCGTAGCCGAATCCTGCGGTGCCGTGCGGCTGTCGCGTTATGCGCCCGTTGCAGACCCCACACTGCTCGTGGACGACCGCATCCGGCAGGGCCAGCACGACATGGCACACGAATCGCGCGCCGCGGGCCTCGTCGGCGACATCGACAAGACGCTCGAGCACGGCGAGATTACGCTGCTGCTGAGACAGCTCCGGGTCGATGTAGCGGGCCGAGTAGACTCCCGGCTCGCCGTGGAGGGCGTCGATCTCCAGGCCCGAGTCGTCGGCCAGCGTGACGCGCCCGGTGAGCTGGGCGTAGTACAGCGCCTTGCCGCGGGCGTTGTCGGCGAAGGTGTCGCCGGTCTCGAGATACTCGTCGGTTCCCTCCGGCAGTGCATGACACCGCCAAGGTCCGCCGGCAAGTAGCCTCTCGATCTCTTCAACCTTGCCGCGGTTGTGGGTACCGATGAGCAGGTCGGTGTGGGCACCGTCGCCGGGTGGCGGCGACCCGGGGCTCATTGAGCCAGCTCCGACCTGCTCCTCACTAGTACAGCCAGTCCCCATGAGGCGGCACGGGCTCGGCGAGGTCGAAATGTCCGGTGAGCGTGTCAACGCCGCTGCCGTCGATGAGGAACTGTACTGCTCGTATCTGCGGAAACGACGCCGTCAAGGTGCCGACGACCCCATAGATAGCGTGGATCTCCGCCAAGCTTCCCTTCGGCATCGCTACTGGCAGATCGGCACCGAAGTCGACGTAGGCTATGCCGGCAGTCGATATCCAGACCTCACGCACCTCGGTGTCCGGGGGCAACGGCGAACCCACCGTGCTGATCAGCTGCTCGATCGCTACCTGGGCCTTGGCGGCGAGCGTCATCGGTGCCTCGAGGCGTTGGATCCGCGGCACCAGGCGGCGATTCGAGGAATCGATCAGGAACAGTTGCAAGGTCACCGGTTCGGTAGCCACCTGCAAGGGGTCATCGATCTCCGGCAAGGCCGCATCGGGACTCGCGGCGATGCCGGCGCCGGGCTCGTCGGTGACCAGTGCATCGGTCGGCGCCGCCGGGCGCCCCAGACGATTCACCACCAGCAGCAGGACGGCGAGTCCGATGGTAATCGTGGCGGCGATTACGCCGACCCGAAGTGGGAGCGAGCTAGGGCGAGAGGCCATGGCCTGATGCGTATGCCGAGCGACTTAAGGGTTGGGCGCGCCGGCGAGCGCGGCGTGCTGCTGACGGAAACTGTTGATGCCGCGAAACACGGCTTCGGCGAGCTGCTGCCGGAACCCGGGATCGGCGATCATGGCGGCGTCGTCGGGATTGGAGAGGTAGCCCAACTCCACCAACACGGCGGGCATCGTCGCGCCCTTGAGCACACGGAGGGGTGCCTGCTTGACGCCACGATCGCGTAGTTGCCACACGCTGTTCATCGACTGTTGGATCTCCTCGGCCAACAGGCTACTTTCGCGTAGGTGTTGGGTGTGGGCCAGATCCCACAGGATGAACTCCAGCGCCTGTCCGTCGACGCCGCGTACCGCTTGCGTACCGCTGCCGTTCTCACGCTGCGCCACGCTGCTGGCGATGGTGTCGCTTGCCGCATCCGATAAGAAATACGTCTCCGGACCGCGTACGTCGTTGATTCGGTAGGCGTTCGCGTGGATGGACACGAACAGATCGGCCTGCCAGTTGTTGGCCTTCTCGGTGCGGCTATCCAAGTCCAGGTCGACGTCATCCTCGCGAGTCATGAACACTTGCAGGCCAAGGCGTCGATAGATCAGCTCGCGTAGGCGCACCGCGATATCGAGGGTAATGTCCTTTTCCGAGAGGCCGCCGATACCGGGCGCTCCCGCCGCGCGCCCGCCGTGCCCCGGGTCCAGCGCAATCGTGCGCAGGCCGCCGCCGAACGACGGGGTCTGCTCCGCTGCGTCGAGCGGCCCTTCCACTGCTGGCGTGGGGTTACCCGATAGCAGTAGAGCGATCGCTACCAGCAGCGCCACCGGCAGGTATATCAGGCTGCTTGTCGGCCCCTGGTGGGACTGTTGGAGGTCAACTGGCACGGTGAATTTCCAGCGGAGGCTCTGCATAGTCCGTCCAACCACGTGGTTAGCGCCACTTCGAGAGCCTTTGCTCGTGCGGCTGCCTCCCGGCGTCGCGACGCGAACCATTGCTGTTGGCCTCTGCGTCGGATACCACCCCACTCTGGCTCCGAAGAATAGCTCCATTCTAGCAGGGTGCCGAAGCGTTCTGGTGAGAATGGCGCGTCAGACGGTGCCTCGCTAGATCATGTCGTGCTCCTCTAACACCTGACGAGCTATTCGGAAGCACTCGAGCGCCTGCGGGACCCCGCAGTAGATTCCCACCACGTGGATGATGCCGCGGATCTCCTCGAGGCTCACGCCGTTGCCGATCGCGCCGCGGCAGTGAAGCTCCCATTCGTGCATCCTGCCCAGGGCGCCGATCATCGCCAGGTTCATCATCGAGCGTGTCTTGGCATCGATTGCCTCGTCGCCCCATCCGAAGCCCCAGCACCAGGCGGTCATGGCTTCCTGGAAGGGGCGCGTCAGGGCGTCCGCATCTCTCAGGCTCTGGTCGACGTACTCCTTTCCGAGCGTCGCGCGACGATGTTTCAGACCTTTCTCGAGCAATCCAGCGTCCATCCGTTACTCCTCAACTTGCCAGCGCGCGGGCCGTCTGCCGGCGACGTCCTAGCGCATTATGAACGGATCGGCCATAGGCACGTCCGAGGTGTTGATCCAGATCGTCTTGACGCGCGTATAGTCGCGAATCGCGTCGCTGCCGCCCTCGCGCCCGAAGCCGGAGTGCTGGTTGCCGCCGAACGGTGCGATGGGTGACACGACGCGCCACGTGTTGATGTAGGCGATGCCGCTCGACAGGGCATGGCCGACACGCATGGCGCGGCCGACGTCGCGTGTGAATGCCCCGCCGGCAAGTGCGTAGCGGCTACTGTTGGCGATCCGGATCGCCTCGTCCTCGTCGGCGAACTGCCGCACGCTCAGAACCGGGCCGAAGAGCTCTTCCTCGAGCGTCGGCAGTCCGTCGTGCGGGCAATCGATGATGGTCGGTTGCCAGTAAAAGCCCTTCGGCTGGTCGGCAGGGCGCGCTCCGCCGGTCAACACCGTGGCGCCGGCGGCGACCGTTTCGGCCACCAACTGCTCGATGCGGTCGCGCTGCCGTGCGGTGCAAAGCGGTCCCATCTCGGTGGCGTGGTCGAGCGGGTCACCGATGCGGATCGACTCTGCGGTCTTGATCAGCCGCCCCATCAGCTCACCGTGCACGCTTTCATGTACCAGCAGACGCGAGCTCGACACACACGACTGGCCGGCGGCACCGAATACGCCTGCCACGATGCCGTTGGCCGCGCTGTCCAGATCGGCATCCTCGAAGACGATCAGCGGTGACTTGCCGCCCAGCTCCAGCGAGAGCGTTGCCAGGTTCTCTGCGGTGTTGCGAACTATATGGCGAGCTGTCTCGGTGCCACCGGTGAACGCCACCCGGGCGACGTCAGGGTGGCTGGTGAGCCGCTTGCCGCAGCGGTCGCCGAAACCGGTGATGACGTTGACCACCCCCGGGGGGAAGCCCGCCGCGTCGATCAGCTCGGAGAACTTCAGGAGCGTCGCGGGGCCATCCTCTGATGCCTTGATCACAACCGTGTTGCCAGCCGCCAGCGCCGGCGCGAGCTTCGATGCGGTCAGCAGGATCTGCCCGTTCCACGGAATCACGGCGGCCACCACGCCGAGCGGCTCACGCACCGTCATGGTGATCATGTCGGGCTTGTCGATCGGCAGCACGGCGCCTTCAATCTTGTCGGCCATGCCGCCGAAGTAGTGGTAGTAGCTCGCCATGTAGGCGGCCTGCCCTGCAGTCTCACGAATGATCTTCCCGGTATCTTTGGTCTCGATCTCGGCGAACTCCGAGGACCGCTCTACCAAGAGGTCGCCAAGTCGGCGCAACAGGTGCCCGCGTTCCGTGGCGGTCATCGCAGCCCAAGGCCCCGTGGTAAGGGCAGCTCGGGCAGCCGCAACGGCACGGTCGACGTCGGTCTCGCGTGCCTCGGGCACGGTGGCCCACACTGTCTCTAGTGCCGGGTCGATGCTCTCGAACTGAGCGCCGTCTGCTGCGTCGCAAAACACGCCATCGATAAACAGCTTGAATTCCACTGGAGTCATTCCTCTTCAGGCAGTAGTTGCAGGTCGGAAGCATGCTCGCTCAGGAAGTCGAGGATCAACTCGGCTACCATATCGGCACCCTCGACAGGCGCCATGTGCGCGAGGTCGGGCAGGACCACGGCACGGCCGTCGCCGAGGGTCGCTGCGAGCGCTTTGGTCATCCTCGGCGTCGATCCCGTGTCGAGGGCCCCCGTGGTCACCAGCGCGGGGCAGGTGATGCGGCGCAACTCCTCGTCGTCCGGACGACTCGACTGGGCGAATATCCCGTAGGCAGCGATGAAATCCTGTGGGCTGTTGCGTTGCAGTCGCGCACGCACCTGATCGATCACATCAGGCTCACGTTCGATGAATGTCGGCGTGAACCAACGGTCGATCGCCGCATCGATGATGCTGTCGGGGCCGGCCTCGGTGGCCTGGGCAAGCCTCGATTGGACGGCGGCGATCTGCTCGGGACGACGACGGAAGACACTGCTCATCAGAATCAAGTGAGTCAGCCTGTGGGGGCACGTCAGCGCGAACTGACGGCCGATCAATGCGCCGAGTGAGAATCCGGCGAGCGCCACGCGATCTAGCTTCAGGTGATCGAGCAGGTGCTCGAGCTGATCGGTGAACCCCTCCAGGCTGACGCCGCGCCTCCCGCGGCCCGACTCGCCGTGCCCCACCAGGTCGTAGCCCACAATCGTGTGCCGGTGGGCAAGCCTGCGCGCTAGCGGCCCCCACATGGTGCGGTCGAGGCCGACGCCATGGATCAGCACCAGCGCCGGCCCCGATCCCGTTACGTCGTAGGCGTTATTCGCAGTATCCGCGGTAGCGTCGGTGATTGAGTCGGTCATCGGTCTCAAGGGTGGATTGGGCGATCTACGGTACTTCGGGAGCTGCTCCTACCGCGAGGGGTAGGGAACGACCAGCGGCGGCCGCTGGCGTCTGGCGAAACCGCGCGCCCTGTGTTTGAGTGCCGTCGCTGGGCGTAGCGGTGTCCCATCGCGAGGCGGATGAAAGATGAACTTGCCAGGTAGCCGACGGTTGGCGCTCACCCTCGCCGTGCTCATTACCCTGGCGGTGCCGGTGATCGGATGCGCCGGGACCGACGATGAGGCGGCAGCCCCCTCCGACGTCACGGCGATTATTGGCGCGCGCATTATCGATGGCAACGGCGGCGTGCCGGTAGTGGATGGCGTGCTCGTGATCCGCGGTGACCGCATCGAGGCGGTCGGGGCCGCGGCCGCAGTGACTGTGCCCGACGGCGCTCGGATCATCGATGCCATCGGGCGGACTGCCTTGCCGGGCTTGGCGGACATGCACGTTCACCTGGGACAGGGAGGCTGGGACGGCACGACGGCGGATTTCCTCGGGTTTCAGCGCTATGTCAACGCGCTCCTCTATGCCGGCGTTACCACGGTTCTGACGCTGGGCGACTCCGGGCCGCACATCCACCAGATCCACGACGAGATAGAGGCAGACCGACTGTTGGGCCCCCGCGTGTACTTCGCTGGTCCCTTGTTTGACGGACCGGAGCCACAGTGGCCTGAAACGTCCTATGCGATCTCGTCGGTGCCGCAGATGCAGGGCTATGTACGCAAGCTGAAGGCCGCCGGCGTCCATGTCATCAAGGGCTACGTGGGCCTCTCCGACGAGATGCTCGTACAGCTGGTCGAGGCGGCGGCGTTGGAAGAGCTCCCGGTTATTGTGGACGTCTGGCGCCGTAATGGCTCTGCGGGGTCTGCGGCCACCGGAATCGCCGCGTTCGCACACCTGGGAGGCCAGGTGACCGACGAAGCGATCGAAGTAATGCTCCGTGAGGGTGTGGCCACGATCACGACCGCTACCTTGGCCGATGCGCGGTTGCGGTGGCAGGAGCGCGGTGGTGACTTCGCCGCTGCACCCCTCGTGGGGGCGGTTACCCCGCCGTGGCGGTTCGAGCCTCTTACCGACGTGGTGATCCGGGGGCAGGGGACGACCTACGGCAGCGGTGGGGCGGAGCGACGAAGCGCCTTGTTACAGAATGCCAAACGCATGTTCGACGCCGGCGTGATGTTGGTGGCGGGCACCGACACGCCGGCCCCCGGGTTGTTCTTTGGTGAGGGGCTGCATCGTGAGCTCGAGCTGCTGGTCGAAGCCGGGTTGACGCCTCTGCAGGCAATCTCGACGGCGACGCGCAACGCTGCGCTGCTGATGCAAGCAGAGGACTGGGGCACCCTCGAGGCGGGGAAGCGTGCCGACGTATTGGTCGTCGACGGTGACCCCAGCGTCAGTATCGGTGATACACGGAACATCACCATGCTCCTGCAAGACGGCAGGATCGTCGATCGTCGTCAGCTCGAGTTCGACTCCGCGACAGATCCCGGCTACAGAGCGGCTGGTAACGTAACGCGCCCGCAGTAGCCTCGTAGCTGACAGACTGTTGTGGTCGACTCGATCCGTTCGTGCCACTTCGGAGGGACATAGATGCGGTTCAACTTGGTGATCAATATGGAGCGCATGGGTCCCGACGAGGACATGCGCGAGGTGTCGAGCCACACCACCGAGATGGTGCAGATGGCCGACGCCGGTGGCTTCGACATCGTCTGGGCCGCCGAGCATCACGCCATCGAGATGACCATCGCGCCGGGTCCGTTCCAGCTGCTGGCGCACTTTGCTGCCCATACGTCGCGCATTCGGCTCGGCACCGCCGTCGTCGTGGCGCCCTACTGGCACCCGATCAAGTTGGCCGGGGAGGTCGGCATGATTGACGTGCTTTCGGGCGGTCGCTTCGAGTTCGGCATCGGCAAGGGCGCCTATCAGCGTGAGTTCGACCGCATGGCCGACGGACTGGAGCAGAATCTGGGCGTGCCGATGATGCTCGAGATGGTGCCGGCGCTGAAGGCTCTGTGGCAGGGGGACTACGCGCACCATGGCGAGTACTGGTCGTTTCCCGCCGCCACCTCGTGCCCCAAACCACTACAGAAGCCGCATCCGCCGTTGTGGGTGGCGGCGCGCGACCCGTCGACGTTCGACTCCGCGGTGAAGAGCGGCTGCAGCGTGATGACCTGGGCGCTGACGCGGCCGTTTGCTGAGGTCGAGGCCTACATGGGTCGTTTCGAGGATGCTCTTGCCAAGCATCCGGAAGTAGAGCGGCCTCGCTTCATGACGATGCGTCAGGCGGCCGTCTATGAGCGCCCCGAGGAGGCCGACACGTACATCAAGGCGGTCACCACGCAAGGGGGGCAGTTCGAGAACCTGTTCGGGCAGCTGGCGCCGGTGGTGGAGGGATTCCCGGAGGCCGTGCCGTTCGAGAAGCTTCGCAACCGCGCCGAGTACGAGCCTGAGGTGTTGCTCGAAAACCTCATCTTCGGGTCTCCCGAACAGGTGGTTGAGAAGCTCAGACCCTACGAGGCACTAGGTGTCGACTACTTCTGTTACTGCGCCAGCTACGGTTGCCCGATGCCGGAACAGAAGAGGTCGTTGCGGCTATTCATTGACGAGGTGATGCCGGCTTTCCAATGATCCAAGGGCGGAGTAGCCAAGCCTCCCCCGATGACTCTGCAGACGGCGCGCGACGTGCGAGAATCTGCGGAACGATTCCAGGAGCCGCCATGCCGATCTACGAGTACTCGTGTACTGCCTGCAGCAGCGAGTTCGAGATCCTCGTGTTGAAGGACACCACGCCCGAGTGCCCGTCGTGCGCCAGCCGCGACCTCGAGCGGCTGATCTCCCAGCCCGCCGTGCAGTCAGAGGGTACGCATCGCATGGCCATGCGCGCCGCCAAGAAGCGTGACCGGGCGCTGGCCACCGATCGCGCCGTCGAACAGCGCAAGTACGAAGAGAGCCACGACCGGCACGGTTGAGCGTTGATCCGAGCCGTCGCTCCTGTTGCCACGTTGTTGATCGGCGTGGCGATCCTGCTCGCCGGACAAGGCCTGCAGAGCGTGTTGATTCCTGTCAGGGCGTCGCTCGAGCACTTCTCGACGATTGCCATCGGCCTGATGGGCGGTGCGTACTTCCTCGGCTTTACCGTGGGCTGCCTGCGCGGTGGCGACTTGGTGCGCCGCGTAGGCCACGTGAGGGTTTTCGCTGCGATGACGGCTGTGGCATCGGCAGCGCCGTTGTTGCACGGGCTTTGGACGGTCGTCTGGGCGTGGGCAGTACTGCGGATCGTCTCCGGCTACTGCTTCGCGGTGCTGTACGTCGTCATCGAGAGCTGGCTGAATGAACACGCCACCAACGAGACACGTGGAACGGTGTTCTCGGCGTACGTTCTGATTACCCTGACCCTTCTCGCCGTCGGGCAGCAGATGTTGCTGCTGTACGATCCGCATCGCATGGCGCTGTTCGCGATCGCCTCGGCGCTGGTTTCGCTGGCCGCGGTGCCGGTCGTGCTGTCGAGCTCCGCCACGCCGCAGCAGCCTGAGACGATCAGGGTCGATATCCCGCACTTGTACGGGCTATCGCCGGCTGGCATCACCGGATCGCTTGCGGCCGGGCTTGCCGCGGGCACGTTTTGGTCATTGGCGCCGGTGTTCACTGCCGCGCAGTCGTCGGACGTGGGCCTGGCAGCGTGGTTCATGACCGCCAGCGTGCTGGGCGGAGCCGTCGGTCAGTGGCCCCTCGGCCGTTGGTCTGATCGCGTCGACCGGCGTCTCGTGCTAGGGGTGATCACGTTCGTGGCGGCTGCTACCGGTGCTGCCATGTGGCTCCTGGCGCCGCAGCTGTCGACCTCCGGAATCATCGTGCTCGCCGCCGTCTGGGGAGCGGTGTCGTTCCCCATGTACTCGATCTCTGCGGCTCATGCCAATGACTACGCCGAGCCCGACGAGTACGTCTTGGTGTCGGCCGGACTGCTGCTGATGTACGGAGTCGGCGCCGTCGTGGGGCCGTTCGTCGCATCCGCGATGATGACCAGCCTGTCGCCGGCGAGCCTCTACCTGTTCACCGGAGGCGTCAACGTTCTCTTCGGCGTGTACCTGGTGTTCCGCACATTGCGGCATGCACCGCCGTCGGATCGCGCCCAGTTCACCGATGCCCTGGCGTCGGTGCAGACGGCATCGAGCGTGTACGAGGAGGAGCTCGTTAGCGGGGGCTCGTAGGCAGGATCCGTGCCCGACGCGCACCGCTCACCGCTCGCCGCCGAGCTCCAACGTACCTGGCGCCATCTCCTCGATCCGATCGTTGTTCTCGGTGATGCGGATGAAGCGGTCGGCGAGGACATCACGAAAGATCTGCGTCTGCCCGCTCGCTGGCCAGTAGACCTCGAGCAGATCCACGCTCGAGGCCGCTCCCAGCCCGATCTCGGCGCGCAGCGGGTTGGCGCCGAAGCTGCTGCCGCTGCCGATGTGTCGGTAGACTGAACGCCGGTGCCCGCCAGCCTCGATGTCGAGGCGGATGCGCGCACCGATTGCCGCCCGGTTCGAGTGCGTGCCGACCACCTTGATGGCGATCCAGTGGTTTCCAAAGCCGGGGTTTTCGTACAGCGCGTTGAAGTAGGCGTCCTGGGGATAAAAGCCGCCGAGCTGTTCGAAGACGTCCTGATCGCCATCATTGTCGATATCGGCGAAGGCGACCGCGTGACCCTTGGCGAGGTGGCCGAAACCGCCCGCATAAGTCACGTTGGCGAAGTGCTCTCCGCCGATGCTCCGGTATATCACGTTGGGCAGTAGGGCCTCGTAGCCTGGGTAACCGGTGCCAAGGAAGTAGTCGAGGTAGCCGTCGTTGTCGAGGTCGCCGAAGTTCGAACCCATCGGCAATGTTGATTGGTCGATACCGTATTGCGCTGCCGCCTCCCGGAAGCCTCCCTGGCCGTCGCCGAGGTAGAGACGGGGAATCTTAGTGGCGCGCGCCTCACCCATGAGGCTCGCCGCCGCGGGCGCCACCCGCGGACCCCGGTGCGTGTCCGGGACCCCATAGTTGTTCACCAGCAAGTCGAGCGACCCGTCGTTGTTGACGTCCCAGAACCAGGTCGAGAATCCGGAGCTCGGCGCCACAACCCCGAGCTCGGGTGCCAGGTCGGTAAACGTGCCGTCGCGATTGTTGTGGTAAAGGCGGTTGTCGCCGCCCAGGTTCGACACGTAGAGATCGGCAAAACGGTCGCTGTCGTAGTCGCCCCACGCGACGCCCTTGGCACGGCGGAAGTTCAGTACTCCGGCGTGTTCCGCGACCTCGTCGAACGTGCCGTTGCCGTTGTTGCGGAACAGCTGGGACGGGCTTAGCTGAGCCGCGTTCGACTCGTTGCCCACGAACAGGTCGAGGTCACCGTCGTTGTCGTAGTCGGCCCACCCAGCTGTCTGTGTCGGATAGTGAGCATCCGCCAGGCCAGCTTCGAAGGTAACGTCGGTGAAGGTCAGGTTGCCGTTGTTGCGCAGCAACGAGTTCGGCAGGCGTCCGTCGGCTTGCAGCCAGGCACCGCGCAGCACCATGACGTCGAGATCACCGTCGTTGTCGTAGTCGGCTTGGTTGATGTTGAGCCCGCCGAAGATGCCAGCGAGGTTTGCCGATTCCGTGAGCTCAGCGAACATGCCATCGCCCTGGTTGCGGAAGAAGCGCAGCTGACCGTTGGAATCCAACGTCGAGGACACGACGTCGAGGTAGCCGTCGTTGTCGAAGTCGTCGACGATGGCACCGCCGGCATGGTCAAAGGTGTCGAGTCCGACTCTCTTAGCGACGTTCTCGAAGCGCGGAAAACCTTCCTCCGATTCAAACACCGTCGGACTGATCGCCAAACCGTCGGGAACGTCGGCCGGATAGCGCCCCGCCTGCATGTACGCGATGTTCGCCAACCACCTGGCCGTGAGATGAAGCTCGTGCTGCGGGGGAGTGTTCCGCAGCAGCCGTACCAGATGGCCCAGCGCCGCCTCGACCGCGACTAGCTCGCGATGCGCGCCGCCCGCTCCGGCAGCGACAACACAGCCGTCGTCGATGCGCAGATCTACGCAGTTCAACGTCATGGCCTCGCGCAGATACCCGACTGCCATCCAGAAGTCGACATTCGGTCCCACCGACGCCCGCTCCGGGCCAGACAGGTCCGGGAGCAACTGGAGCGCCTGCTCGAGACGCTCGATTCCGCCGCGAACATCGAGGCGGAGCTCGAACGCACCGAGGGTGCTGAGCCTTGCCGCGCGCTCGAGCGGCGAGGAATCGTCTGCAGTCGCGTCGAGCTCCCTCCGAAGCCGCTCGATATCCGCCGCTTCCTGGAAGCCGAGGGGCTTCGTGAGGCCGATTTCTGCCAGCAACGCCACCATCTGGTGGTGGCCGGAGGGCGCCGTCTCCTGTTGAACGCTCAGGGCGTTGAGCGTCCTCGCGACGCCGGCGACAGAGCTCCCCGCCTGGGCAGGCCGCCGAATCGACGGACCGGCGAACCATGGAACCATCGAGGTTCCGGTCAAGAGCAGCAATAGCGCCAAGCGGAACCGGGACATGTCGCGATTCTAAGCTGCCCCTTGCTATCCAACTAGGGAGCGAATCGGCTCGGTGTCCAAAGGTTGGTGGCGAGGTCGTCGATTGAGCGCCTACGAGCCTCGGGCGGCTGACCTCGTCTGGACTGATTTTGATCCTCGTGTCGGGCGACTGCAGGGCGGCCGCCGGCCAGCCGTGCCGGGTCCGCTCGACGTCCCGGCCGGGATCTGATCAATCATGAAGTCGCCGTCGGCATCGGTGGTGGCGTGGTACGGATGGCCGAACACGCTCAGGAATGCTGTCATCCAGGGATGTACGTCGCAGCGGATCGGGATCCCGAGCTCGGGAGTATCGAAGGTGCGCCGTGTCTCGAGCAACTTGCCGCCGGATGAGGACGAGAGCCGCCGGCCGGTGTAGATTTCGCACACACGGTGGCGCGCAGCACATCGAGCGCGCTCTGAGTCGAGCGAGGGAATCGTGAGCGGGAGCGACTGCATCGAGGTTCGCAATCTGAGGATCGCCAGATCTCTATACGACCTGGTTCAATCCGAGATTGCGCCTGGTACGGGGCTGGACCCGGACGAGGTGTGGAGCGCTCTCGGCGCCATCGTCGAAGATCTCGGGCCGGAGAATCGTCGGCTGCTGGAGGTCCGTGCTCTCCACGAGCAACAGCTCGACGACTGGTATCAGGAGCGCTCTGGGCAGGCTCTCGACGAGCACGAGTACCGGGACTTTCTCTTGTCGACGGGCTACCTGCTCCCCGAAGGGGAGGAGTTTCAGATCACGACTGAGAACGTCGACCCTGAGGTCGCCTCGATCGCCGGCCCGCAGCTCGTGGTACCGGTGGACAACGCTCGGTACGCTTTGAACGCCGCCAATGCACGGTGGGGAAGCCTCTACGATGCGCTCTACGGGACCGACGTGATCCCCGAGGAGGGCGGGGCGGCGCGGGGGAACGACTACAACTCAGTCAGAGGCTCTCGAGTCGTCGAGTGGACCGAACAGTTCCTCGATGAGGCCGCCCCGCTTGCCGAGGGCAGCCACGCCGAGGCCGTCGCATTCGAGCTCGAAGACCGTGAGGACGGCAAGCGGCTGATCGTTCGGTGCGCCGACGGACGGCAGACACAGCTCGCGGAGGAGTCGAAGTTCGTTGGCTACAACGAAGAGGCGGGCGCCCTGAGCGTTGTACTGCTGTGCAACAACGACCTGCACATCGAGGTCCGCATCGATCGTCGCCATCCGGTCGGAGCAACGCATCCGGCAGGCGTGACCGATGTGCAGCTAGAGAGCGCCGTCACGACGATCCAGGACTGTGAGGATTCCGTTTCCGCGGTCGATGCCGCCGACAAGGTCCTCGTCTATCGAAACTGGCTCGGCCTCATGAAGGGATCTCTGGAGGCGTCCTTCACGAAGAATCGCGAGCGTGTCATCCGCCGGCTCGATCCCGACCGGGAGTATCGGGCCGCGAGCGGCGGAACGCGCACCTTGCCTGGCCGTAGCGTGCTGTTCGTGCGCAATGTCGGGATCCACATGTACACGGATGCCGTAACGACCAGCGCGGGGGAGGCGATCCCCGAGGGGTTCCTCGACGCGCTGATCACCGTCTTTGCCGCCCTTCACGACCTGAACGGAAACGGCTCGGTGCGCAACAGCCGTACGGGCAGCATTTACATCGTCAAGCCCAAGCTGCACGGGCCAGAGGAGGTGGCCGCCACGATCGAGCTGTTCGAGCGTGTCGAGCAGGCGCTGGAGCTGCCGCCCCGGACGGTCAAGATCGGCATCATGGACGAGGAGCGGCGCACTACGGTGAATCTCAAGGAGTGCATTCGCGCCGCCAAGGACCGGGTGGTCTTCATCAACACCGGGTTTCTGGATCGCACCGGTGATGAGATCCACACGAGCATGCAGGCCGGGCCGATGAGCCCGAAGCCGGAGATCAAGAGCTGCCCGTGGATGCTGGCGTATGAGGACTGGAACGTCGACGTGGGCATCGAATGTGGCCTCCCCGGGCGCGCCCAGATCGGCAAAGGCATGTGGGCGATGCCCGACTTGATGGGTGCGATGGTCGAGACCAAGGGCGAACATCCTGCTGCCGGGGCCAACACCGCTTGGGTGCCCTCGCCGACCGCCGCGACGCTGCACGCCCTGCACTACCACCGAACGAACGTGCGCGAGGCGCAGAGGACGATCGCCACCCGCGCCCGAGCGGACCTGGGCGCCATCCTCACGCTACCGCTCCTCGGGGACCGCCGACTGACAGGAGAGGAGATCCAGCAGGAGCTCGACAACAACGCGCAGGGCATTCTCGGCTACGTCGTTCGTTGGGTCGGACAGGGGGTGGGGTGTTCCAAGGTTCCGGATATCCGCGACGTGGGGTTGATGGAGGATCGAGCCACCCTACGAATCTCCAGCCAGCACATCGCCAACTGGCTCCACCATGAGGTGATCAGTCGGGAGCAGGTCGTCGCCACCTTCGAACGCATGGCCGCCATCGTCGATCGGCAGAATGCTGCCGATCCGACGTACGTGCCGATGGCCCCGGACTGGGCAAGCAGCCTCGAGTTCCAAGCTGCGTTGGATCTCGTTCTGAAGGGCCGGGAGGAGCTGAACGGCTACACCGAGACCGTCCTCCATTCACGGCGCCGGGAGTTGAAGGCTCGCAGCTGAGTGGCGGCACTCGGGCGCCGCCGATCAGCGAAGCTGTCGAAAGAAGGCTCGGATATCGTCGACCAGCAGCTCGGGCTCCTCGAGCGCGTCGAAGTGGCCTCTGCGGGGCATCTCCGTCCAGCGGGTGATGTTGTAACGAGCCTCGACCCAGCTGCGCGGCGACAGCACGACCTCTTTGGGAAACACTGCGTACGCGGTAGGAACCTCCACCGGACCAGCCACTCCCGGGCTGGCCGAGTGCCGCGCCTCGTAGTAGAGCCGTGCGGAGGAGGTGATCGACTGCGTCACCCAGTAGAGCATGACGTTGGTGATCAACTCATCCTTGCTGAACCTGCTCTCCACATGGCCGTTGCTGTCGCTCCAGGTGCGGAACTTCTCGACCAACCAGGCGGCCAGGCCGGCCGGTGAGTCGTTGAGGCCGTACCCTAGCGTCTGTGGCTTGGTGCCCTGGATCTGGCCATAGGCCCATTCCTCACTCATCCAGTTCTGGCGCCGCTCCAACCACTCGAGCTCCTGCGGGGAGAGGCCCGCGTTGGGGGCCTCGGCGCCAGCCGGCGGGCCGACCCAGATGAAGTTCAGATGCACGCCGGCAACGTGATCGGGCTCGTTGCGACCCAGCCAGGCGCTTACCGAGGAGCCCCAATCTCCTCCCTGCACACCGTAGCGCTCGTAGCCGAGGCGGGCCATGAGCTGCGCGACGACCTGGCCCACCCGACCGCTGTTGAATCCCTTCACGGTCGGTTTCCCCGAGAAGCCATATCCGGGCATCGATGGAGCGATCACATGAAATGCATCCTCGGCACGGCCCCCATGGCCAACCGGATCGATCAGCGGTCCGATGATCTTGGCGAATTCGAATACCGATCCGGGCCAACCGTGGCTGATCACCAGCGGCATCGCATCCGGATGTTTCGAGCGTTGATGGATGAAATGAACCTGCAGGCCGTCGATCTCGGTGATGAACTGATCGAAGCGGTTGAGTTGGCGCTCCTGCTCGCGCCAGTCGTACTCGGTAAGCCAGTAGCCGATCAGCTCACGCAGGTAGCCGATCTCGGTACCGTAGCTCCATCCGGCTCCCTCGATCTGATCCGGGTAGCGGGTACGCTCGAGACGCTGCTGCAGATCGTCGAGAACCGCGTCGTCGACGCTGATCTCGAAGGCGTCAACAGAGGGGTCCTGAGCTCGACCGACGCCGGCGGAAGGCAACCCCGACACGACAAGGAGCGAGACGATGATGCGTTTCCGTATGCTGGACCCCGTAACCCTCATTGTGAGCGACGGCCCGGCTCGGGACCGTTTGCCTTGGCTTCGCGCTCCTGCGCACGCACGCCGCTCAGGATATTGAACAGCGCGTAGTTGGCCTCATGGCAGGCGTATTCGTAGATCTGCCCACCGAGCGCCTTGAATGGCACCTCACCACTCCACGGGCGCGTATAGGTGAGCGGATCGTGCACGGTGAATCGGTAGTTGATCGTCTGCTCGTCGGCGCGCATGAAGCGCTCGGTCACCGTCATGTTCTCGGAGCCTCCGGGATAGACCCACAGCTGCCCGTTGATCTGCTTCAGCGGGAGGTTGGTGGTCTTGACGACCAGCGTGTCGCCTTCCCACCAGCCCCACGAGTCACCCATCCATGGACGGACGTGCCCCGCCAGAGGGGTGCGCTCGCCCAGCCTGATGATCCGCACATCGTGGACCATCTCGGTCATGATCATCACGTGGTCCGCCGTCTGCACGATGGTGTAGTTGTTGTTGTAGAAGTAGTTAGGAAGCATCGGCGGGCCGGCGTTGGAGCCGAACGATTTGATGCAGCGCTCACCTAAGAGTCGGTTCTCGGGGTTGTCGTACGTGCCGAATTCGTTGGCTTGCGCGGCGGCTTCGCGGTCGCGGATGGTCTCCGGCGTCAGGGGCGGGAACCGTCCGTTCGATGGATCGACCAGCAGTGAGCTGCGCGGCTCGCCGTTGTAAACGGCCACCCGGTCGCCGGCATCGATATAGAAGTAGTTGTAGCCGCCGACGCCACCTGCGGCTCCTGTGGAGCCATCGCCACCCACCGGCGGCGCGACTCGGTCCGGGTCGCTGGGCTGCGCGAGCTCGTTGATCAGAGCCCCCCGGCGCCCCTCGATCTCGGCCACCCGTTCCGGCGAGAGCACAGGCTCCCAACCCTCCGGCCGCTGAATCGGGGTGATGGTCGCGTTCGTCCAGCTACCCTGCAGATCAGGATTCCCTTCGGGGGTCCGGAGCATGACCCATGGCGTTGTCTCCTGGCGCGCGGTCAACGATACGGCAGGTAGGGCCAGCGCCGCCACCATCGCGCTGCACCACCAAAGAGCCGTGCTGTACCGGAGCCGGATCCTCATCGCGCCTCCACCGACTGGTTCAATGACTTGACCAACGAGATGGCCATGCCGATGCCTATGAACAACACCGGGAATGATCCGATCAACACCCCCAGGCGAATAACCTGAAGGCCGCCGACAAGCATCATGAAGATGGGTAGCACGCCGATGATCAGCGCCCAGAACAGGCGGTGCTCACGAGTGGGGTTCTGGTTTGGTCCGAGCTCGGCGGTGACCGTGGCGGCGAGCGTGTACGACGCCGAATCGTAGGTCGTGGCCACCGAAATGCTGCTCACTACGGCCAGGACGGCGAGCGCCAAGGCGCCGAACGGCAGCGACGCGACGATCTGTGCCGTGGCGACGTTCATGCCGCTGTCCGCCAGGATGGCGCTCAGCGGAACGATGTTCTCCAGCTCCAGATACAGGGCGTAGTTGCCCATGACGAAGTAGAAGATCCAGCATCCCAGAGTGCCGAAGAAGATCATTGACAGGATCACCTGCCGGATGGTGCGCCCCCGAGAGATACGGGTCACGAAGATCCCGATGACCGGGGCGAACGCGATCCACCAGGCCCAGTAGAAGATCGTCCAGGCCTCTACGAAGCCGGTCGATTCCACGGCATCGGTCCAGGTCATCATGCGGACGAAGTTCTGAGCCATGAAGCCCACGGTGTCGGTCGCCGTCTTGAGGATGAAGAGCGTCGGTCCCACAACGAGGATGTAGGCGAGGAACAACAACGCCAGCACTACGTTGAGATCGCTGAGTCGCTTGATGCCCCTTTCGAGCCCCAGGTAGACGCTGATTCCGAAGAGTCCGACGCAGAAGACCACCACGGCCGTCTCGAGGGCGAACGACGACTCGAGGCTGAAGAGCTCGGCGGTAACGGCAGCGATCATCGGAGCGATGAGGCCGAGCGAAGTGCCGGCACCGCCCAGAAGGCCCAGCATGGCGGCCAGGTTGACGGCGCGTCCGACGACGCTGCGATGCCCCTGTGGCCCGAGCAAGGCGTGCCACGAAGTGCTGGCGCACAGATGGGGAACGCGCTGCACGTAGAACGGATATGCGATTGCGATGGTCGCCAGGGCGTAGAGGCTCCAAGCAGTCACGCCCCAGTGGAATGGACCATAGGCGGTGGCCCATTCGATCGCCTCGACGGAGCGCGGCGCAGCTCCGAACGGCGGAGCGTTGTAGTAGGTGATCCACTCCACGCCTCCCCAGACCAGCAGGGAAGCGCCGGTGCCGGCGCAGAACAACATGCCGGCCCATGAGAACGTCGAGAAATCCGGCCGTTCGTCGGCCCCTCCCAGCCGCAAGTGACCGAAACGGCCGGTCGCCAACCAGATCAGAAAGAGGATCGTGGCGATGGCACACCACTGGTAGAGGAACCCGAAGTTGTGCGTGATGCCGTCGTACAGATCGGAAACGAACGCAGCAGCTCGCTCGGGCATGAGGCCCAGCGGAATGCAGCTGGCGGTGACGACGATAATCACCACGGCGAACATCACGCGATCGATGGTCGGGCTTGCGGCGGGGTCGTTGCCGGTCGCCGGGCGGTCTATTTCCAGAGGTTCCATTGATGCCATGGCCTAGGGGTGTTGACTCAGGGCGTTCGTCACCGCCTCCGTGCGCAGCTAGTTGTGCATCCTGATTGCGTATACATCAAGTGACGGCGAGGAACCCCACGCATAAGATGAGGGGCCGGCGCCAGGAGAGGCTTGCCGGGAGTCCGATGGAGGAGGCTGGCGATTGGGCAATGGACGACAGGTGGTCGGCGGCGCCGTCAGCATCGGCGGCCGCAAGCTGTCGGTCTCGACGGCGATTCGGGCCGGGGATTTCGTCTTCCTGGCCGGCCAGATTCCGATTCGTAACGGCGAGGTGGTGACCGAAGGCTCGATCGAAGACCAGACCAAGATCGTGCTCGATCTGATCAAGAGCACGCTGGCCGAGGCCGGATGCGGTCTGGAGGATGTCGTGAAGTCGATGGTCTGGCTACGCGAGCGCGCTGACTTCGCAGGGTTCAACGCGGTGTACGGTGACTATTTTCCGACGGAGCCGCCGGCCCGATCGGCGGTTATCAGCGATCTGCTGGTCGACGTTCGGGTGGAAGTCGAGGTGGTCGCCTACCGGCCGACGCCGACTGTACGGGAGCCGGCTGAAGCATGATCGTGGCGAGTCGGCGCACATCGTGGGCGGCAGCGTCTTGACAAAGTCCACAGCGTCCTCGACCTCGGCTGTCGGGATCGTCGGCACCGGTGTCATCGGTGGAGGCTGGGCGCTGCACTTTCTGGCTCAGGGGCTCGACGTCGTCGCCTTCGACCCGCATCCTGAGGCTCGCCTGCGCCTCGACCGCCTCGCCGAGACGGCCTGGCCGGCGCTCGAGAAGCTCGGCCTAGAGCCGGGTGCCTCACTGCGGCGCCTCAGGTTCGTCGATACCCTCGAGGAGGCGGTTGCAGACGTCGACGTGGTTCAGGAAAGCACGCCGGAGAACCTCGATTCGAAGATCGAGGTGTTCCGCCGCATGGACGCTGCCGCGCCGCCCACGACGCTACTTCTGTCGAGCACCTCCGGCCTTGCCATGTCCGACATGCAGGTTGCGTGTGAGCATCCGGAGCGCACCGTGGTCGGCCATCCCTTCAATCCCCCCTACCTCGTGCCGCTCGTCGAAGTGGTCGGCGGACGACACAGCAGCGCCGCGGCCATCGACCGCGCGGCAGCCTTCTATTCGGCGTTCGGCAAGCGCGCCGTAAAGCTCCGCAAGGAGCTACCGGGATTCATCGCCTCGCGACTGCAGGAGGCGATGTGGCGCGAGATGCTCCATATGGTCGCCAACGACGAGGCGACCGTGCAGGAGATCGACGAAGCCGTGGTCGCCGGACCGGGACTGCGCTGGGCGTTCATGGGACCAGGCCTGGCGTTCCACGTAGCAGGGGGAGAGGGGGGGATGGCACATGTTCTCGACCAGTTCGGGCCCACTCTGAAGTGGCCGTGGACGCGGCTGGAAGCTCCCGAGCTGACGGAAGATCTCCGTCGCCGCATGATTGACGGCTGCAACGAGGAAGCGAACGGTCGCAGCATCGCGGAGCTGATCCGCGAGCGCGACGATAGCCTGATCGAGATCATCAAGGCGCTCGATCGGCGCAACCCGGAGGGCACTTGATGAGTGAGGCCGTTGCGGTGGTGCGACGAGGCGGCGTGCTGGAGGTCACCCTCGACCGGCCACCGGTCAACGCCATCGACGTACCTACCAGCGTCGCCCTCGGCGAGGCGTTTGCCGAGCTGCGCGATGATCCCGACCTGCGCGTCGGTATCGTCACCGGCGGTGGCGAGAAGATCTTCTGTGCCGGCTGGGACCTGAAGGCACTCGACGCCGGTGACATGGCGCTGGAGCGCTGGTGGGAAGCGGACTACGGGCCCGGCGGGTTCGCCGGCCTGACGGAGCTTTGGGACCTCAACAAGCCGGTGATTGGCGCGCTCAACGGCCACGCGATCGGTGGCGGATTCGAGCTTGCGCTGGCCTGTGATCTCTTGCTGGCGACGAATCAGATGAGCTTCCGGCTCCCCGAGCTTCCGCTCGGCATGGTGCCCGATGCCGGCGCCGTGCAGCGCCTGCCGCGCCGCCTGCCCCGCAACATCGCCATGGAGATGCTCTATCTGGGACGCTGGCTCAGCGCCGAAGAAGCGGCCGGTCTCGGGTTGGTCAACGGAGTCGTCGAGCCTGCCGAGCTCATGAGCAAGGCACGCGAGTGGGCGGATCGGATCGCCGAAGTGGCCCCGTTGGCGGTGCAGGCGATGAAGGAAGTGACCTCGGGCCTCGAGGGCCTGGCGCCACGACACGCCTACGACACGCTGCGGCAAGGCAAGTTCGAGCACTATGAGCGGATGATGGCCTCCGACGATGCCAAGGAGGGGGTCAACGCGTTCGTCGAGAAGCGTGACCCCACGTTCAAGAGCGAGTAGCGCCACATGGACTTGAGGCGCCTGCTATCGCCGCGAAGCGTGGCGTTCGTTGGCGGGCGGATCGCCGAGATGACGATCCGGCGGTGCCAACAGCTCGGTTTCGCCGGAGAGATGATGCCGGTCCACCCCGACCGCCAGTCGGTGGCCGGACTTCGTTGCTATCCGACGCTCGAATCTCTCCCCCAAGTACCGGACGCGGCGTACGTCGGGGTAAACCGCCGGCTCACCATCGACATCGTGGCACGGCTGTCTGCAATGGGCGCCGGTGGTTGTGTGTGCTACGCGGCCGGGTTTGCCGAGATCGGAGATGGCGGGGAGGAGTTCCAAGATCGCCTCGTCGAGGCCGCTGGGCACATGCCGCTGGTCGGCCCCAACACCTTCGGCTTCCTGAACCTGTTGGAGGACTGCGCGCTGTGGCCCTACCTGTTCGGTGGCGGGCATGTTGACGAGGGTGTGGCGCTGATCTCCCAAAGCGGCAACATTGCCATGAACCTCACCATGAACCAGCGATCTGTGAGGTTCACTCACGTGATCGGGACAGGAAACCAGGCCGTTCTCGGACCGGGCGACTATCTCGACGCGTTGCTCGACGACAGCCGGGTGCGCGCCGTGGGCATGTATCTCGAGGGGTTGGACGACGTGGATGGGCTCAGTCGAGCTGCGTCGCGCGCCCTCGAGCAGCGCGTCCCGGTGGTGGTGTTGAAGGTGGGACGTACCGAGGCGGCCGCCGAGCGCGCCAGCACGCACACCAGCTCGATCGTCGGCTCCGACACGCTCGTCGATGCCTATTTCGAACGTCTGGGAATCGTTCGGGTGGGCTCGCTGACCCAGCTGCTCGAGACCCTCAAGCTATTCGACGTATCGGGCCCGCTGCGCGGCAACGATCTGGTGACGCTTTCGTGCTCGGGAGGTGAAGCTGCCATCCTCGCTGACCTGACCGACGAGCACGGGCTCAGGACCTCGCCGTTCTCGCAGGCACAGCGCCGCGAGCTCGAGTCAGAGTCCGCCAATTACGTGACGGTCTCCAACCCGTTCGACTACAACACGTCGATCTGGGGCGACGCAGCCGCGCAGGAGCGCTGCTTCACGATATCGATGAGCGGCGAGCACGATGCGGCTGTGCTCGTCTACGACCATCCGACGGTGCAGGCGGCGGAGGTCGACGAATGGATCATTGCTCTGGATGCCTTCATCGCGGCGCAGCAGGCGACAGGCATGCGGGCGTTCGTCGTCTGTACGATCACCGAGCTGCTACCCGAGCCACTGCGCGAGCGCCTCATTGCCCACGGAATCACGCCCCTTCAGGGGCTCGACGATGCGCTTTTCGCACTCGCCGCGGCCGCCGCTTACGAGCACCGACGCGGACAGTTGCCCCGAGCGGTTGATCCAACGGACGGCGTCCCCGTAGACGCCGTTGTCCTCGACGAGTGGGAGAGCAAGCAGCGGCTGAGCGCCTATGGTCTGGTTCCGCCGGCCGGCGAGGTGGGTTCGGCCAGCGAGGCAGCGCAGATCGCCGACCGCATCGGATACCCGGTGGTCATCAAGGCGCTGGGGGCGGAGTTGGCGCACAAATCGGAGCTCGGCGCGGTGCTGGTCGGCCTGCACAGCGAGGCTGAAGTGGTGGCTGGCGTAGCCGCGATCGCCGAGTCAATTACCGGGCACGGTGCGCGGTCCGAGCGTTTCCTGGTCGAGCGGATGGTCGAGGGCGCGGTCGCCGAGCTCCTCGTCGGGGTGAAGCGTGACCCGCAGTTCGGCCCAGCCCTGGTGATCGGAACAGGCGGGACCCTGGTCGAGCTGTTGGCCGATACCGTTGCGCTGCTGCTTCCGACCGAGCGGCAGGCGGTGGAGGCGGCCGTGTCTTCGCTCAAGGTGTCTCGCTTGCTGGATGGTTTCCGTGGCGCGCCGGCAGGCGATCGGGGCGCGGCGATCGACGCGATTGTCTCGGTGGCGGACTTCGCCGCCGACCATTGGGATACCCTCGTGGAGCTCGACATCAACCCGCTCATGGTTCTTCCTGCCGGCGGCGGTGTTGTGGTCGCCGACGCGTTGATTCGAATCTCCCTGCAGGAGTCCGAGCTTGGGGCGACAACATGAATAGCGGCGTGATCATCACCTGTGCCGTCACCGGCTCGGGCGACACCGTTGGCAAGAACCCTGCCGTGCCGGTAACCCCGACGCAGATTTCCGAGGCGTGCATTCAGGCTGCCAGCGCCGGGGCTGCCGTGGTGCACGTTCACGTGCGCGATCCCGAGACCCGCCGGGGATGCCGCGACACCAACCTGTTTCGCGAAGTCGTCGAGCAGGTGCGGCAACGCGATCCCGACCTGATCATCAATTTGACGTCGGGGATGGGTGGCGACTTCGTTCCGGGGGAAGACGATCCGACCGTACCGGGCCCCGGAACCGATCTCATTGGCCCGCTCGATCGCCTGACTCACATCGAGGAGCTACGTCCCGAGATCTGTAGCCTCGACTGCGGCAGCATGAACTTCGGCCTCGGCCACGAGGTCTACATCAATACCACCGCAAGCCTGGAGATCATGGCGGGGCGCTGCCAGCAGATCGGCGTCAAGCCGGAGCTCGAGGTCTTCGATCTCGGCCAGATCCGTTGCGCCAAGTACCTGCGCGACCAGGGACTGGTGGATGACCCTCCGGTGTACCAGATCTGTCTCGGGCTGGCGTGGGGTGCGGGCGCCGACGCCGAGTCGATGCTGGCGATGCGCAACGAGCTGCCGGAAGGCGCCAAGTGGTTCGCCTTCGGTGTCGGTCGCCAACAAATGCCGATGGCCGCCCAGGCGGTCCTGCTCGGTGGCAACGTGCGTGTCGGGCTCGAGGACAATCTCTACCTGAGCCGCGGCGTGCTGGCCAACAACGGCGAGCTGGTCGAGAAGGCAGCGCGGATCATCGAGGAGCTCGGTGGGCAGGTGCTCGGGCCCGATGCGGCGCGCCAAGAGCTCGGATTGGTCGGCGCCTGAGACAGTAGGCCCGCCTCCGAGCGCCGGCGAGCCCTTCGGCGCTGAGCTGCCGTGCAGCGCCCGTTGCCGGCTATGACGCTTGTGGTGGGGCGACCGCGCCGCCAGCGGTGAGCCCGCGCGCCCATTGCAAGAAGCCGCTGGCGGCCGTCTCGTGACCACCCGATGTGGCGAGCTGCCGGAACTTGGTCTCGAGCTCGCCATCAGACAGAGGGTTCTCCGGGTCACCCTTGGGCGAGCTGACATGTCGGTCCCACGAATCACCTGATGTCGATCGCAGCCGCAGCCGCACCGGCCATTCGCGAGGATACAGAGTCTCGAATTCGGGCTCTGCGTGGACTGAGACGTTAGGAAGTAGGAGGCGCACGGCGGGGTCGGCAATCGACACGGGGCTGAAGTCAGCCGGAGACACGTGCCCTCGCGTCAACGCGGCAGCGATGCAGTACTGCAAGCTGAACTTTGCCGCGTAGGGGTCCTCCGGCTCCGGGTTGTCGCACAGGTCGAGGGCCGCCTGGTAGGTGCCGACCTCGATGGCGTCTAGCTGCTGTCCGGAGATCTGGGGGCGTAGGTCGAGCGCCGCATCGATGCCGGCGTGCGTGTGCCGGCAGCTGGAATGCGGCTTGATCGACACGCCGCTGATCCGCGGATCTTCGGCCCAACCGTCGAGCCCTTCGATTACTCGCTCGGGCTCGGCGTCCGGAGCCGTGGCCGCGAAGAAGCCGCGCTTGCCCTCGAGAATCTGTCGTGCACCGGTGAAGCCCCGACCGCCGAGCTCGGCCGCCACTAGCCCGGCCGCAGCGGCGCGTCCGGCGTGCAGGTGCTTGCTCATGGCGCCGTCGGCATTGAATTCCCAGAGGCCACAGGCTTGCGTGCCGGCGTTGCCGAACGCCCAGACGAGCTCGTCGGCGTTGAGGCCGAGCAGCCAGCCCGCCGCGGCGGCGGCGCCGAACACGCCGCACGTCGAGGTGTTGTGGAAGTATCGATAGTGCCGCTTGCCGACCGCCTCACCGATTCGAATGGCGACCTCGTAGCCGGCGACGACAGCCGACAAGAGATCGTCGCCGCGGGCGTTGGTGGTCTCCGCTGCGGCCAGCGCCGCCGGAATCACCACGGCGCCGGGGTGGAGCACGGAGGCGCGATGCAGGTCATCCATCTCGACGATGTGCGACAGTCCGCCGTTTACAAAGGCGGCCACTTCCGGGGAGCATCGCAGCCCCGTACCCACAACGCTCGCTGTGCCCTCGGGTCGCTGGCGGGCATGCTCGACAAGCATGCCTCCGGCTTCGGTAGGGGCGCCTGCCAGCGCCGATCCCAGCCAGTCGATCACGTAGGTGGGCGCCGCGGCGATCGAAGCGGCCGGGAGTCCGCGTTCGCGACCGGTCACAAGCTGCCGCGCCAGCTGCCCAGTCAGGGAGGTTGCGCCCATCGGTCCCTCGTTGCGCGTTCTGTTGGCCGAGAGTCTGGTAGATTAGCACCGCCGCGCGGACTGGACCGAGGGCGGCCTCCACCCCGACCGATGGCACAACGGCTCAGTTCCGAACAAGAGCAGATCCGGCAGGCGGTTCGCGAGCTCTGCGCCGACTACCCCGATGAGTACTGGCGTCAGGTCGATGCCGATCTGAGGTACCCGGAGGAGTTTGTTGCGGCGCTGAGCCAGGGTGGCTGGCTGGCGGCGCTGATCCCCGAGGAGTATGGCGGCTCTGGTTTGGGGGTACTCGAAGCCAGCATCATCCTCGAGGAAATGAATCGCTCGGGGGGGAACGCCGCTGCTTGCCACGCACAGATGTACATCATGGGCACGCTGCTGCGGCATGGCTCCGAGGCGCAAAAGGCAAGGTACCTGCCTGACATCGCCAGCGGCACACTCCGTCTGCAGGCCTTTGGCGTAACCGAGCCGACGACGGGATCCGACACGACGCAGCTCAAGACCACGGCGGTGCGGCAGGGTGACCGCTATGTGGTCAATGGGCAGAAGGTGTTTATCTCGCGGGTCGAGTACTCGGATCTCATGCTCTTGCTGGTACGAACTACGCCCGCCAGCGAGGTGACCAAACGCACCGACGGGCTGTCGGTGTTGCTCGTCGATCTCCGAGAGGCGAGTGGCAAGGGCATCACGGTCCGACCGCTGCGCACCATGATGAACCACCAAACGACCGAGCTATTCATCGATGATCTCGAGGTGCCGGTGGATGCGCTGGTCGGCGAGGAGGACAAGGGATTCCGCTACATCCTCGATGGCTGGAATGCGGAGCGCATCCTGATCGCGGCGGAGTGCATCGGCGACGCGCGGTGGTTCGTCGAGCGCACCTGCCAGTACGCCAGCGAGCGCGTCGTGTTCGGCCGTCCCATCGGGCAGAACCAAGGGATTCAATTCCCTCTCGCCCGCGCTTATGCTGATCTCGAGGCCGCCGATCTCATGCGCTATCGGGCCGCCGAGCTATTCGACAACGGCGAGCCGTGCGGCGCCGAGGCCAACATGGCGAAGTTGCTGGCCGCCGATGCGTCGGCCGAGGCTGGTCGGGTTGCGTTGCAGACGCACGGCGGCTTCGGCTTTGCCGAGGAGTTCGACGTCGAGCGCAAGTATCGGGAGACGCTCCTGTATCAGGTGGCTCCGGTATCGACCAACCTCATCCTCGCCTACATCGGTGAGCACGTCCTCGGGTTACCGAGGTCGTACTAGCAGACCGTGATGGACGTGACACGGCCCTCCCCAGCCGGCGCGTCGTCTGGCGCTCGCCCGCTCGAAGGCATCACCGTGGTCTCTGTCGAGCAAGCCGTTGCTGCACCGTTTGCCAGCCGTCACCTGGCCGACCTCGGGGCGCGTGTCATCAAGATCGAGCGCCCTGGCGTTGGCGATTTCGCTCGCTCGTACGACACAGTCGTCAACGGGCTCTCGAGCCACTTCGTTTGGCTGAATCGCTCGAAGGAATCGCTGGCGCTCGACCTCAAGAGCGCTGGCTCGCGTTCGGTGCTGGAGCGTCTGCTCGAGCGCGCCGACGTATTCCTGCACAACCTCGGCCCCGGGGCAGCGGAACGTCTCGGCCTCGACGCGCCGACGCTGCGCGGTCGTTATCCGCGGCTCATCGTCTGCACGATCTCGGGATATGGCTCGACCGGTCCGTACGGCGATCGCAAAGCCTACGATCTGTTGGTGCAGGCCGAAAGCGGCCTGATGTCGATCACCGGCTCGGAGCAGACGCCCAGCAAGGTGGGGATCCCGGTCGCCGACATCGCCGCCGGCTCGTATGCGTACTCGGGTGTGCTGGCGGCGTTGATTGCCCGTGGCCGCACGGGCGAAGGAGCGGCGCTCGAGGTTTCGCTGCTCGATGCGCTCGCCGAATGGATGGGCTTTCCGCTTTACTACACGGCCTACTCGGGTGCGGCGCCGCGGCGCAGTGGCCCCCGGCATGCGGCGATCGCCCCCTACGGGCCGTTTCGCTGTGGCGACGGCAACGCGGTGTTTCTGGCGGTTCAGAACGAGCGTGAGTGGTCCCGCTTCTGCGAGCACGTGCTCGGTGATGCAACGCTTGCCACCGATCCCCGCTACGCGAGCGGGACGCAACGTGTAGCCAACAGCGACGCGCTCACCGAATACATCGAGGGCATCTTCGGGGCACGGACTGCCCAGGAGGTGCACGATGCGCTGGAGGCCGCTGGCATGGCGCATGCCGAGATGAACGGCGTCGAGGAGTTCCTGGATCACCCGCAGCTCGAGTCCCGCGATCGCTGGTGTGAGGTCGACTCGGTGAGCGGAAAGCTACGTACGCTGTTGCCACCGGTAACCACGAACGCGTACGAGCCTGCCCTGGGCCCGATTCCGGAGGTGGGCCAGCATTCCGAGACCATTCTCGAGGAGCTCGGCTTCGATGCTGCGGAGATCGCCGAGCTACGGCAAGCACAGGTAATCTGAATACCCTGGAACAACCGTCAGGAGTCGACGAAATGGCCGTCAAGCGAGGCTGGCAAGGAAGGGTCTACGAAGACTTCGAGGTGGGCGACGTCTACCCGCATCCGCTCGGTCGAACGATTACCACCGCCGACAACATCTGGTTCACCATGATGACCCAGAACACCAACCCCATTCACTTCGATCATGAGTACGCCAAGGGCACCGAGTTCGGCCGCCCGCTGGTCAACTCGACGTTCACGCTAGCGCTGGTGACCGGTCAGTCTGTGACCGATATCTCCCAGAACGTCATGGCCAACCTCGGCTGGGACAAGGTGCGGCTCCCGCACCCGGTGTTCGAGGGCGACACCATCTACTCGCGCACCGAGGTCCTGGAGGCGCGCGAGAGCAAGTCGCGCCCCAATGTCGGCATCGTTCGCGTCAAGACCACCGGCTTCAACCAGGACAACGTCACTGTGATCGAGTACGAGCGCACCATCATGGTCTACAAGCGCGGCCATGTGCCGCCGACCGCGCACGATCAGATCGACGGATAGTCTGCTCCCCGCGAACGGTCCTGTCGCCGTGCGTCACACTACGTCCGGTGGGCGTCAAAGGCGGTGCCGCACGATTGTTCGCGCCACCGTGCGGCCGCTGGCGCAGGCTCCACCCGTGTGTGCGTGACTCAGGTACTCGCCGACGAAGTAGATGCCCCGCCGCCGCCGTTCCTGCTCTTCTAGAAACGTCGCCATGAGCTTCACGAAGCCGGGAGGTATATAGATGAGATCGTCGCCGGCCACCACCACCACATCGTCGATCATTTGCGGAGTAAGCGGTGGGTAGAAGCTCTGCGCGAGCGGCAGGCAGTAGTCGGGGAGCGGCACATTTGTCGAGCTCCAGCGGAAGGTCTCGCGGCGCGAGAGCATCACCGAAACCCCGGGTCTCTGCTCCCGGTCTCCGGGATATGTCGGGTAAGCGCTCCAGCCAAACACCCGCTCCTTCAGCGGGTCGGGGTGATCGGGGATATACTGTCCTCCGGACGCCTCCGCAGGTGCGTGCTGCGGGTGCAAGAGGTAGACGACGTAGGCGTACTTGGTGAAGAACACCTGCTCGAACAATGCACGCTGAGCGCGCGTCAGTTCCTCGAGCATTGGCAGCACGTAGCGCCCCTCGACAGCGCAGACCACGACGTCGGGGGTTGCAGCAGCACGGCGTCCTCCGGGCATCAGGTAGTGCACCGTATGTCGACCGTTGGCAGCGGGCCCGGTGATGCGCATGACCGTTGTGTCAAGGCGGATGTCGAGCAAGGTGGCTAGCTTCCGGGTCAGTACGCCGATGCCTTCGTCCGGGACGACGAACGTCGCCTCCTGGTGTGCAAACCAGGAAAGGAGGGCGATGCGCGAGGTGTTCTCAGGCTCGAACCCCCAAGCGTCGAAGATTGGGTCGATCCAATAATCCAATAGCTCCTGCGCCGCCTCGGCGCCGAGCTTGCGAACGTAGTAGTCGTGCATGCTCTCGTCGTCGTACCTCGCGCCGGTGGCGAGCAGACACGGGTCTACATGGGTGCGAATCTCCGCCAGATCGGCCAGCAGCAACGGCAGCCTTCGCTTGGTCTCGCCGCTGAGCCCTGGGACATTGAGGACTTCCGACAGGTGAAACCGGAGTCCGTAGGAGTACGTGCCGTGGCCACTCTCGATTGGCCCGTCGTCGTAGGGTTGAGAGCCGCTCAACGAAGCTCCCACCTCACTGGCCAGCGCGTACATCTCGGTGCTAGCCCCATAAACGCCGCCGGCGTGGGGGTTCGTGTAGATCGGACCGATCCAGTCGTCGGTCATGCGTCCGCCGGCCAAGGAACCCTTCTCCAGAACCGTTACCTGGAAACCGGCCTGCTGTAGATCCCAGGCGGCGCTCATGCCGGAGATCCCCGCGCCCACGACGACCGCAGTCGGCTGCCGGCCACTGCCTGTAAGGGCCAACGCTGTGCTGCGCGCCGGCCGGATTCCGAGCGCCGCTCCGGCGCCGACCGCCCCGATCCCTTTGATCAGCTCACGTCGTCTCACGATCGCTCCTCGGTTGCCAGGAACCGCGGTGGCTAGTCGGACCCATAGCTCGCCGAGATCTTCTTGAGTGGACCGAGCTGTTTCCAAGTGCCCGAGAACCCTTGCGGCATGACCAACATGTCACCGGGGCCGTAGATCTTGCGTTTGCCCGCGCGGTCGATGATCTCGACCTCGCCGTCGATGAGGTACATGAACTCGTCCCATGGCCAGTCCTTGATTTCCAACGTCATGGTTTCGTACTGGCTATAGCCGACGTGGAACGAGCCGTCCGCCGAGAGGAAGTCATCGCGCTCCGCGTAGAGTGGGGTATCACCCGCAGCCACCTGCCACACGGAGGTGTTCTCCATCGGCCGCGCATCGATTCGGGCTGGGGTGGTCGTCGCCACATCGACGATGCCGATTACCTCCGTCTGAGCGGCGTCTTCCCCGAACTCGACCTCCCACCACTCGGCGAGGGCCTTGCACGGCTCCGCCTCGAGATTGTCGCAGCGCTGGCCACCGATATGGGCCGGTCGGTCGGGCCGTATGCTGCGCACGTTGGCCAGCTTATCGGTCAGCGCGTTATTGTCCGCGGCCCTGCCCATGGCGAGATAGGGCAGCAGTTCTCGATAGGTAATCGAGGGATGTACATACCCGGGGGCGGGTATATGGCAGCTGACGCAACCATTGGCCACGAGCTCCATGTATACGCGCTGCTCGAAGAACTCCTCGCCGTCGCCGGTCGGCGCGGCGTCGGCTGATGTGAGCCACGCACCCACGCCGGCCAGCATCGCTGCGGCGAGCACGGCTAGCCTTCTAAGCTTCATGATCTCTCTCCGTCTGACGGATTCCAGCGCGCGTTTCGCTGGAGCGAATCTGCATGATGATGCGGTGTCGAGGTGAGCACTCAGTGCGCCTGGATAAACGGGATGTCGGCCTCCAGAATGCGACGATTGAGCTCACCAAGCTCTTGCTGAACCAACCTGTCGAGACCGGCAAGCTCCTCCTCGAGGTCGACCCCCAGCCGCTCGAGCCAGTCGGCCTGGACCTGCGTCGGGGCGGCGGAGGCTCGGCCAACGGCGGAGGCTAGCGTGCGGAGCTTTTCGTGAATCTCCGGACCGGAAATGTACGGTCCCGCGGGCCCGCTGTCGGTATCTGGGCGGCGCTGGTTGGTGATTCGAGACCGGATCTCGTTGAGGCGTGTGGAGAGATCCTCGGCGGTAGTCGTGAGGTCGTCCCGTGCATCGGAGTCGCCGATGCGATCGGCGAGGGACTGCAGCTGCCCCACGAGGCCGTCGATGAGCTCGATGCCCTCCTGTGAGCGAGCGCGCAGGTCAACCAGGCGTAGCAGCGCGTCGCGCTGGGCCCGCAGGTCTGCCATCGAGACGTCGACACGCGGGTCCATCCGCACTTCGAGCTCGGTCGCCGATTCGTCTCCTCCCGCTTTCAGGATCACCCGGTAAGCGCCCGGGATCACCAACGGTGCGGTTGGTCCGGACCCGGGGAACGTGGCGGCCGGCCCCTGCTCTTCCTCTGATTGCTGCCGCAGATCCCAGACCACGCGGTTGACGCCCATCTCGGAGGGCGCCTCGAGGGTACGGACGACTTCACCGTCGGAGGATTGGATCTCGATTTCGATGGTGGCGTCCCCGTTTGCTTTGTCGGTGTCTTCCGGATCCCCTTCGTCGGGGGAGGTGGTGTCCTCCAGCTCCAGTCCCGCTGGCACGAAGTAGGAGATCACCGCGCCGTAGGGTGGGTTCTCCCCGACGAACACCTTGTCGCCCAAGTCGACGCGTAGCTCGCGCGTGTACGGCTGAAAGCGCGTCGTTGTGCCGAGATCGAACAGAGAAACGGCGGTGCTGTCGGCGGCGGCTGCTCGCAGCTGCTGCAACGGCGTGACGTCATCGAGAATGAGAATCGAGCGCCCGTGGGTGCCGATGATCAGGTCGTTGTCGCGTGGGTGGATCAAGATGTCGCGAACCGCCACCGGTGGTAGCCCGAGGCGTAGAGAGGTCCAGGCGCGATGGTCCGAGTCGCTCCCTGCCTCCGACCCCCACGAAGCGAAGATGCCCAGCTCGGTGCCGACGTACAGCAGGTCGGGGTTGCGAGGATCTTCACGCACGACGTGTAGGTAGCCGGGGTCGGGGAGGCCCGAGCCGATATCGGTCCAGCTGTCGCCGTAGTCGGTGGTCATGAACAAATAGGGAGCGAAGTCGTCGAGGCGGTGGCGATCGAAGGCGACGTAAGCGGTTCCGGCCTCGCGCCGCGAGGCCTCGATGCGCGACACCCAGGACTCCGATGGCACCGGGATGTTGCCAACGACGTTGGTCCAATTCGCTCCATCGTCGCGGGTTATCTGCACGTTGCCGTCATCGGTGCCAACCCAGATCACTCCGGCCTGCAGCGGCGACTCGGCGATCGTGTAGATCGTGGTGTGATACTCGGCGGTGGTGTTGTCGGGGGTAATCGGGCCCCCTGATGAGCCCTGCTTTTCCTCGTCGTTGGTCGTCAGATCGGGGCTGATCTCTTCCCAGGAGTCGCCGCCGTCGTTGGTGCGAAACAGCACGTTGCCGCCCAGATAGACGGCCTTCGGGTCATGCGGAGAAATGTAGATGGGCGAGTTCCAGTTGAAGCGGTACGGGTGCTCGCCGACGGCGCCGCCTGAGAACGGGTAGGGGCGGATCGAGCGGTTCTCGTTGGTGCGCAGGTCGATGCGCAGGATGCTCCCTCCCTGGGAGCCGGCGTAGACGATGTTGTGATCGCTGGGGTCGGGCTGGATGTAGGTGCCGTCGCCATACTGCACGTGGTACCAGTCGGCCTCGAGGATGCCGGTGCTGGTCATGGTGTTGCTCGGGCCGCACCAGGCGTCGTTGTCCTGGAAGCCAGCGCACACGAAGTAGGGATCGCGCATATCGGCGCCAAGCTGATAGGCCTGCTGCAGCGGCAGGTTGTTGACCAGCTCCCAGGTCTCACCGCCGTTGTAGGAATAGGCGATGCCGCCGTCGTTGCCGTCGACCACCATCATCGGATCGTCGGGATTGATCCAGAACGATTGGTGGTCGCCGTGGTGCGTCGTGGCGATCCGCCGCCAGGTGCGGCCGCCGTCGGTAGACAGGTTCAGCCGGCCGCCCACCATGTAGAGGCGGTCCTCGTTCGACGGATCGATGCGGAAGTCGGTGTAGTAGAAGGGCCGCGAAGCGATGGCGCGGTCGTCGTTGACGTGCTCCCAGGAGCTGCCGCCGTCGCTGCTGCGCCACAGGGCCCCCTCAGTCGACTCGATCATGGCGTAGACCACATCGTGGTCGGATACGGCAACGGCTACACCGATACGGCCGAGCACCCCGGAAGGCAGCCCGTTGTCGAGCCCTGCTTCGGTGAGGTTGGCCCAGCTGTCGCCGCCGTCGCGGCTCACGTACAGGCCGCCGCCCGGGCCGCCGGAGCGGAAGCCCCACGGCTGGCGTAGGAAATCCCACATGCCGGCGTACAGCACGCGCGGGTTGGTAACGTCGATCGTCAGATCAGATACGCCGGTGGTCTCGTCGACGTAGAGGACCTTGTCCCAGGTTTCGCCACCGTCGTGGCTGCGGTAGACGCCGCGGTCCGGGTGGGCTCCCCAAGCGTGCCCCATGGCGCCGACGTAGACGTGGTCGGGGTCGTCGGGATGCACACGGATGCGGGCGATGCGCTCGGTGGTTTCCAGGCCAATGTGCGTCCACGTGTCGCCGCCGTCGGTGGAGCGGTACACTCCGTCGCCGAACGACGTCGAGTTGCGCGGATTGTGCTCGCCGGTACCCAGGTAGACGACATTCGGGTCCGAGGGCGCCACGGCCACTGCCCCTAGCGACAACGTCCCGCCGTCGTCGAAGATCGACTCCCAGGTGATGCCCCGATCCTCGGTGCGCCACAGCCCACCCGAAGCGGTGGCCATGTAGAGCAGGTTCGGCCGTCCCGGAACCCCTGCCAGATCGACCGTGCGCCCACCCATGAATGCCGGGCCGATCGAGCGCCACGCAAGGCCGTCCAGCAGATCTTCGACGGTGGCGTTGTCGTCCGCCTGCGGGGCTATTGCCTGACCGACTGCCGGGACCATTGCCTGGGCGATGAGCAGGACCAATAGAAGGGTAACGGACAGCGCACGCATCGAAGCCTCCGTGGTTCAGTCGAGGATCGGCAGGGTACCGCGCGGCGGTCTCGGGAGACAGGAAGTCTTGAGCCCGTGCCTATGAGCTCGCCGAGGTGTAGTTCGCCAGGCTGCGCTTCCAAGCCCACCGTGAGCCCACCAGGAAAGCTAGCGACACGGCGCCGGCGACGGTGAGCGTCTGCAGCGACCAGGTGCCGCGCACCGCATCAGCCGGGAAGCTGGTGATCAGCGCCACCGGCACCAGCGCAACAAGCAGGAAGCGCGCCACGCCGGTAAACACGTCGATGGGCCAACGGCCGGCGTCGGTGACCGCCCACAGCAGAAAGCGTAGGTTGTCGACCCGTACGAAGAAGAAGCTCACGCAGATGGCGAGCAGCCACAGCCCATACATTGCCACCACCCCCGTTCCGAACAGCGCCACGGCAAGCAGGAGATCCTCGACCCCCGAGGCTTGCAACGAGGAGCTGGCGACAGCCGCCACCACCACGCCCGCCACCAGGTCCCACACGGCCGCCGCGTTGAACTTGCGCAGGCTCACGAGTAGCTGCGCATCGACCGGCTTCATCAGCATCAGGTCCAGCGTGCCGAGGCGGATCGACTCGACCGCCTCGCCCAGGTTGGGTTCGAAGATCCCCGACTGGATGCCGCTCATCAACAGGAAGAACGCCATCACCAGCAGCGCGTGCGGTAGCTCCCAGCCGCCGATGTTGTCGCGATGCCAGAATACGAGAGCCAGTGGGGTGATGGTGCCGACGGCGTGCAGCAGTCCGGTCGCCATGCCGAGCAGGAAGTTGCTCCGGTACTGCATCACCGTGGCCAGCGACACACGTAGCAGCGCTTTGACAGCGCGGATCTGCCGCAGGATCTTAGGCACCGAAAGCCCCGTAGCGGCGGATGCCGCGACGCCAGGTGGCTGCAGCCGCTGACGCCAGCACCACCACCCACATCACCTGCGCACCGATGTCGAAGAGCGCATCCTCAGGAGCCAGAAAACCACCGAGCAGCTCCACTGGTACGGCGATCATGCCGCGGAACGGCAGCCAGGCGAGGACCGCCTGCATCGGCTCCGGGAACATGGCGAGCGGCGCGATGTAGCCCGACAGGAGCATCCACACGGTGAACCAGACGCCGAACATGCCCTCGCTCTGGTCGGTCCAGAAGGCGACCATACCGAACAGGGCCTGTACGAGGAATGTCATGAGCCACGCCAGTAGCACGCTCACCGAGAACAGCGCCAGCGCCTCGAGCCCCGGCCACGCCAGCAGCTCCGGTCGCCACAACACCAGCCCCACCATCATCGGCGCAACGACGAGCAGTCGCATTGGCATGGCCGCCAGCATGGTCACGCCTTCGTAGACCAAGGGGTTGATGGGGCGGAGTAGCCTCGCTGACAGGCCGCCGGTGCGGATAAGCCAGTTCAGGTGCCAGAGCACCCAGGCCGAGGTGAGTTGCCGTACCACCAGGGTAGCGGCGAAGTAGCGGGTGATCTCGGTCGGCCCGTAGCCAGCCACCGGGGCGTCCTCGACGACCGTGTTCCACAGCGCCAGCATGATCAGCGGCATCGTGGCGGTGAGAATCCAGATCACCATCTCAGCGCGATAGGCGACCAGCTCCGCCATTCCGATGCGGAACATCGCCGGCATGGCCCGGGCCACGCGGACAAGGCTCACGCGTCCTCCCGTGTCGTCTCCGGGTTGTCCACGAGGTTGCTTTCCGGGTCGCGCTCCCTCGCGAAGGCGGTGGCTAGCACCTCCTCGAGCGGTGGATCCTCGACCGTGACGTCGGCGTCAGGATGTCGCTGCAGCACCTCGCCGAGCAGGCCGTTGACCTGCTCGGGCCCGACGGTGGCCACCCAGCGGCCCGGCTCGTCGGCGACGAACCCGAGATCTTCCAGGCCGTCGGAGCTGCGCGTCACCACCCGTCGCCCGCCCCCGAAGGTTTGCTGAAAGGCCTCCAGACGGCCGTCGAAACGGATCACCCCTTGATCGATCAGCACGATGCGCTCGGCGATGGCGCCCACGTCCGACATATCGTGGCTCGTCAGCATCACCGTGGCCTCGTGTCGCCGCTGGTACTCCTTCACGAACCGGCGCACCGTCCGCTGCACCTGCACGTCGAGCCCGATGGTCGGCTCGTCGAGGAACAGCACCTTCGGTCGGTGCAGCAACGACGCTGCCAGCTCGCAACGCATGCGCTGGCCCAGGGAGAGGTTGCGTACCGGCTGGTCCATGAACGCGCCCAGCTCCAGTAGCTCCACAAGCTCGTCGCGGATCTCCCGAAACGCAGCGCGCGGCACGTCGAACAGCGCGCGGTTCAGGGCGAACGTTTCGGTGGGCGGCAGGTCCCAGAGCAGTTGCTGTTTCTGCCCCATGACCAGGGTTACCGATCGGAGGAAGTCGGGATGGCGCCCCGAGGGGGTGTAGCCGGCCACTTCGCAGCT